>DKBM01000048.1:0-105452 GCA_002451215.1 Proteobacteria bacterium UBA6900
CGCCACGTAGGCCGCAAATGCAGTAGCGAATAGCCAACCCGAGGCAAGACCAAACAGCGTGTAATTCACCACGGTGAGCCACGTGGCCCATTCCTGCAGGAACTTGATGCAAGCGTAGATCATACCGGTACAAAGGAACAGCAGGAAGGCGAACGCCACGCCACCGGCGCCAATGATGAGTGACAGGTCGCCATGTAGGCCAGTGTCGATGCCGAGAACGCGCAGGTCGAGATCGAAGTAATGCACCATTGCATAGACAAGAACCGCGCCCATGAGCAAAGGCAGCACGATGACCTCGCGCGACAGCCACGAGGTGCGCCAGCGTGCGGCCGAACGCCAGGCGCGCTCCGGATGTCCGAGATGAAAGAATGACGCCACCAGCCCACCCACCAGGAAGGCGAGCGCAATCAGACTGCCGACCCAGTAGAAGTGCGCCGGCGGCTTCGGCAACAATTCGACCACCGCGTACACCTCCGCCGTGTACAAGGCGAGGAACAGGCCCTGCCCGACACCGATCAGCGTGGTGAGAAACAAAACTGAAAATGCGGGATGCATGGCGCTACCAGCTCGTGACGTCGTCGAGCGACGGTTCCTTGATATCGGGCTTCGGCTGCGCGCGCTCCTTCTTGAGAGGGTTGTCGGCGCGCACCAGCTCATCAGTGTGGATCTTTATGCGCTGCTTGCGCCGCGGCAGATAGTGATTGGCCGGCTTCGTTCCCCATTCCGGCATCAGCGCGTAACCACCGTTCTCGCGGATGGCAACCGATACCTCGGAATCCGGATCGTGCACATCGCCGAACAGGCGCGCATTGGTCGGACAAGCCAACACGCAGGCCGGCTTCCGGCGCTCCTCTGGCAGCGACGCGTCGTAAATGCGATCAACGCACAGCGTGCACTTCTTCATCACCTTCTGGTGCTCGTCGATCTCGCGCACGCCATACGGACAGGCCCAGGAGCAGTACTTGCACCCGATGCACTTGTCGTAGTCGACTAGCACGATTCCGTCTTCCGGACGCTTGTAACTCGCGCCGGTCGGACACACCGGTACGCATGGGGGGTCTTCACAGTGCAGGCAGGACTTGGGGAAATGCAGCGTCTCGGTGTTCGGGAACTCGCCAAATTCGTAGGTCTGCACACGATTAAAAAAGCAGCCAGTCGGGTCCTCGCCATACGGGCGGTCATCCGACATGAAGCCGGCTTTGCCTGACGTGTTCCATTCCTTGCAGGAAGTCACGCAGGCATGGCAGCCCACGCAAACGTTGAGATCGATCACCAGTGCGAGTTGAGCCACAATCAGTTCCCCACAATCTTGCCGCCAACATAGGCAAGCCATGAGCGCTTGCGCGGCAGCTGCCCGGGCACCGGCTTCAGTTCGTTGAACTGCGGATAGCTCTCGCGCGGCTCACCCTCGGCGGCCCGGTAAATGCGCACGCGCACGTCATACCAACCGGCCTGCCCCGTAACCGGGTCGGAGTTGGAGAGATGCTCCCCGTCGGCGGTCGGCGGCAGCTCTTCCGAAATTACGTGGTTCAGCAGGAAGCCTTTGTGCGACTCGTTGGCACCGGGCTCGAGATTCCAGGCCCCCGACTGCTTGCCGATGGCGTTCCAGGTCCACACGGTACCGGGCTCGGTCGCTTCCGAGTAGCGGCACATGCAGCGGACCTTGCCCCACATGGACTCGACCCACATCCAGTCGCCATCCTCGATGCCCTGGGCGCGTGCTGTAAGCGGATTCACGTACAGGAAATTGTGACTGTGGATCTGTCGTAGCCACGCGTTCTGCGAATCCCAGGAGTGATACATCGCCATCGGCCGCTGGGTAACCGCGTTGAGCGGATACTTCTGCTTGTCGGTGAGCTGACTCTCGAGCGGCTCGTAGTAGAAAGGCAGTGGATCGAAATAGGTCTCGATGCGATGGCGCAAGTGCTTTGGTGGCTGCTTGCCCTGGGTCTTGCCCTGCGCGGCGAGGCGAAACTGCTGCAGAATGTCCGAATAGATGTGAATCAGGATTGGCTCGGCATAACGCGTCAGGCGATGGCGCTGCGCCCACTCGAGGTAGCCCTTGTTCCAGTTGCGCATGTACTGGAAGCTCTTCGGCAGCTCGTAGTGGAACACGCAGTTGTTCTTGGCGTACATCTCCCACTGGTTCGGATTGGGCTCGCCCTTCATGAATTTCTCGCCGCCCTTGCCACGCCAGCCGGCCAGAAAGCCAATGCCCGACCCCGGTTCGATCTCGTAATTGATGATGAAGTCAGGGTAGTCCTTGAACTTTCGCGTGCCATCGGGCTTGGCGAACGCCGGTAGCTTGAGGCGCGAACCGAGCTCGATCAGCACTTCCTGGAACGGCTTGCACTCGCCAGTTGGCGGAACCACCGGGATACGCACCGAATCCACCGGACCGTCGTACTCCGAAATCGGCCGATCGAGCATGCTCATGACATCGTAACGCTCGAGATAGGTCGTATCCGGCAATACCAGGTCGGCGTAGGAAACCATCTCCGATTGAAAGGCATCGCACACGGCAATGAAAGGAATCCGAAACTCACCGTTGTCATCCTTGTCGTTCAGCATCTTTCGCACCTCGACCGTGTTCATGGTCGAGTTCCAGGCCATGTTGGCCATGAAGATGAGCAAGGTGTCCAGCTTGTAGGGATCACCGCGCCAGGCGTTGGTGATGACGTTGTGCATCAGCCCATGCACCGACAGCGGATACTCCCAACTGAACCCCTTGTCGATGCGAACCGGATTGTTTTCCTTGTCGACGAACAGGTCGTCCGGATCGGCTGGCCAACCAAGCGCCATGCCATCGAGCGGCTTCCCGGGCTGAACCGCCTCCGGCCCGCGCGGTGTCTTCGCGCACGGTGGAATTGGGCGCGGGAACGGTGCCTTGTGCCGAAAGCCCCCCGGCCGGTCGATCGTGCCGAGGATGCTCATGAGGATGCCGAGCGCACGAATGCTGTGGAAACCATTTGAATGTGCCGCGAGCCCGCGCATGGCATGGAATGCCACCGGGTTGCCGGTGACGGTTTCGTGGTCCTTGCCCCAAATGTCAGTCCAGGCGACGGGCAGTTCGATCTTCTGGTCGCGAGCCGTGACACCCATCTCGTGGGCGAGGCGGCGAATAGTATCGGCCGGTATGCCGGTTATGTCTTCGGCCCATTCGGGCGTGTAGTCCTTCACACGCTCCGTGAGTAGCTGGAACGCGGGCTTCACCGGCGTTCCGTCCGGAAGCTTGAATTCGCCCATGAGGCGCGGATCCACGCCGTCGCTATGCGTGACCACTGCCTTGTCGACATGCCGATCCCACCACAGCTTGTTCTGTGGATCGAAACAGCCCTCTTCAACCGGCACCTCGGCACGCACGAACATGCCGTACTCGGTCGAATTCTTGTCCATGTTCACAAGCTGCGCGGCGTTTGAGTACTTGACCAGGAATTCGCGGTCATACAGGCCCTGCTTCACCAGTTCATGAATAAGCGCGAGCAGCAGCGCGCCATCGGTACCGGGTTTGATCGGCACCCACTCGTCCGCGATGGCAGAGTAACCGGTGCGCACGGGATTGATCGAGATGAACTTGCCGCCCTGGCGCTTGAACCGGGAGATGGCGATCTTGAGCGGATTGCTGTGATGATCCTCGGCGGTGCCAATCATCACGAACAGCTTCGCTCGCTCGAGATCGGGTCCACCGAACTCCCAGAACGATCCGCCGATGGTGTAGATCAGACCGGCGGCCATATTGACCGAGCAAAAACCACCGTGTGCCGCGTAGTTCGGTGTACCGAACTGCTTGGCGAACAGACCGGTCAGTGCCTGCATCTGGTCGCGCCCGGTGAAGAGCGCAAATCTTTTTGGATCGGTGGCGCGAATCTTCTTCAGGCGCTCTTCGAGGATGGCAAACGCCTCCTCCCAGCTGATCGCCTCGAACTCATTGGCGCCGCGCTCGGCACCCTGTTTGCGGCGCAGCGGCCTGGTGAGACGCGCCGGCGAGTACTGTTTCATGATGCCGGAGGCGCCCTTGGCACAGATCACCCCCTTGTTGAGCGGATGATCGGGATTGCCCTCGATATACGCGACCTTGCCCTCGCGTACGTGCACGTTGATGCCACAGCGGCAGGCGCACATGTAGCAAGTGGTCTGCTTGATTTCCGTGCGTGCGGAGGTAACCGGTGCGTTCATCGGCGGGATAACGGGTCTTCCGGGAGACGACGCGGTACTATAGGTGCGGCCTCAGGCTATGGCCAATTAGCTTTTTTAACGGGCATATTAGGAAACACTAAAATTCCCTGCGCGCGGTGGTGACTGCTCATCTATCACCACCAACGACAACCCCCATGACTACCACCGCATCTCCGACCCTGGCTTCCGAACGAGCGCGGATCGCCGCGCGCAACGATGAGGTTTGCATCACACTCGATCGCACGGTCCTCTCCCGGCTGATTGATGCACGTGTGCCCGGGCTCAGCGCCACGATGAATGCACAGCAGCCGCATCTCTTCTCGGACACCGCGGTGTTCGTCGGGCGCGCGGATGTCGAGAAGATGCAGGAACTCGTGAACGCCGTGGAGGCGGTGGTGCGTCTGCCTCTGTATCGCGAAGCGGCGCTGCGCGCTGCCGGGCGAACTTTCGCGCCGACCGCGCGCGGGGCATTTTGCTCGTATGACTTTCACCTCACGCCTGCTGGCCCGCGACTAATCGAGATCAACACGAACGCTGGCGGTGGCGTCCTAAGCGCACTGCAGCAGCAGGCCGAGGCGCTCGAGCGCGCCGGCCTACAGGGTTTCACGATGGGGCACATCGCTCCGAGCCAGATCGAGGACCACTTCGTTGATATGCTTGAGGCGGAGTGGCGCCTGAGCCGACGCCATGGCACGTTGGAACATGTTGCCATCGTCGACGATGCGCCACGCGAGCAATTTCTCTACCCGGAGTTCGCCCTGTTTGCCACCGCGCTTGAGCGCCGTGGCATGCAGGTCGTGATCGTTGACCCGCGCGAGCTGATGCTCTGTCATGGGCGGCTGTGGCACGACGAGACGCCAATTGACCTTATCTACAACCGGTTGACGGATTTTGCGCTGGTTGAAAGCGCGCACACCGCCGTACAAGAGGCATACCGACACCAGCATGCCGTGGTGACACCACATCCACAGGCGCATGCGTTGTATGCCGACAAGCGCAATCTGGTGCGATTGAGCGACGAGCAATGGCTACGCGAAATCCACGTTCCTGATGAGATAGTCGCGACGCTCGTCGAATGCATTCCGGCGACGCGCAGCGTCACCCCCGAGAAGGCGGATTCTTACTGGGAGACTCGCAAGCAATGGTTCTTCAAGCCCGCCGCCGGGTTTGGCAGTCGGGCGGCCTACCGCGGCGACAAGGTCACCAGGCGAGTCTTCGAGGAAATCGCCACCGGCAGCTACGTCGCCCAGGCGTTCGCGCCGCCTGCCGAGCGCCGTGTTGAGACGACGGATGGCAGTGTGAAACTCAAGTTCGATGTGCGCCTCTTTGTCTATGACGGTGCGGTGCAACTCATGAACGCGCGACTCTACCAGGGACAGACCACCAACTTCCGCACCCCTGGTGGCGGTTTGGCACCTCTGCTCTACCCCGCAACATGACGCCAGGACAATCGCAGCAACCGTCCATTGGAATGCTCGCGCGCCCAGGACCTAAGTGCGATGAGAAACGGGGCTAGTTGAATCCGTAGCGCCGCAACTTGCGGTAGAGGGTGCGCTCGCTAATGCCCATGGCCTGGGCTATCGAGCGGCGATGGCCGCTGTAGCGCTGCAGCAGTTCGGCCAGATAGCTCGCCTCCACGTCGCGCATGGTCGGCCCCTCGTTCGCTCCCGCCTGTTTGTTATTGGCCACTTGCCCGAGGCGCGCGAGCCGCTCGCCCATAAGCCGATGGCCGTCAGGCTGCGGGACCACGTAGCCCCTGACCTGTACCTGCTCCTCGCGGCCATGTGGGTCATAGTGCAGGTGCAGCAGGTCACTGCCACGACCCTCCTCAAACGCCGCGCGGTGCGGGCAGGCCTCGCCATGCTGCCAGCAGGGACTATTCAGCTTGTGCGATACCTCGTAGCAGGCCCGCCCGACGACTTGGGCGGCATTCACCCCATAAGCCGACTGGTAGGCGCTGTTAGCGGCCACGATGGCATAGGACTCGTCGATCAGGACGAAAGGTTGATCATGCGAGTCAATCAGTGCTTGCAAGGTTGTATTGATGGTCATGCTGGATCTCCCGTCGGTTCAATCTCCCACGCCACCCCAATGTGGCATTTCGAGATCTGCGGCTCATGACATGCATGACATGCCAGACTGACAATCATGTCAATGATGCAGGGCAAAGTACGGAAAACAAGACATTGAAGAAGTCACGGGATGTTAAGAAGATTCCCCTTAGTCTCTGATTCGCCTATGCTTTGGCCCCCATGTCGCTTCCCAACCTGCGCCTCAGCAAGAACGAGGACCGGCGCCTACGCGCCGGTCATGTCTGGATCTTTAGCAATGAGGTCAACATTAAGGAAACGCCGCTCACGGCGTTCGAGCCCGGGCAGGCAGCCGTCATCGAGGATGCCGCCGGCCGGCCGCTCGGCAGCGGCTATGTCAATCCCAATGCGCTCATTTGCGCGCGCCTGGTTTCGCGTGACCCGCAATACGTTCTCGACCAGTCGCTGCTGACCCATCGCTTCAACATCGCACTCAGTCTGCGCGAGCGACTCTTCGATCAGCCGTTTTATCGACTGGCCTTCGGTGATAGCGACGCCCTGCCTGGCCTGATCGTCGATCGGTATGGCGAGATTGTGGTGGCACAACTGACCACCGCCGGCATGGAGCGCGTCAAGGGAGAGATCATCGGTGCGCTGAACAAGGTGCTGAAGCCGCGGACCATCATCCTGCGCAATGACGTGGCGAGCCGCCAGCTTGAAGGGCTGCCGGGTTACGTGGAAACCGTGCAGGGTGAGGCACCCGACGCGATTGTGCTGGAGGAACACGGCGTGAAGTTCGAAGTGCCGCTGCTTACCGGCCAGAAGACCGGGTGGTTCTATGACCAGCGCATGAATCGCTCGCGGCTGCGCGCCTATGCGCGCGGTGCGCGGGTGCTCGATGTATTCAGCTATCTTGGCGCATGGGGACTGCAAGCCGCTGCGGCGGGCGCCGAGTCGGTAACCTGCGTCGACAGTTCCGCGCGCGCGGTGGAGGGCATTACCCGCAATGCGGCGCTGAACGGAATGCAGGACAGGGTGAGCGTGCAGCGCGAGGAGGCCTTCGAGGCGCTAGCCCGCCTACGTGCCGACCGTGAGCGCTTCGATGTCGTCATCATCGATCCGCCCGCATTCATCAAGCGGCGCAAAGACATCCCGCAGGGCACCATGGCCTACCAGCGACTCAACCAGGCCGCCATGCAGGTGCTCGCGAAGGATGGCATGCTGATTTCCTGCTCCTGCTCCTACCACATGGCCCGGGAGAAGCTGCGCGACATTCTCTTGAAGAGCAGCCGCCACCTCGATCGTTTTATGGCACTCGTTGAGGAGGGTCACCAGGGTCCCGACCACCCGGTGCATCCTGCCATTCCGGAAACGGCTTATCTCAAGTCGTTCTTCGCCCGGGTATTGCCGAGCTGACGGCGCGGCGTCGAGCGCGTCTCGATCGCGAGACGCTGAGAATCGCCGAATTATTCCCGGTTTTTGCCTTCATGCACCCAAAATTCGACGCTTGTAAAACCCTGGTAACTGCCTAATGCTTGGCGCGCGTGTGGCCGCATAACGCCGCCCGTCTTCCAAAAAATACACACAACCAATCGGAGAGGAACACCATGTTAAAGCTTTTCGCCAAAAGTGCAGTAATCGCGATGGTCCTTGCATTCGCTTCCGGCCCGGCCGCGATGGCAGCCGATGCAGGAAAGAAGCACCACGCGATACTCCATGTGACCGACAACGATCCCGTCAAATGGAATCAGGCACTGAACAATGCAAACAACTTGCAGAAGGCCCTGGGCAAGGCAAACGTGGACGTCGAGATCGTAGTCAATGGTCCAGGGCTTGAAATGATGAAGTTTGAATCCCCCGTCGGCCCCCGCATGGGTGAGGCGATGAAGAACGGCATTTCGCTTCTGGCCTGCGGTGCCACCATGAAGGCCACCAAGGTCACCGAGAAGGATCTGTATCAAGGAGTGAAAGTCGTGCCGGGCGGTGTCGTCCAGATCCTGAATAGGCAGGAAGCCGGCTGGACCTACATCAAGATCTAGTGACTTTGCGTGTCCGCACTCTTTAGGCAGGCGGTCAATTCAGCCTCCTGCCTGCTTGCCGGGTGAATTCTGCTGCCGGTCGTCGAATACAACGGACCGCACGGATCCTGAGTGCCGCCGACCACCAGGGGCATGGCAAATAAAAAGGGCGCCTACGGCGCCCTTTTTCTTCAATTCCACTCGCCAGTCAAATCTTGGGCAGTGTGACACCACGCTGGCCCTGATACTTTCCACCGCGGTCCCGGTAGGAGGTTTCACAGATCTCGTCGCCCCCGATGAACAGCACCTGCGCTACGCCTTCATTCGCGTAGATCTTGGCCGGCAGCGGCGTGGTGTTGGAGAACTCGAGCGTCACGTGTCCTTCCCACTCCGGCTCGAGCGGCGTCACGTTCACGATGATGCCGCACCGCGCGTAGGTGGACTTCCCGAGACAGATCGTCAGCACATCGCGTGGGATGCGAAAATATTCCACGGTCCGGGCGAGCGCGAACGAGTTGGGCGGAATGATGCAGACCTCGCCCTTGAAATCGACGAACGATTTCTCGTCGAACTGTTTCGGGTCGACGATTGTCGAGTTAATGTTCGTGAAGATTTTGAATTCGTCCGAACAGCGGATGTCGTAACCGTAGCTCGAGGTCCCGTAGGACACGACTGCTCCCTTCTCGTTACGCTTGATCTGGTTCGGCTCGAACGGCTCGATCATGCCATGCTCGACCGCCATGCGCCGGATCCACTTGTCGGACTTGATGCTCATCGGGCGCGTATTGTGCCGCAAAGCCCCTATAACGCAAAGAGGCCGGAGCGTCGCTCCGGCCTCTTTGCCGCCGCGCTTGCGCAAGGCTTGCTCAGGTGTTCTGGATAACAATGCTCGGGAACTTGGCGGAGAAGTCGCGCTTCTGAAGCGATAGCTTGGCCGTCACGCGCCGCGCGATCTCACGGTAGATCTGCGAGATGCGACAGTCCGGATCGGCGATCACCGTCGGGCGACCGGCATCGGTCTCCTCGCGGATGCGGATGTCGAGCGGAAGCGAGCCAAGAAAATCGACGTCATAATCATCAGCCATTTTCTGTCCGCCGCCCGCGCCGAAAATATGCTCCTCGTGGCCGCACTTGGAGCAGATGTGGGTGCTCATGTTCTCGATGACACCAAGCACCGGAATCTCGACCTTTTCAAACATCTTGAGTCCCTTGCGCGCGTCGAGCAGCGCGATGTCCTGTGGTGTCGTAACGATCAACGCACCGGTGACCGGTACCTTCTGTGCGAGCGTCAACTGTGTGTCACCCGTACCAGGCGGCAGGTCGACGATGAGATAGTCAACATCCTTCCAGCTGGTGTCACGCAGCAGCTGTTCAAGCGCCTGAGTGACCATCGGGCCGCGCCAGATCATCGGGGTCTCTTCGTCGATCAGATAGCCGATTGACATCGACTGCAGGTGATAACTGATGATCGGCTCGAGCGAGTGTCCGTCTTTCGACTCGGGCTTCATCTTCACGCCCAGCATGCGCGGCTGCGACGGACCGTAGATGTCGGCGTCAAGAATGCCGACATTTGCGCCCTCGACCGACAGTGCGAGCGCCAGATTCACCGCCACCGTCGACTTGCCCACGCCGCCCTTGCCAGAGGCAACGGCGATGATGTTCTTGATGTTGGGGATGGGCTTCACGCCCTTTTGCACACCGTGTGACTCGATCTTGGACGAGATGTTGATGATGGCGTTCTTCGCCCCGGCGCCGATCACCTTCTCCTTCAGCTTGGCGGCAAGCCCATCCTTCCAGCCACTGGCCGGATATCCGAGCTGCACGTCAACCGTGACGTTGTCGCCTTCCACGGCGATGTTCTTCACCGCCTTGGTGCTCACCAGATCCTTCTCGAGATACGGGTCGATGACTTCCTTGAGCGCCGTCTCAACCTGCAATTGGGAAACCGCCATCGCAATTACTCCACAGACCGGTGTGTAAAAGGGTCGCCATGCTACACTGCGCCCGCCCAAAAGTCATGGTCGGGGGCGACGTAACCCCCGGATTTCCCTTATCATATCGGGGTTAAAATGCGCGATCGCCGTTGTCGGCGACGCTTGCCCCGGAAATCGCATGCCACAACAACAACGCCGGATCCTCGTCACCAGCGCCCTGCCCTATGCCAACGGGCCGATTCATCTCGGGCATCTGGTTGAGTACATCCAGACCGATATCTGGGTGCGCTTCCAGAAACTTCAAGGCCATGAGTGCTGGTATGTGTGCGCCGATGATGCCCACGGCACACCGATCATGCTGCGCGCGCAACAAGAAGGCATTACGCCCGAGGAGCTGATTGCGCGCATGCACGCCGATCACCGGCGTGACTTTGCTGATTTCTCGGTTGCTTTCGACAATTATCACTCCACGCATTCCCCCGAGAATCGCGAACTCGTCGCGCAGGTTTACCGCCGCCTGTGCGACGCGGGCCACATCAGCCGGCGCACCATCCAGCAGGCCTACGACCCGGTGAAACAGATGTTCCTGCCAGACAGGTTTATCCGGGGTGAATGCCCGCGCTGTGGCGCGAAGGATCAATACGGCGACTCTTGCGAGGTATGTGGCGCCACTTACGCGCCGACCGAGCTCAAGAACGCCGTCTCGGCGCTTTCAGGCGTGCCACCGATACAGAAGCAATCGGAGCACTATTTCTTCAAGCTTGGTGATTTTGAGAACGCCCTGCGTTCCTGGCTGTTCCCTGACATCACGGCACCGCGCCACGTGCAGGCGGAGGTTGCGAACAAGCTCGACGAATGGTTCGCGGCCGGCCTACAAGACTGGGACATCTCGCGCGATGCACCCTACTTCGGCTTCGAGATTCCGGACGCCCCAGGCAAGTATTTCTATGTCTGGCTCGATGCGCCGATCGGTTACATGGCAAGCTTCCAGAACCTGTGTGCCCGGGCCAGCCTGAAATTCGAGGAGTTCTGGGATCCCGACAGCAGAGCCGAGCTCTATCACTTCATCGGCAAGGACATTCTTTACTTCCACGCGCTGTTCTGGCCGGCGATGCTGGAGGGAAGCGGCTTTCGCAAACCGAGCGCCGTCTTTGCGCACGGTTTTCTCACTGTGGATGGTCAGAAGATGTCCAAGTCGCGCGGCACATTCATCAATGCCCGCACTTACCTGAATCACCTCAATCCCGAGTACCTGCGCTACTACTTCGCTGGGAAGCTCGGGCCGCACGTCGAGGACATCGACCTCAGTCTGGACGACTTCACGGCACGTATCAATTCGAATCTGGTCGGAAAATATGTGAACATCGCGGCACGCAGCGCCGGCTTTATCGAGAAACAGTTTGGCGGACGCCTGGCACCCTCGCTCGATAATCCCGCACTTCTTGCGGAGGTGCAGGCCGCTGCCGGCCAGATAGCTGCTCACTACGAGAGCCGTGAGTTCGCGGAAGCCATGCGGGCGATCATGGCGCTCGCCGACCGGATCAACGAGTACGTAGACGTCACCAAGCCGTGGGTGCTGGCGAAGGATCCCGCCCAAACGCAGCGTCTTCACGCCGTCTGCAGCACCAATCTGAACCTGTTTCGTCTGTTGTCGCTCTATCTGAAGCCGGTGCTGCCGGAACTGGTGGCGCGCGTCGAACGCTTTCTCGATATCGCGCCGCTGCATTGGTCGGATGCCGAAACCGTCCTGACGAGTCATCGGATCAATCCCTACGAGCACCTCGCCACACGCGTCGAGCCGAAACAGATTGAAGCAATGCTCAACGAATCGAAGGAATCGCTGAAGATGAACGAAATCAAGCCCACCGAAAGCACTACGAGTGCCGCCGAGCCTATCAAGCCAGAAATCAGCATCGATGATTTCGGCAAGGCCGATTTGCGGATCGCTCGGATCGTGACTGCCGGCTTCGTCGAGGGGGCCGACAAGCTTCTGCAACTGACGGTTGACCTCGGCGAGGGCCGCACGCGCAACATCTTTGCCGGAATCCGCTCTGCCTATGACCCGAAGGCTCTCGAGGGAAGGCTCACCGTGGTGGTAGCGAACCTCGCGCCACGAAAAATGAAATTTGGCGTGTCGGAAGGTATGGTGCTCGCGGCCGGCCCGGGCGGCAAAGATCTGTGGATACTGTCGCCGGACGCCGGGGCCCAGCCCGGCATGCGCGTGAAGTAGCCTCGTTCAGCTGTCCGCCACGCAACCAGTCAAGCGCCGGTTTCTCCGGTGTGGCTCAATACACGCCGGGGAACAACTTGCGTACCCGCTGTGCGTAGCCGTCATATCCTGGGTAACGCGCGCGCAGCCAACGTTCCTCGCGCGCAGCCTTGCGATCGAAAAACAGGAACACCAACACAACATACGCGATTCCCCAGGGGCTCTGCCAGGCAAGCGCCCAGCCGAAGCTGCCAACCACCAGTCCCGAATAGATCGGGTGGCGCATGTAGCGATAGATCCCCTCCTCGCGCAAGCGCGCACCGTCACGCGGGTGGGGTAGCGGAGTCAGCGCCTCCCCGAGTTGCAACGCACCGACCAGTACAATAATGCCGCCCGTCACGGTGATGGCAAGACCTATGATGTGCGCCGGCGCCCCCAACAGACCGAAAGAATCGGCCGTCTGGCTCGGCACCATCACCGCCCCGATCAAGACCGGTATCTGCGCCAGCACCCATCCGCCACCTCGCGTCCAGAAACCGGACCGACTTGGCTCATGCGGGGCTTGCGCCCGACCGCTACGCTTCACCGCGCAACCATCGCCACAATGCACCATTGGGTCCGCTCGCGCCGCTCAGCACGTAGCGTAGGGCATGCGCGTTGAATAATGTCAGATCCAGGGTTCGCGCCGCTCCGCGCCGTCCCGCAAACAAAAGACGATCGCCTGCCTCAATCTGCGCGTCGGCCGCCGGCAATAGCAGCTCTTCCTCTCCGCGCCGTATCAGCAGTATTAGCGCCCGTAGACGCTCGTCGCGATCGCGCGGATCGCTAAGCAATTGTCCGCAAGACACTGACTGACCCTCAGATAGCGTAGCGTGCAGCGCGCTCGCGCCGCCGGGGGTCACATCCACCGTCCAGACCTCCGGCGCTTGATCATTGATCAGCGGCTGCAGGCGTCCAATCAACTGCGCCGCCCAGTCGTTGCTCTCGTGTCGCAAATGCCGCAAGAAGTGGATCAGTAGTGGCGTGCTGACAAGCGAGAGGATACGACGCGCAATCGCACGCGAGCGCTGCATGACGAGATCAAGACCCGCCGCTTCGAACAGGGCCTCATTCTCACGCTGATTCTGCCGCGCCACCATGAAAAGCCCCGGCTTCAGCATCCGCGCGGTAACGATCATGGAGAGATTGTTCGCGTCATCATCGGTACCAGCCACGATTCCCACCGCACGCTCGATGTGCGCCTCGCGCAGGGTGACAGCCTCCGTCCCGCGTCCGCGCACCGTTCCTTCGGGAGCGTCCACCCGTTCCGGCGTGGCCTCGATGATTACCATGGAAACACCTTCATACTCCATGTGGCGCGCCAACGCCTTGCCAAACCGCCCGTAGCCACACAGCACCCAAGTACCGCGCGGTGGATTGATTCGCCTTGCCAACGGCTCGCCAGGCGATGCCGTGAGCCACTCATACAGGAGGTGGCTGTCCGGCGAATGCAATGCCATGGCGAGCCGATCGGCGAACGAGTCGAACGGGTTGATCACCGCATCCGTGTTGAACGATTCCATGTTTGCCTGCGTGTCGTGCGAGGCCGCGCGGCAGATGACCTGCAATTGCGGATTAAGCAGCTTCGCTGATATCGCAATTTTCAGGTTCGTGTGATCATCAGCATATAGCGCGATCACGCCAGCACAACGCGGATGCTCGAGTCCCGCAAGCAGCAGCGTGTCCGGCAGACTAGCGTCAGCCGCCAGCGCCGGCACCGGCCGCGCTAGGTCCTTGAGCGCCAGCTCGTTGATGCGGGTCTCGTCACGGTCTATCACGACCGCTGAAAAGATGCCGTTCACAAGCGCCTCGACCACCACCGTACCAGTATCACCGTAGCCGCAGACAATGTAGAACGGCTCGCGGATGCGTCTGACGGCTGCCGCAAATCGGGTTTCCACGAACACGCGCTGAAATGTCGGGTCGCGCACCAGAGAGATCAAGGCACCAATGGCATAGAGCCAGGCGACGATCGAGAGATACATCGAGAACGTCACCCACGCGCGCTGCGCATCCGAGAACGGATGCGGCAGTTCGCCGAATCCGGTGGTCGTGGCGGTGTAGGTAATAATGTAAAAGGCGTGAAAGAACGACAGTCGCTCCGGCTCGCCCTGGGCGTTGACGCCCGGCATCAGGACCAGCCCAAGTACCGTGACGGCGTAGGTGGCAATCAGCGCCAGCAGCGGCGCGCGCATGCGCCGCAAGATGACAAAAATTGCCTGGTTGTTCACTGCCGGTCCTAGCGGCGCAAGAGCGAGATCTCGACCACCAGCAACACCACCGACACCGCGTTGGCGAGCAGCGCGCCACCGGCCAGGGAGACGATGACCGCGGTCACCGATCCGGTCAGACCCGTTCCCGCGACATACACGGCATACGCCCACACCAGCGCGGCGGCAATTAGTCCGAGGTCCGCCACCAGGCTGGTGGCAAGCAACACCGCGCCCATCTGCGTCCGTTCGCCAAACTTCAGGACCGTGGCAATCAGGTTAACGACGATCGTCGCGAATAGCTCGTAGACGTTGTGATGCTCCGGGTTGTGAATTTCGCCGAGGTAGAAACCGAAGTTCAGCGTGAGCGCCAAAACGATGAAGAAACTGAAGATGACTTTTTCAATATTCATGGTTTGTTTCCCGTGGTTGACCGGAACCGCGCGCCGGGGGTGCCGATGCGCCAAGTGTACGCGCCCCCCGCAGCGCCTGCGAGCGCCCCGGCCGCAACCCATTCGCCGTTGCCCGACCCCCTTGCCCACGCGATACTCTGCCTGTGCAAGCTCGCGCCGCGACCGAATTGATTGCTCGAATCGATGCCTGTCTCCCGCAGACGCAGTGCACGCGCTGCGGCTATCCCCATTGCCGTGCCTATGCCGAAGCCATTGCTGCCGGCAGCGCCGCTATCAACCGGTGCCCACCGGGAGACGGGGTAACCATCGCGGCGCTGGCGCGGCTGCTCGCGGTGCCCCCAAGATCCCTCGATCCGGGTTGCGGGGAGCATCAGCAGCGTACCCGCGCGATGATCGACGAAGGAACCTGCATCGGCTGCCGCAAGTGCATCGACGCATGCCCTGTCGACGCCATCATCGGGGCACGCAGGCTCATGCACACGGTGATTGCTGCGGACTGCACTGGCTGCGCGCTTTGCGTGCCGCCCTGTCCGGTTGACTGCATCTCCATGATCCCGGTATCGCCATACGGTCCATCCGAAGGTCTATGGCCGGATTACAAGCACGAGGAAGTCGACCGATGGCGTGCGCTCGCGCAGTCTCGTCTCGCCCGACTGGCGAGTCGCACCCCCGTCCGACGCAACAGCAAGCGGCCAGTCCGGGCAAGTGCGCCTGATACGAAGGACGAACGTTCGCGGATTCGTGCCGAGATACGCGCTGCTGTCGAACGCACACGCGCACGGAAGCGGAATCCGTGACGCCCACCCGGCGCCGCGCGTTGTTCGAGCGGTTGAAACGCGCGAATCCGTCTCCGACAACCGAACTGCGCTATTCGACGCCATTCGAGCTGCTGGTCGCCGTGATCCTGTCGGCCCAATCGACTGACCGGGGCGTAAACAAGGCCACCGAGAAACTATTTGCGGTCGCCAACACGCCGGAACAGATTCGCGCTCTTGGACTACGTGGACTCAAGCGCCACGTCAAGACCATTGGCCTCTACAACACCAAGGCCGCAAACATATTCGAAACGTGTCGCATCCTCATCGACCAGCATTGCGGCGAGGTACCGCGGACGCGCGAGGCGCTCGAAGCGTTGCCTGGCGTCGGCCGNNGATACCCACATATTCCGGGTCGCCAACCGCACGGGGCTTGCCCCTGGCCGAAATGTCCGTGAGGTTGAGGAAGGCCTGCTGCGCGCCGTGCCGGCGCGCTACCGGCTGGATGCGCACCACTGGCTGATCCTGCACGGACGTTACGTATGCATCGCCCGCCGACCGCGCTGCGGGCGCTGTCTCATCTATGATTTGTGCGAATACGCCGATAAGGTAAGGTATAAGCGTGACGCAAAGGACCAGACAGCCTCGAGCAGCCGCAACCGGACTGAGCCACGGCGGTCGCGCCGACCCCGCGCACGCCGCACGCGCCGTTGAGCGTGCGCTGTCACGCGCCGGGCTCGCGCGCGCCAACAGCGTATTGCTTTTTCTCACACCGGAGTATGCCGTGGATCCGGTTCCGGCACTGCGGGCAGCGGCCCGCGCTGCCAATTGCCTGCAGATCATGGGCGCCACTGGCGCCGGCATTCTGACCGAAGATGAATGGGTGCTCGATAGCCCGGGTGCAGCGGCGCTCGTGCTCGGTGAATCATTGCGACTCGAATCCGCACACGATCTCCACGATGATGAAGGGACACTTCTCAGCCTCACCACGCCCGCGGCACTGACCGCCGACTGGCTGGATGTGCCGGCGGCTCGTATCGGCGCGGTATCTGGCGATCTCTTCGGTCACGGACCCTTCACAGTCTGGGGAAACTGCCGGGTGGCCGAGGATGGTCGCGTCGAGGCACACATTGCCGGCGCGCGAGCAGTCGTGGCTGCGTCACAGGGCGTACGCGCCCTCACCTCACCTATCGAGGTGGCCGAGGTGCAGGGCTACGACCTCGTGAAGCTCGGCAACTATCCCGCATTGGCAGTGCTCGTACAGTCCCTGCCAGAGCTGGTACGAAGCGATGAACGCATTCCGCTTCACCTTATTATGGGAGGCGTCACTTTTGGCGATCCCTATACCGCAATCCGCGAGGGGCGCTACCGCCTGAACCACATCGTTGCGGCCAACGCCAACGAGCAATCGGTCACCCTCTCCGACCGACTGAACCGCGGCGAGCGGCTGTTCTGGGCGATGCGTGACGCTCTCACCGCCGAACGCGACATGCGCGATACCGTCTCNNGATCTCGAGACGTTGCGCACGCGCTTCCCAGAGCTGCCGATCATAGGCTTCTATGGAAACGGCGAGCTCGCACCACTCGATGGGGCCAATCATCTCTACCAGTATTCAGCAATTGTTGGCCTTTACGCGCTAACCAGCCCCTGACGCGCCAACGATGCCGACCCGTGACGCCACCCGCGAGGTCTTCTTTTGCGCCTGGCGGACCTACCGCGCCGGTCAACCATTGGAGGGGGTCCAGAAACTGGTGGTGCAGGTCGCGCTGCAGCATCCCGAGTACCACGCGATGCTCGATGACGCGCAGGACTACGCCGATCGCGATTACACGCCCGAGACGGGGCAGACCAATCCTTTCCTTCATATGGGCATGCATATCGCCATCGAGGAACAACTTGCGCTCGATCAGCCGCGCGGCATGCGCGCCCGCTATGCTTCCCTCTGTGCGCGGCGGGGCGACGCCCATGCCGCCCAGCACCAGATCATGGAGTGCCTTGGAGAAATGCTCTGGCAGGCGCAGCGCGACGGCACCCAACCTGACGAACAGGGCTATCTCAACTGCCTCGACAAAATAGCCCGGAACTGACACGGCGGATTCGGCGCGGCACACCTTGCGTGACACAATCACTTCCGCGACTATCATGGCTCGCATGACGTCGAAAAAGACCAAGGCGGTATCAGCTGCCAAGCCACCGGTAACAGGACCCGTTACGTGGCTCGCGCAACATGGCGATGCGCTCTACCGCTACGCATACTATCGCGTCTACGACTCGGCGGTCGCCGAGGATCTCGTGCAGGAAACGCTGCTCGCGGCTTGGCGGGCACACGAAAATTTTCGTGGTGAATCGGCCGAACGCACGTGGCTCACGGGTATCCTCAAACACAAGATCATTGACTACCTTCGCCGTGCCCATCGGGAGGTCGCACTGGAGGATCTCGCGGCGGATGCCGATGCCGTCGACCGGTTGTTTGCCCAAGAGGCTCAAGACCACTGGCGCCAAACGCCGGCGCCGTGGAAGAACCCGGATGGCGCGCTGGAGAGCAGCGAGTTTTGGGAAATATTGCGCGATTGCCTCGCGGCGCTGCCCGCGCAGCAGGCAGCCGCTTTCGCGGCCACCGAGATCGAGGGCCTGTCGGTCAGTGATTTCTGTAAGAACGCAGACATCTCCGCGACCAACCTTTACGTCACCCTGCATCGGGCCCGCCTGCGGCTTCGCGGGTGCCTCGAGCAGAACTGGTTCGGACAGGACAACCAAAACTCATCATGACAAGCTGCAAAGAGGCTTCGCGTCTCGCTTCAGACGCACTCAACCGGCGCCTGACACTGCGCGAGCGAATTGCGCTGCGTACGCATCTCCTGATTTGCGCAGCCTGCCGACGATTCGAGCAGCAGATCGCATTTCTGCACGACGCCGCCTCCCGAATGAGTGCTGCCGATGCCGGTACATCGGTCACCCTGTCGCCGGCGGCGCGCGAGCGTATCGCCGCGCGCATCCCGCACGGCAGTAAATCCGCTCGCCGCTCCCCTCGCCGGAAGTAAGCACCACACGCGGCCGCCGCCGCACAATTCTCCCCGGCAACACTCTGTAAGGTTCGCCGACGCCGCGCGACCAACAGTCCAGATCCATGGGCGCGGCCCTGGCTGCCGCCCAGACCCAACCAACAGGAACACCTCTGACATGCAGACGAAATCGATGAGTCTCCTTTTCACCTCCGTGATTGGCGGACTGGTGGCGCTCGCCGTGCAGGCGCAGGCTGCGGATCTGGTGCAGTGCGCCGCGCAGGAGCGCTGCTATGGGGTTTCCAAGGCTGGCAACAACGACTGCGCCACCGCGTCGTCGGCCTGCAACGGTTCTGCCAAACAGGATTCTCAGAANNAACAGGAGACTGCAATATGAAGAGCACTCACGCACTTGTGGCCACTGCTGTCACCGGCCTCATCGCGCTCGGCCTTGCCGGGCCCGTGACAGCCGCCGACGCCAAGATGGAGAAGTGCTACGGCATATCCAAGGCCGGGAAGAATGACTGCCAGACCAACACCAGCGCCTGCGCCGGCACTGCGAAGAAGGATGGCCAGAAAGACGCCTGGCTCTATGTGCCGAAGGGCACATGCGACAAGATCGTTGGCGGCTCTCTGAAGAAGGGCTAAGTGTCCGGCGCGACACCCACGCGGTCCCCGTTCTGCGCGCCTTCGATTCCCGCTGCCGCGGGAATCGGATTGCGCGCCGAGCACTATCGAGAATTGCTCGCAGCGCGTCCCGCCGTTGGCTTCCTCGAGGTACACAGCGAGAACTATTTCGGCGACGGTGGCGCCCCACTGCACTATCTGGAACAGGCACGCGCACATTACCCGCTCAGCCTGCATGGCGTAGGGCTGTCGCTGGGATCAGCCGACCCGCTGGATCGCAAGCACGTCGCCAANNAGCTCTTTGTCGCGCACGTGGCCCAGGCGCAGGACCTGCTTGGCCGCCAGCTGCTGATCGAGAACCCGTCGAGCTATCTGACCTACCGGCATTCGACCATTCCGGAACCGGAGTTTCTGGTCGAAGTTGTGCGGCGAAGTGGCTGCGCGCTACTGCTCGATGTAAACAACGCGTACGTGAGCAGCCGCAATCATGGCTTCGACGCCACTGCCTACATCGACGCCATGCCGACGCGCGCGGTGCAGGAGATCCACCTCGCCGGATACACAGTCAACGTCTATCCCGAAGGTGAGGTGCTGATTGACACCCACAATGCGCGTGTACATGAACCAGTATGGAAGCTGTATCGCTATGCCGTCGCGCGTCTCGGTCGGCGACCAACACTGATTGAGTGGGACACGGATCTGCCAGCACTCGAAGTGCTGGTCGAGGAAGCGCGCCTGGCAGACGCCATCATGGACGCACACGATGCTGTCGCCGATTGGGACGACGAAAGCAGGGATGCAGCAGGTAGCGCAACGCAACGAACGATTGCCGAGACGAAGGGCGCGCGCCGAAAAGCAAACCCTACTCGCTCCGCTCGTTCATCCTGCCTTGAGAGTTGATGCGATGGCGCCTTCGCTGCGTGAGATCCAGCAATGCTTCATCGACGCGGTGCTGCATGAGCAGGTCGACCCTGCCAGCATCGTCGCCGACGGGCGATTCCCGGCCGCGCGCCGCCTGCAGCTCTACCGCAACAACGTCTTCGAGAGTCTCACCGCTGCGCTACGCGCCGTTTACCCGGCAATCGAACGACTGGTCGGGGACGGCTTTTTTCGTTACGCCGCCCATGAGTATGTCGTCCAACATCCGCCCACCAGCGGCAACCTGCACGATTTTGGAAACCGTTTCGCCCCCTTCCTCGCCGCGTTTCCACCCGCTTCCCGGTATGAGTATCTGCCAGATGTCGCGCGCCTCGAGTGGGCATGGCACGAGGCGTTTCATGCGGCGGATGCACAGGCACGCTCGAGAGCCGCAAGAAACGTTGCGTCGGGAGCAGCCGAGGTACCACCGCTTGACCCGGTGTCGTTGGCCAACGTGTCACCAGAACAATACGCGTTACTGCGCTTTCAGATCCATCCAAGCGCGCGGCTGGTCGCGTCGCGTTTTCCTGTCGCCGCGATTTGGGAGACAAACATCCAGACCGACAACGACGTTCCGGAGATTGATCTGGACGCGGGCGCTGATCAGCTACTTGTCGTCCGCCGTGACCTCACTGTCGAAGTCGAACATCTCGGACCGGGCGAGTATGCGCTGCTCGAGGCCATGTCAAGACACCAAGCCTTGGGTGAAGCATGTAAAGCCGCACTCGCGCACCAACCTGACCTAGACCTCGTGCACTGCCTGCAGGAGCACGTGCGCCGGGCGACCCTGATCGGCTTCTCCCTCTAACCCGCACGGAGAACAACAATGTCCCTTGCCACTGCCGTCAACAACGTGGTTCGCCCCGCGATCCGTGGGCTCGACTTTCTGCAGCCCCTGTTTGCACTGTTCGTGCGCCTGTTCGTCGCCAATGTCTTCTGGAAGTCGGCACTGACAAAGATCCAGAGCTGGGATACAACCGTGATGCTGTTTACCCACGAGTATCACGTGCCGCTCCTGCCGCCGGCGGTTGCCGCGTTCCTCGGTACCGGTGTGGAACTGGTGTTTCCGGTGCTATTGGTGCTTGGCCTTGGTGGCCGAATGGCGGCGGCGGTGCTGTTTGTCTTCAACATCGTCGCGGTGATCTCCTACCCCGATCTCAACGAGATCGGGGTCAAGGACCATCTGTACTGGGGAATTCTGCTGCTCGTGCCGCTGCTCTACGGGCCCGGCAGACTATCGGTCGACTGCTGGCTGCGCCGCCGCTACCTGCCGTAGCCGTGGCGCGCGCATCAACCAAAATGACAGACGTAGTCGAGTAAATCGACGACTTCAATCTCGAAGTGTGAATTGCCCGGAACGCTGAAGCTCTGACCGGCCTGGTAGCTTGCCCAACTCTGCTGATCCGCGAGCTTGACGCGGCAATGCCCCTGCGTGACATCGATATGCTCCGGCGCCTGTGTGCTGAAGCGGTAGGTACCGGGCAACATGACACCAAGCGTCTTCATTTCGCCTTCCGGAGTAATCACGGTGCGGCTGGTGACCCGGCCGTCGTGATAGATGTTGGCCTTCTTGCGAATTTCGACGCCCTTGAAGCTCATTTCTTTCGTCCTTTGCGCCGTGCCGCAATACGCAGGCGCAACGCGTTAAGCCTGATAAACCCTTCGGCGTCCTTCTGGTTGTAGGCGCCGCGGTCGTCCTCGAAAGTCGCTATCGTCGGATCAAACAGCGAGTCGGAATCCGACTTGCGACCGACGACGGTCACGTTACCCTTGTAAAGCTTGACGCGCACCACGCCGTTCACAGTCACTTGCGAAGCGTCAATCATCTCCTGCAGCATGAGGCGCTCTGGAGAGTACCAATAGCCGTTGTAGATGAGCGAGGCGTAGCGTGGCATCAGCTCGTCCTTGAGATGCGCTACCTCGCGATCGAGCGTGAGCGACTCCATGGCACGATGCGCCTTGAGCAGGATTGTGCCACCTGGCGTCTCATAGGCGCCGCGCGACTTCATGCCAACGTAGCGATTTTCGACGATGTCGGCGCGACCGATGCCGTTCGCGCCGCCAATCTTGTTGAGAGCCGCTAGCACAGCGGCTGGACTCATTGCTTTGCCATTCAGCGCAACGCAGTCGCCCTTCTTGAACGTCAGCTCGACATAGCTCGGCTTGTTGGGCGCCTTCTCGGGCGGAACACTCCAGCGCCACATCGACTCCTCCGGTTCCTGCCAGGGGTCCTCCAGCACTCCACCTTCGTAGGAGATGTGCAGCAAATTTGCGTCCATCGAGTACGGCGACTTCTTGCCTTTCTTGAATTCGACCGGGATCCGGTGTTGCTCGGCGTAGCGCAGCAGCTTCTCGCGCGAAGTGAGATCCCACTCTCGCCACGGCGCAATCACCTTGATGCCGGGCTTCAGCGCGTAGGCCGTCAACTCAAAGCGCACCTGATCGTTGCCCTTTCCGGTTGCGCCATGCGCGATGGCATCTGCCCCGGTCTTGTTGGCGATATCGACCAGATACTTGCCGATCAGCGGGCGCGCGATTGACGTGCCGAGGAGATATTCACCTTCGTACAGGGTATTGGCGCGAAACATCGGAAATACGAAGTCACGCACGAATTCTTCCCTGAGATCGAGAATGAAGATTTCTTTTACCCCCATCTTCCTGGCCTTGACGCGCGCTGGCTCGAGTTCCTCGCCCTGCCCGATGTCCGCGGTGAAGGTAACGACTTCGCAATCATAGGTTTCGCGCAGCCACTTGAGGATGACCGAGGTATCGAGACCCCCGGAGTAGGCAAGCACTACCTTCTTGATTCTTTTCATTGATAAACCACCCGTGACACCCTGCGACGGCAGGGAACGCTGAAGCGCGGATTATACCTGTTGAGACTGCGTGTTGCCCGGGCAGGCTGGATGCACAGGGGCACCGTCGCACGCCCTGTGAGCATGACTACGGCCTAGCGACGACGTGCCGGCATTAGGTCGGTACAGACGCCCTCAAAAACCTCCGCGACCATACCAATTGATTCGCCCAATGTGGGGTGCGGATGGATCGTGCGCCCAATGTCTTCGGGATCGGCACCCATTTCGATGGCGAGCGCCAACTCGCTGATCAGATCGCCGGCGTGCGTGCCAACTATGCCCCCGCCGATCACCCGGTGGGTTTCTTCGTCGACAAGAATCTTCGTGAAGCCCTCCTCGCGGCCGTTGGCGATGGCACGACCCGACGCAGTCCACGGGAACCTGGCCTTGCCGACCGCCCGTCCCTGTCGTTTCGCTTCGTCTTCGGTAACTCCGACCCAGGCAATCTCGGGGTCGGTGTAGGCAACTGACGGAATAACCAGCGCATCGAAGAAGCTCTTCTGCCCGGCAGCGGCTTCGGCAGCAACGTGCCCTTCGTGCACAGCCTTGTGTGCCAGCATGGGCTGGCCGACGATGTCACCGATCGCGAAGATGTGCCGCGCGCTGGTGCGCATCTGATTGTCGACCTGAATGAANNGGCTCGGCGGGTGCGCTCTCGCCCTCAAACCAAACCTTGATGCCTTCCTTCAGGGCCTCAACCTTGACCGTTCTGGTCTTGAGCATCACGCGATCGAAGCGCTTGGCGTTCATCTTTTCCCAGACACGCACCAGATCACGGTCCGCGCCCGGCATGAGCCCATCCTGCATCTCGACCACGTCCAGCCGCGCGCCAAGCGCAGAATAAACAGTCGCCATTTCCATACCGATAATGCCGCCGCCGATCACAAGCATCTTCTTCGGCACACGCCGCAGTTCGAGCGCGCCGGTTGAGTCGACGATACGCGAATCGTCCGGAATGAACGGCAATTTCACCGCCTGCGAACCGGCGGCGATGATTGCGCTGGCGAATCGAACCACTTTCTTTTCGCCCGTCTGCGCCTGGCCCTCGCCGCTGGTTAGCGCCACTTCTATGTGATTCGGATCGAGAAACTTCCCAACCCCTCGCACCACCTCGACCTTTCGACCTTTGGCCATCATGCCAACGCCACCTACCAGCTTGCCGACCACCTTGTCTTTCCAACTGCGCAGCTTGTCTAGGTCGAATGTCGGTGCGCCAAAGCTGACGCCGTGTTCCGACAGCCGCTGCGCCTCGTCCGCCACCGCCGCCACATGCAGCAATGCCTTGGAGGGGATACAGCCGACATTCAGACACACGCCGCCGAGCGTGGCATAACGCTCAACCACTATCGTCTTCATGCCGAGGTCCGCTGCACGGAACGCGGCCGAGTAGCCGCCGGGCCCCGATCCCAAGACAAGCATCTCGCACTCCAAATCAGCCTTGCCCGTATAGGCTGGGCCGGCAGCAGGCGCCGGACGAGGCGCAGCCGCAACCGGGCCGGGTGCGGGTGCCGCCGCCACCGGCGCTTCGNNGATATCGGGGATTTTGACTTCAATCGTCTTGGACATGCTTAATGGTTCCGCCTGGCCGATGAGTGACGCCCTGAGACCTGGGATTCGAAAAATCTGCTCTCACCCCATGCGTCGTGATCCTGACTATCGACGCTTATCGTCTTGCCTTCTTCTTTGCCGCCTTCTTCTTTGCCGTTCGAACGCCGGCACGTTTGGTCTTGGGCTCGGGCCCCTTTGGAGCAGACTCGGCACGCGGCTTTGCCTCACCCATCGCAGACAAGGTCTGCCCAAGGAAGGTGATAAAGCGCGCGCCAGCCGCGCCGTCGATTACACGGTGGTCATAAGAGAGCGACAACGGCAGCATCAGGCGGGGAACAAACGCCTTCGCGTCCCATCTCGGCTTCATTTCCGCTCGCGACACGCCAAGGATCGCCACTTCCGGCGCGTTGATAATCGGCGTGAACAACGTGCCGCCAATGCCGCCGAGGCTCGAAATCGAGAACGAACCACCTTGCATCTCGCCCGGCGCGAGCTTGCCTTCGCGCGCCTTCTTCGCGAGCGCGGCGGCCTCAGTCGCAATTTCGACCACAGACTTCTGATCGGCGTCGCGAATCACAGGCACTACCAGTCCGTTCGGCGTATCGGCGGCAAAACCTATATGAAAGTAGTGCTTGACTATCAGGTTCTCGCCATCGATCGAACTGTTCACCTCCGGGAACTGCTTGAGGGCCTCGACCACTGCCTTGATAAGGAACGCTAGCACCGTGACCTTTACGCCATGCTTTTCGAGTTCCTGATTGAGGCGCACGCGGTGCCGCTCGAGCGCGGTGATGTCCACCTCGTCGAACTGCGTGACATGCGGGATCATTACCCAGTTGCGCGCGAGATTGGCACCCGCAATCTTCTTGATACGGGAAAGCGGGCGCGATTCGAACGAGCCAAACTTGCTGAAGTCGACCTTGGGCCACGGCAGAATGTCGAGTCCGCCGGCGGCGGCCGGCCGCGCGCCGGACAAGACACCCTTGACGAAGGCCTGCACGTCTTCCTTCAGGATGCGACCCTTCGGGCCGCTGCCCATTACTTTCGAGACATCCACGCCAAGTTCGCGCGCGTAGCGGCGCACCGAGGGGCTCGCGTGCGATCGATGACCACTCACCACCGCAGCGATCATTTCTTCGGGACCCGGCATTAGAACCACAGGCGGTGGCGCTGTCGGCTCTTCGGCCTGCCCTGGCGGGGGAGGAGTGCCGGTCGGCACCACCGCGGCGCCGCGCGACTGCGGCTCGGGCGCGGCTGCCGGGCCCGGTGCCGCCGCCACCGGCGCTTCGNNGATATCGGGGATTTTGACTTCAATGGTCTGGGGCATGTTCTCGCTACTCGTCAATTCTTCTTCAAATCTTCTTGTGGCATCGTTGGCCGGGTGCTCGACACGCGAGTGCCTGAGCGTGTCAGACCGTCAGCGGATTGGGCTTTGACGGATCCAGACCATAGCGCTTGATGGCCTCCGCGACGCGATCACGATCGACGGTGCCCTCCTCGGCAAGCGAGGCGAGACTTGTAACGACAACCCAGTGACGGTCGACCTCAAAAAAGTAGCGCAGCTTCTCTCGGGTGTCGGAGCGACCAAAGCCATCGGTACCAAGTACCTTGTAGCGACGCGGCACGAACCGGCGAATCTGGTCTGCGAAGGCGCGCACATAATCAGTCGAAGCGATGACCGGACCCGCCGTGTCTTTAAGGCACTGTTCGACATGCGACGGACGCGGTGCTTCGGTCGGATGTAGCAGGTTCCAGCGTTCCGAATCAGCGCCGTCGCGCGCGAGCAAGGTGAAGCTCGGACAACTCCATACATCGGCCTCAACGCCCCAGTCCTGCTTGAGCAGTGTGGCGGCGGCAATGACCTCGCGCAGGATGGTACCGGAACCAAGCAGCTGCACCCGCGGCGCGCTGCCGACGTCCCCCTTCTTCAACAAGTACATGCCCTTCAGGATGTCCTGCTCGGCCCCTTTGGGCATGGCCGGATGCTCGTAGTTCTCGTTCATCACGGTGATGTAGTAGTAGACGTCCTCCTGCTCCTTGTACATGCGACGCAGGCCATCCTGAATGATCACGGCAAGCTCATACGTGAAGGTCGGGTCATAGGGAACGCAGTTTGGAATGCCCGCCGCCCATACATGGGAGTGCCCATCCTCGTGCTGCAGGCCCTCACCGTTGAGCGTGGTGCGTCCCGCGGTACCGCCGAGGAGGAACCCTCGCGCGCGCGAGTCGCCGGCGGCCCACCACAAGTCGCCCGTGCGCTGCAGACCGAACATCGAATAGAAGATGAAAAACGGAATCATCGGCACGCCGTGCGTCGAATACGACGTTGCCGCGGCGATCCACGAGCACATTGCGCCGGCTTCGTTGATGCCCTCCTGCAGGATCTGGCCGCTCTTGTCCTCCTTGTAGAACATGAGCTGGTCCTTGTCCTGNNACCAATACGCTCAGGATGCGAACGAAAGCCATGGTGGTTGATATCTCGCGCCCTTCACCGGTTGCCTTGAGCATGGCCTCGAATGCCGAGAGCGGTGGCACTTCAAGTGCCGCCGCCTTGCCGCGTCGCAGGTGCAGAAATCCGCCGAGCGCCTCGCGCCGACCTTTCATGTACTGGTACTCTGGCGAATCTTCGGCCGGCTTGAGATATTCAAGATGTTCGAGCTGCTCATCGGTAAGCGGCAGCTTGAAGCGATCGCGAAACGCCTTAATCGAGGTGGTACCCATCTTCTTCTGCTGATGGGTGATGTTCTGCGCCTCGCCAGACTCGCCCATGCCGTAACCCTTAACGGTCTTGGCAAGAATCACGGTCGGTTGGCCCTTGTGGTTCACGGCGGCATGATAGGCTGCATAAACCTTGTGTGGATCGTGCCCGCCGCGGTTCAGGCGCCAGATGTCGTCGTCTGCCCAGCTGGCGACCATCTCCTTGAGCTCCGGATACTTGCCGAAGAAGTGCTNNCAGGTTGCAGTTGATGACGAAGATGAGATTGTCGAGGTTCTCGCGCGCCGCCATGCCGATCGCGCCGAGCGACTCCGGCTCGTCCGCTTCGCCGTCACCAAGGAAGCACCAGACCTTTCTGCCTTCGGTGTTCGCAATTCCGCGATCGTTCAGATACTTCATGAAGCGGGCCTGGTAGATCGCCTGGATTGGGCCAAGCCCCATGGAGACGGTCGGAAACTGCCAAAACTTCGGCATCAGCCACGGATGCGGGTACGACGAAATGCCCTTGCCATCGACTTCGCGCCGAAAATTGTCAAGCCGTTCCGCGGTGAGCCCACCGAGCATGTAGGCGCGCGCGTAGATGCCGGGCGATGAATGCCCCTGCACATACACCAGATCCCCCCCGTGACTCTCAGAGGCACCATGCCAGAAGTGGTTGTAGCCGACGTCATATAGCGTGGCCGCCGAGGCGAAGCTCGCAATGTGCCCGCCAAGGTTCGAATCTCCCTTGTTGGCCTTCAGCACCATGGCAAGCGCATTCCATCGTACGAACGCACGAAGGCGGTATTCGAGGGCCTGGTCGCCAGGTGAGCGAACCTCCTTGTCGGGCGGAATAGTGTTCGTGTAGGCGGTGTTGGCCGAGTACGGAACATCGATGCCGGCAGCACGCGCGAGCTCAATCTGCTTTTGAATGAGGTAATACGCGCGCTCCGGACCTTCCTGCTGAATCACCGCAGCGAGCGCGTCGAGCCACTCCTGGGTCTCGACGGCGTCAGCATCGGTGTGTAGGGGAATCGGATTGACGGCAGCCATGATTCAATTCCTCATCTCAATCCACCAACAGTGGCGGGGTTGGGCAACATGATCTGGGATGTTTGAGTCTGAATCGGATCCCGGACAGGATCCGTACCCCGTTACGGCCGGGCACGCCGGCTATGGAAGATGTCGAGCATTGCCTTGCGGACAGGGCACGTCTGGCCACTAGTTTTCATGATGTCCCCTGAAAGTCCGGGTGGGGAGCCAGGCACCCTGAGGAGCAACCAGGCATGACCGATATATATGCCGGTGTTGTCTCCCGCATGCGCGCGGTATGATCGTTATTTTGCTAAGTCCGGTCAAGTAAAAGGATTTTGTTCCCGGCTTCCTCACCCATAGACGCCATCAATACCGACAAAGAGAACACGATGCTGACAGATCTGCCCAAGATCACGCAGAAAGCCGACCCGTTGTCCCAGAGACTCGTCGATTTGCACCAGAACGTCATTGTGCTGCTTCCGAAGGCGTTCAAGGAGCTGAAGCGATTGCCTTACGGCCAGGCCATTGCCCGCGCTGCCGAGCGCCGCGACGTCAAGCTTGGGGGTGAGCCGCTGGTCATTGAATTCCCGAACGACAAGGGTACTCGCGCGGCACTTGTCGGGCTGGAGCAGAACATTTCCACCTTCGACCTGCTATCCGTCGCGCGCAAACTTGTAGCCGCGCATCGCCCGGACCGCCCGCGTGGCATCGCCGTCTTCTGTCACGGGCTGGATGACGTGCTCGCGCAGCGCGCTTTCGAGGCGGTAGTCGCAGCCACGCTGGCGGCAAACTTCGCGTTGCCGGAATTCAAGAGCAAGCCGGATAAACGGGTGCCGATTCGGGAAATCGCCCTTTGTGGCAGCACTAAGATCGACCTCACGCGCGCGATTGCCGAATCACGCGGCAACAACCTCGCCCGCTATCTCACCGCCCTGCCTCCCAACGAGCTCACGCCTTCGCACTATCGCCGGCGCGTCGAGACGCTCGCCAGACAGTTTCGATGGAAAGCCGAGTTCTGGGACCTGAAGAAACTGCGACGCCTTGGTGCCGGTGCGTTTGTCGCAGTCGCCCAAGGCAGCCCCGAACCGGACGCAGGTATCCTCCGCTTGCGTTATTCCCCGCGGCGCAAATCCTCCAGGGGCGCCCTCGCCCTGGTCGGCAAGGGCATCTGTTTCGACACCGGCGGCACCAATCTCAAACCGGCGCGCCACATGCACGGCATGCACGAGGACATGGAGGGCTCGGCGGTGGCGCTCGGAACCCTGCTCGCGCTTACCGAGCTCAAGGTCGACTTTCCGGTGGAATGCTGGCTCGCGCTCGCGCAAAACCATATCGGCCCGAACGCCTACAAGCAGAACGACGTGGTGAAGGCGGCGAACGGCAAGACCATCGAGGTGATGCATACCGATGCCGAGGGCAGGATGGTCCTTGCTGACACGCTCTATTTTGCCTCGAAACAGAAACCGCGACTCATCATCGACTATGCGACGCTCACCGGCTCGTGCGTCGCGGCGCTCAGTACGCGGTTGAGCGGCGCGTTCACCAACCGCAGCGACTGGATCTCACTGCTCATCAAGGCGGGGGAAGACTCCGGCGAACGCGTGTGGCCGTTTCCACTGCCGGAGGATTTCAAGTCGGCTCTGAAGAGCGACATCGCGGACATCAAGCAATGCACGCTCGACAACGACGCCGATCACATCCTTGCGGCGATGTTCCTCAAGGAATTCATCGAAGGTGACCCAGCGTGGATCCACATCGATCTCTCCGCCGGAAACCACAAGGGCGGTCTCGCGCACATTCCGACCGATGTCACTGGCTTTGGTGTGCGTGTATCGCTTGATCTCGTTCTGCGCGAGAAGATGACGGGTAGAGGGCGGCTCGCTTGAAATTTCCCCCAATCTCCCTTACCCTCCGCCCGACAAAAGTAGTCAGGTATTCCAACCGCACACGCTCTCGTAGAGGAAACAACCATGAAGAACCCATTGGATTCGATCTGGGGCACGATCATTTCGGGCCTGGTGCTGACGGCGATTCTGTTCGTCTTTGTAGCGAACTTCCTGGTGAAGTAGTCGCGCGCACTCTACACATCCCCAACCAACACTGAAGCGAATTCGGGAGACTCACGATGGAACTCGTCATTGACCGCTGGCTGCACGTCCTCGCAGGCATCACCTGGATCGGCCTGCTCTACTACTTCAACCTCGTGCAGGCCGTCGCCCTGCCGAAGGCCAAGGCCGACAACACCGCGGCAGGGATCACGAAGCATATCGCCCCGCTCGCCCTGCTCTGGTTCCGGTGGGCGGCACTCGCGACCTGGCTCTCGGGCGCCTATTATCTTGAACGCTCGGGCATCGGCCTTGGCAATGCCTTTCTCTTGAAGGGCGCGGCGGCTCCGATTGGCATTGGCGCCTGGCTCGGCACCATCATGCTGTTCAACGTCTGGGTGCTGATCTGGCCGAACCAGAAGAAAGTGCTCGGCATTGTCCCGGCCGATGATNNCTGCCAAAAAGGCCCGGCCCGGTGCCGGGCCTTTTTCATTCTGGCTCTTGGCAGTACCCCCAAACAGAACTAGAATTTTTCTTTAGCAGCGCCCTAGAGGGCGCTTTTCTTTTTATGACTCATCTCATGCATACCTACGGTCGACTGCCCGTCACCTTTTCGCACGGTGAGGGTGCCTGGCTATGGGACACCGATGGACGCAAATACCTTGACGGCTTGTCAGGCGTCGCGGTCTGCGGCCTGGGGCACGCGCACCCGGCAATCGCGAAGGCCATCTGCGATCAGGCCGGCAAACTCATCCATACGTCAAATTGGTACCAGGTCGACCTGCAGCAGAAGCTGGCTGGCGAGCTATGCCGTCTTTCCGGCATGGAGACGGTGTTCTTTTCGAACTCCGGCGCCGAGGCGAACGAGGCGGCCATCAAGCTGGCCCGCCTCTACGGCCACCAGCGCAAGATCGGCAATCCGACCATCATTGTCACCGAGGGCAGTTTCCACGGCCGCACCCTCGCAACGCTATCGGCCACCGGCAACCGCAAGATCCAGGCTGGCTTCGAGCCGCTGGTGNNCGGGTATCTCTCGGGCTTGCGGCAGCTCTGTGACCAACGCGGCTGGCTGCTAATGCTCGACGAGATTCAGACCGGCGTGGGACGCACTGGACGCTGGTTCGCCTGCCAACACGAAAATGTGTTGCCCGACGTCATGACGCTCGCTAAAGGGCTCGGCAATGGCGTACCGATCGGCGCCTGTCTCGCGCGCGGCGCCGCAGCCAGCGTGTTTCAGCCGGGCAACCACGGTTCGACGTTCGGCGGCAATCCACTCGCCTGCCGCGCGGGTCTCGCCGTATTGGAAACGATTGGACAAGAGAACCTTTGTGAGCGCGCGGCATCGCTTGGCAAGCGAATGCTGACTGGCCTGGAAAAGCATCTCGCGGGGGCCAAGGGCATACGCGAGATTCGCGGCAAGGGCCTGATGCTTGCAGTCGAACTGGACCGGCCTTGCCGCGAAATCATGACCCGTGCGCTCGAGCGGAGCCTGCTGGTCAACGTCACTGCCGATACTGTTGTCCGCCTGCTCCCGCCGCTCATTCTGAGTGACGCTGAAGCCGACCAGCTGGTTGAGGGGCTCTCGCCGGTGATTCTCGAGTTTCTCGGCGAGACCGCGAAGTGACCGCGCGCCATTTCCTTACGCTCTTCGATCTCGAACCGGCCACGCTCAAGCAATTGCTCGCGCGGGCAAGCGAGTTGAAGCGCCTGCAGCGCGAGGGAAAGCGCCACATGCCGCTTTCGGGCAAGGTGCTTGCCATGGTTTTCGAAAAGGCCTCGACGCGCACGCGGGTGTCGTTCGAGGCGGGCATGGCGCAGCTCGGCGGCGCGAGCATGTTTCTCTCGCCNNGCACGCGGCGACATTGCCGGACGCGTGGTCGGCTGGGTGGGGGACGGCAATAACGTCTGCCACTCGTGGATGCAGGCTGCTCGCCAGTTTGGCTTCACCCTGCGCGTCGCCACACCAAAGGGCTACGAACCGAATCCCGAAATTACGAAGGCGTGCGGCACCAGTGTGTCGTTGCTAAAAGACCCGCGCGAGGCGGTTCGCGCTGCGGATGCGGTGGTAACCGACACCTGGGCAAGCATGGGCCAGGAGGCGGAGAAGACACAGAGACTGAAGGATTTTGCGGGCTACACGGTCGACCAAACACTCATGGCGCTCGCGCACAGGGATGCGATCTTCCTCCACTGCCTGCCCGCCTATCGCGACTACGAGGTAGCGCGCGAAGTCATCGATGGACCACAAAGCGTCGTCTGGGACGAGGCCGAGAATCGCCTCCATGCCCAGAAGGCGCTGCTTGAGTTATTGCTCGGCGCCAAGCCGTAAAGCGGGGACAATCTTCACGCTGAAGGGCAATACGGTGTGCGGACCGGTTTGCTATGATCCCCGCGAACTTTCCCAAGAGTGCGAACAGCGTGTCGTATCTGCTTGAACTGCGTGACCTCGCCTGCCGCTATGACGATCGCCTGGTCGTGCGCGGGCTAGGCATGCACGTCGAAGCAGGCAGCATCGCCTGCCTGCTGGGACCCTCCGGCTGTGGCAAAACCACCGTCCTGCGCGCCATCGCCGGGTTCCATCCGCCCGAATCAGGCGAGATTCTAATTAACGGACGGCGTGTGTCGGCGCGCGGCTTCATGTTGCCGCCCGAAAAGCGCCGCCTCGGAATGGTCTTTCAGGATCACGCGCTTTTTCCACACCTGACCGTGGCGGACAATATTGCCTTCGGCGTGCGCAATTCCACTGCCGCGGAGCGCCGGGCGATAATCGATGAGATGCTGGGGGTCGTGGGACTCCACGATATCGGCGCCCGATATCCGCACGAGCTTTCTGGCGGACAGCAGCAGCGAGTGGCCCTCGCCCGCGCGCTTGCGCCAAAACCCGACCTGATCCTGATGGATGAGCCGTTCTCGAGCCTCGACGTAGACCTGCGCGAACGGTTGGGGCAGGAAGTGCGCGAAATCCTCAAGCGCGAAGGCACCACGGTAGTACTCGTCACCCATGACCAGCACGAGGCGTTCGCGCTCGGCGATTTCGTTGGTGTGATGCAGGAGGGACGGCTGCTGCAGTGGGATACGCCGTACAACCTCTACCACGAGCCGAATTGCCGCTTCGTCGCGGACTTCATCGGCCAGGGCGTGTTGCTGCCCGGCACCCTGCTCGCACCTGATACGGTCGAGACCGAGCTCGGCATCTACCGCGGGCATCGGGCCCAGAGCCTGCCAAAGGGCACCCGGGTGGAAGTGCTGCTCCGCCCGGACGATATTGTTCCCGACTCAGAAAGCCCGCTGCGCGCCGAGGTAGTCCACAAGGCCTTCAAGGGGGCGGAAATCCTCTATACCCTGCAGCTCGCGAGCGGCGGGCGGCTGCTTTCGCTGTTCCCGAGCCATGCCGACCACTCTCTGGGCGAGCGAGTCGGAATCCGCGTTCAGGCCGACCACCTGGTCGCCTTTCGACTCGAAGAGTTGGCCGAAACGCCCGCGCGCGCGGCCCATACCGCTATATAAGCACCTATTCATTCAGGGCCTTTCCGGGCCCCGTTCTTGCACCGAAATATGTAGAATTGCCTGACTCGCTGCCGGGGACCCGGCGCGCCGGCGGCTTGCCGCCGGCCGCACGGATTTGGCCTAGAATGGAAATCGAGCCTCGAAAAGTCCTGTGGAAAGGAAAATCCTCCGTCTATTGATCGTCGACGACTCCCCGGATGACGCGGAGGGCGTAGTCGCGGCCGTGCGCAAGGGCGGCTACATGCTGAAGTCCCAGCGCGTGCAGGATCTCGCCAGCATGCAGGCAGCGCTCGACAAGGGCACTTGGGACTTGGTGCTCTCCGAATTCAATATGCCCCACTTCGGCGCGCGAATGGCGCTTGATCTGCTCAAGCGCGCCGAGCTGGATTTGCCACTGATCGTCATGACACGCGACATCAGGGATGAAGATCTCGTGCAGATCATGCGCGCAGGCGCGCGCGATGTCGTACGGAAGTCCCAGGCGGCCCGGCTCGCGCCCGCTATCCGGCGCGAACTGCAGGCGGTCGACGACCGCCACGCACTCCAGATCGCCCAAGCCAAGCTCGGCGAGCTCGAGCAGCAACACCGCGCCGTGATCGAAGGCGCGCGCGACGCGCTCTGCTACAGCCAGGACGGCATGCACGTGAACGCCAACAGGTCCTACCTCGCGCTGTTTGGGTATTCCGATGCGTCCGAGCTGGAAGGTGTCCCGGTCATGAACCTCATCGACAAGGTCGATCATGCCCGCTACAAGGAAATGTTGCGCAAGAATATGAAGGATGGTGCCGTCACCGCGCAGGAATTCATGGGCGTGCGGAAGGACGACTCACGCTTCGCGATCGAAGTTGCGCTTTCCACTATCGAGCTCGATGGTGAGCCCTGCACGCAGATGGTGGTGACCGACATTTCCAAGCGCAAGGCCGCCGAATCCAAGCTGCAGTACATGAGTCAGCATGATCCACTCACCGGCCTGTTCAACCGACACCATTTCCTGCAAGAGGCTGGCAAGACGGTGGACAGCGCCAGGAAGGGCAAGGCCGCTGCGACTCTCCTATATATTGATCTGCACCAGCTCAAGCGGATCAACGACACTCTCGGTTATGCAGCTGGCGATCGCCTGCTGATCCGTGTGACCAAACTGTTCCGCGAGCGCATGGGCGATGACGCCATCGTGGCGCGCTACGGCGGCGATGAGTTCGTGGCGCTGTTGCCCAACAAGTCGACCGCCGAGGTCAAAGAACGTATTGAAGCGTTACACAAGGCGCTGCGCGAGGCGAGCTTCGCCGAGGGCGGCAAGACCTACCAATGCGCGTGCACGCTTGGTACCGCACTGATCGACCGCAACACCGAGAGCGCGCAGAAGGCTATCGCCGAGGCGTACCAGGCAAGCCAGAAGGATCGTCCTGGGGTGGCATCGGCGCCCGAGGGTCTCAGCGCCCGCCCGAGTGTCGCGGCAACTACCGAACACGAAGCACCGGCGCCTGCCAAGCCCCTGCCGACGGCGGCACAGCCGCGACAGGCCCCCGCAGTCGATTCTCCGCGGGCTGCTCAATCGTCACCGGCCAGCCGCCCCCAGTCAGCGACGGCTCCCGTCAAATGGGTCGAGCGGATTCGGCACGCACTCGCCCATGACGGCTTCACCCTCGCCTATCAACCGGTGGTGAATCTCCACGGCGACCCTGCTGAATTCTTCGAAGTGCTGGTACGTATGCAGGGACCCGACGGCAAGCTGGTAAACGCCGGACAATTTATCCCGGCGGCGGAGCACGCGGGACTCTCCACCGACATCGATCGCTGGGTCGCACGCGTCGCGGTCGAGGGGCTCGCAACGCTTCATCAGGAGGGGCGTCAAGCGACGTTCTTCGTAAACATTTCTCCCCCGGCATTCGTCGACAAAGAACTCATCACCGGCACCGCGCAGGCGCTGTTCGCGGCCGGCATCAAAGCAAAGTATCTGGTATTCGAGATTGACGAGGCGGCTATCGCAAAGAGTCCGACCGCGGCGGCAGGCTTCCTGCGCTCCGCGAAGAAGATTGGCTGCGGCGTCTCGATCGACAACTTCGGGCGCGACCCCAGGGCACTCGAGGCGCTGCACGATATCAAGATTGACTTCGCCAAGATCGACGGATCCTTCATCCGCAACCTCGCCGGCGACGCCGTGAGCGAAGCGGCGCTGCGGGCTCTGGTCGAAGTCGCCAAGTCGTTCGATATTCTCACGGTCGCCAAATCTGTCGAGAAGGCCGAGAACCTTGCCGAGCTCTGGCGCTACAGCGTCGACTACGTAATGGGCAATTACTTCCAGGAGGCGGACGCCTCCACAAGCTACGACTTTGGTGGCGAAACCGAGCTTTCTTCGGATACTATTACCGCTCCCAGCTGGGCGGCTCGCTAGACTCCACCGCATTACCCTCCGGCTGTACCCCAACAACGGTTGTATGCGCACTGGTTAGCAGACCATGTCAGGCCAATTCATTTTCACCATGAACCGGGTAGGCAAGGTCGTGCCGCCCAAGCGCGAGATCCTGCGCGATATTTCCCTGTCGTTCTTCCCGGGCGCCAAGATCGGTGTGTTGGGCCTTAACGGTTCGGGCAAATCGACACTGCTGCGCATCATGGCGGGCGTCGACACAAACTACGACGGCGAAGCGCGTCCACAGCCCGGCATCAAGATCGGCTTCCTGGCGCAAGAACCGGAACTCGACGCGAAAAAAGACGTGCGTGGCAACGTGGAAGAAGCCGTGGCCGAGACCAAGAAGCTGCTGGACGACTTCAACGCGATTTCGGAAAAATTCGCCGAACCGATGTCCGAGGATGAGATGAACAAGCTGCTCGAGAAGCAGGCGACGCTTCAGGAAAGGATCGATTCCGCTGGTGCCTGGGAACTCGAGCGCAAACTCGAGATCGCGGCCGATGCCCTGCGCCTGCCGCCTTGGGAGGCGGACGTCACCAAGCTCTCGGGCGGCGAGCGTCGCCGTGTGGCGCTTTGCCGGCTGCTGCTCTCGCAGCCCGACATGCTGTTGCTCGATGAGCCGACCAACCATCTGGATGCCGAATCAGTCGCCTGGCTCGAGCGCTTCCTGCATGAGTACGCCGGCACGGTAGTAGCCGTAACGCACGATCGCTACTTCCTCGACAATGTCGCGGGATGGATCCTCGAACTCGACCGCGGCCACGGCATTCCCTGGAAGGGCAACTACTCCTCCTGGCTCGAACAGAAGGAAAAGCGTCTCGAGCAGGAAGAGAAACAGGAAACGGCGCGCATGAAGGCCATGAAGGAAGAACTCGAGTGGGTGCGCCAGAATCCGAAGGGCCGGCACGCCAAGAGCAAGGCGCGCCTCGCGCGCTACGAGGAACTGGCTTCCCAGGAATACCAAAAGCGCAACGAAACCAAGGAGATTTTCATCCCGCCGGGGCCCCGCCTCGGCGACCTGGTCGTGGAGGCCAAAGGACTCACCAAAGGCTTTGGTGATCGGCTGCTGATCGACGGTCTAGAGTTCTCGCTGCCGCGCGGCGGAATCGTCGGGATTATCGGCCCGAACGGTGCCGGCAAGACCACCCTCTTCCGGATGATTACTGGCCAGGAAAAACCGGACAGTGGCGAGCTGCGCATCGGGCCAACGGTACAAATCGCGTACGTCGATCAGTCGCGCGACTCTCTGGATGGCAAGAAGACCGTGTGGGAGGAGATCTCCGGCGGCCACGACAATATACTGCTCGGCAAGCACGAGGTGCCCTCGCGCGCCTACTGCGGGCGCTTCAATTTCCGCGGCAACGACCAGCAGAAACGCGTTGCCGATCTCTCGGGCGGCGAGCGCAACCGCCTGCATCTCGCCAAGCTACTGAAGAGCGGTGGTAACCTATTGCTGCTCGATGAGCCGACCAACGATCTCGACGTGGAAACCTTGCGCGCTCTGGAAGAGGCGCTACTCGACTTCGGCGGTTGCGCCGTAATCATCTCGCACGACCGCTGGTTCCTGGATCGCATCGCGACGCACATCCTCGCTTTTGAGGGTGACTCCAAGGTGGTCTGGTTCGAGGGCAATTTCGCCGATTACGAGGCGGACAAGAAGCGCCGCCTCGGCCACGACGCCGACCAGCCGCACCGCATCAAGTACCGCAAGCTGGTCCATTGACCCGGGAACTGGGCGGGGCCGGCAGGCGCGTCATGGTTGCCGCTGCGCCGGCGAACCCTCCTGTAAGAAGTACCGCGAGGGCGCGACTAATGGCGTGGAAAGTCAGACCAGCTGGGGAATCTGTGCCACCCCTCCGGGTCTGACCCAACAGCTCGAGGGAACTGGTTCGCCCAATCCTTCGGGTGCTCGCCGCAAGGCAACAACCCTAGCAACTGGAATGGAGAAATACCTTTATGACGACCGCTAAGAAGCTCTCGGGCATTGCCCTCGCCACCGCCGCCGCCGGCCTGTTCGCCGCTGCTGGCATGACGCCAGCCGTGGCTGCCAAGCATGAGGGCATGGTGCATTGCCTGGGCGTGAATGCCTGCAAGGGCAAGAGCGACTGCGCTACCGCCTCAAGCGCCTGCAAGGGCCAGAATGCCTGCAAGGGCAAAGGCTTCGTCGCCATGTCCGCCAAGGACTGCACTGCCAAGGGTGGCAAGGTCGAAGCCCCAAAGAAGTAATTTCCTTGATGGGAAGCGCCGGGCGCCGACAGGCGCCCGGTTTTTTCTGCATCGATGACAACCTCTCTCGTTCACCCACCGATTGGATTTGGCCTCGGGCTGCGCGCCTCGCACTACGAGGACATCCTGAGTGGTCCGCGGCGCATCGATTGGTTCGAAATACTTTCGGAAAATTACATGGTGCCGGGTGGCAAGCCCCTGCACTATCTGGATCGCATCCGCGCTGAGTATCCGCTGGTGATGCATGGCGTCTCGCTTTCCATTGGCTCGACCGATCCCCTGAACCGCGACTACCTGCGCGACCTCAAGAAACTGGCCGAACGCGTGCAGCCGGCGTGGATTTCCGATCATCTGTGCTGGACCGGCGTGGCCGGCAAGAACATGCATGATCTGCTGCCGCTGCCCTATGATCGTGAAACGCTCGATCATGTCGCCAACCGCATCCAGCATGTGCAGGAATTCCTCGGCCGTCGCATTCTGCTTGAGAATGTGTCGAGCTATCTCACCTACAAGCGTTCCGAGATGAGCGAGTGGGATTTCCTGCGTGAGGTCTGCAACCGCGCTGACTGCCTGATCCTGCTGGATGTCAACAACATCTACGTCAGCAGCGTGAATCACGGTTTCGACCCGATTGAATACCTCGATGGCGTGCCGGCAGACCGGGTGCAGCAGTTCCACCTTGCCGGTCATCGCAACCTCGAGACCCATATCATCGATACCCACGATGAACCCGTCGTCGATCCGGTCTGGGACCTGTACGCCGAGGCACTGAAGCGCTTTGGGCCCGTCTCGACGATGATCGAGCGCGACGACAATATTCCGGCCCTCGCGGAGCTTGCGGACGAACTCGACCACGCCCGTCATATTGCCGTGGAAACACTCGGTTCGGGCACGCATACGCGCCGGCGCGTGGTGCCCGCATGAGCGGACGGCTGCCGGCGCTACAAGAGGACTTTCAGAGCTATCTGCTCAGTCTCTCCGGGGCGATGGAGCAGGAGATTGTGAGCGATACGCTCGATGCCAGGATGCGACTCCAGATCTACGCCGACGCCTATCGGTTGCGTCTGCTCGAAGCACTCGAAACCGATTTCGTCGCGTTGCGCGCGGCGCTGGGACCGGAGGCATTCGACCGGCTCGGGCGCGCCTACATCGACGCCAATCCCTCGGATCACTATTCGGTTCGCTACTTCGGCCGGAACCTGAGCCGCTTCCTCGCCCAAACCGACCCCTATCGCGAGCAACCGGTGCTTGCCGATATCGCGCGTTTCGAGTGGGCCATGACCGATGCCTTTGATGCGCCGGATGCGGACGTCGCCACCGTCGCCGACATGGCAGCCGTGCCGCCCAACGACTGGCCGGGGCTGCGATTCGCCCTGCATCCCTCTCTCCAGCGTATCGATCTTCAATGGAACGCGAGCGCCATCTGGCATGCCGCCGACAAGGACGAGTCCCTGCCGGCGCCTGAACAGGCCGAGTACCCGGTCGGCTGGATGATCTGGCGCCAGGGGCTGCAAATCTACTTCCGCTCGCTCTCCGTAGACCAGGCGTGGATGCTGGACGCCCTGGGCGACGGCCAGAACTTCGCCGAAGTCTGCGAAGGACTGACGGAGTGGATCGACGCGCAGTACGTCGCCGGGCACGCCGCCGGACTGCTCAAGCAGTGGGTCACCGACGGACTGATCAGCGGCCTTCATTATTAGCAAAGATCGCCGCTACATGACGGTAGCGCTACCGCTATACTGGCGCTAGCAAGAATCGGTGACCGCATGTTTGGTGCTATCCGCGAAACCCTCGCGATCCCTTTCACACCCACACGGCTGCGCGCCGACCTTCTCGCCGGACTCACTGTCGGCGTGATCGCGCTGCCGCTGTCGCTGGCGCTGGCGATCGCTTCCGGCGCGCCGCCCCAGCACGGGCTGTACACCGCGATCGTCGCCGGCATTGTAATTGCGCTAAGCGGCGGCTCGCGCCTCAATGTCTCGGGTCCAACTGCGGCGTTTGTCGTTATTCTCCTGCCGATTACTGCCAAGTTTGGACTGGGCGGACTACTGCTGAGCGGGCTACTCGCCGGAATCATTCTCATGGCGATGGGTCTGGCGCGACTCGGTACGCTGGTGCAGGTCGTCCCCTACCCGGTGATAGTCGGGTTCACGTCGGGAATCGCCGTGGTGATAGCGACATTGCAGCTCAAGGATCTGCTCGGGATCGGAGCGCTCCCGGCCAGCGAGCACTACCTCGATAATCTCCATAGTCTGGCCTTGGCACTGCCGCGTTTTCATTGGACCGACCTGACGATCGGCCTGCTCACGCTCGCTGTGTTGATCGGCTGGTCGTACCGCAAGAGCCGCGTCCCCGGCCATCTGGTGGCGCTGCTCGTCGGCACCGCAGCCGCGTGGCTGCTCGGCACGCTTGGCAGCGGGTTTGCGGTCGAGACGCTCGGCTCGCGCTTTACGTACCAGCTCGATGGCATCACTGGGCACGGCATCCCGCCGGTGCTGCCATCACTGGTGTGGCCTTGGGAACTGCCCGGACCCGGCGGCGAATCCATCGGTCTCAGTTTCGATTTGTTCAAGTCGCTGCTCGGCTCGGCATTTGCTATCGCGATTCTCGGTGCGCTCGAGTCATTGCTTTGCGCCACGGTCGCCGACGGTATGTCCGGTACTCGGCACGACCCGAACGACGAGCTGATCGGTCAGGGGCTCGGTAACATCGTGGCACCGTTCTTTGGCGGAATCCCGGCGACCGCGGCACTCGCGCGTACCGCTGCAAATATCCGCGCCGGGGCGATATCGCCGCTGTCGTCGGTCGTGCATGCGCTGTTCATTGTTGTTTCCATCCTGGCGCTGGCACCACTGCTGGCATTCCTACCCATGGCATCGATGGCAGCACTGTTGCTAATGGTCGCCTGGAACATGGGCGAGGCCCGTCACTTCGCGCGCATCGTCCGAATCGCGCCCCGCAGCGATGTACTGACGCTGCTCACCTGCTTCATCCTCACTGTCTTGTTCAATATGGAGATCGCCGTCGGTGTGGGAATGGGCCTGGCGGCGCTGCTTTTCATTCGGCGCACGATTGAGCTAACTGGTGCCCGGTTCATGGAGAGCCACGAACACCCGCATACCGCGGCGTTGCCGAACAGTATTGTGCTTTACGACATCAACGGCCCGCTGTTCTTCGGCGCAGCCCAAAAGGCCTTGAGTGGGCTAACCCGGTTACGACACGATATTCAGGCTGTGATTCTCGACATGACGGACGTGCCAATGATGGACGTGACCGGGCTGGTGGCGCTGGAATCGATAGTCGACGCCCTACGCAAGAAGAACATCCTGCTGATCATCAACAATCTCGCCCCGCGCATTCGCCGAAAACTGCAACACGCCGGAATCGATGAACAACTGGGCGCCATCCACTTTGTCGCCACGCTGGACGAAGCGAGCCGCGCCGCCCTCGAACACACCCACACGCCGCCCGTCTAATACGCAGCCTGCTGCCCCCGGTACGGCAACGCCGAGGGCAGAGGCGACACGACTCATTGCTTCATTCACTCCGATCCCTATGCGAGGATCCTGATCAGGCCTCCACCGCCCTGGTGCGCGCGGGCATCGTTCCCGTCGCCACCCGAAAAGTGAACGAAGGCACGCAGAAGCCGGTGGCCACCGGGACAGCGGCTGTGATCACCAGCAACCAGCCCATGACTTGACCAGCCATCGCCGCCCCGGCGAGCATGAGGCCGGCCGTCACCACCAACCAGATCCCGGCCAGGGCGCAGGCAAAGCGGCGCGGAGCCCGGTATACCGGCAAGCGCGGTCCCTTGAGAGCATGGCGCAGGCCATGATTGTAGAACACGTCGAACGGACTGCCGGACAAGAGCGCGCCCAGCAGCGCGAGCGGCGCCAACAGCAGAAGCATCTGCGGACTGGCGAGCGCCGTCGCGATACCCCCCAGCACCATGCAGAAAGCCGGGCCGACACGTAACCCGAGATCGACGGCCTTCAGATCCCGATCCGGCACATCGGTAAAACCCTGCAACGCAACCAGCCAGCGAATGGTGTCAATGTTGTTGCTCATGGGTGGTCTCCTGATTTAGATAACGGTCGCGTCAAAGCTTGCGAGCGTAAAAGTTAATACCGTGCACAAACAGCTGCTTCGAGATTTTCTGCTCGGCAGTGGTCCCCATGAAGCAGTTGAAACGCTGCGCCACGCGGCCATCCACCAGCCCGGCAAGCCGGGTGAGCTCAAAGAACTCTGGCTCGGTCAGCGCGCCGCCAATGCACGCTGCCCACAGATCCGGATTGCTGCGCGATTCCAGAGTGAGTTCGCGCTGCACCACCACGTCGGCCAGGAACAGTCGTCCGCCCGGCTTCAGCACGCGAACCACCTCGCTGAATACGCGCGGCTTGTCAGGCGATAGATTGATCACGCCGTTCGAGATCACCACATCCACGCTCGCGCTCTCGACCGGCAGGTCCTCGAGAAGACCATCACGGATATCCACAATATTGCCAAGCCCCGCCAGATCGGCCGCGGCAGCGGCGCAGTCGCGCATCGCCGGCGTCATGTCGACGCCGATAGCCCGGCCGCGCGGCCCGACACGTCGCGCTGCCAGCAATAGGTCCATGCCGGCACCGCAGGCATGGTCGAGCACCACCTCGCCGGGCTTGAGCGGTCTCACGCCCGGCGTGGTGTCTCCAATCCGCAGCGGGTTGCCAACTCCTGCAAACCGGGCTGTGCTCTCACCCGGCAACGCCGCGAGTTCCTCGGGGTCGTAACCGAGAAAGGTGCGCGCATACTCCGGACCGCGATTGAAGTGAAACTCGCCGCCCGGGTCGCGCGCCACACGATCGTACTCGGCTCGGACCTGGGCACGTAGTTCCTCCGCATCAAAGTTGACGGGTGCCGTCAGTGCCATGTTGCTTCTCCTTTGTGCTTGACTTGGTATGAAGTCCTACATCCCGAAGATGTAGGTATTGGGGCCCTGGCTGCCGAGCGCCTCGTGCACGACGCGTCCGATCTCGCTGGCCTTGATGGCGCTGGCGTCGTATTGCACCTTCATCACCCGGCGCACATACGGACTGAAGTCCGCCGAGCGAATCCCCGGGCGATCCTTAAGCACGCTCTCAAGCTTCTCGCGCACGGCGTCGCTGGGGTCCAAACGCACATCGAGCATTACGGTAATTCCTTCGCTGTTCATGTTCGCTTCCTCCAATCTGTGTTTAAGGGACAGAACAGAATTACTCTGTTCATGCGAACAGATTAGGGGGGCAACGTATCGCGGGGATGTCAGGAAGTTACTGCTTTGTAGCCGGTTTGTAACACCGCCCGGCCGGCGGGTGGCAGGCTACATGCGGCTCGCAAGCGCCTGCTCGAGGAGGGCCCGCAACCGGTCGAGCTCGACCGGCTTGTGCAACACCTCGCGAATGCCAGCGCTGCTCAGCGCTTCTTCGGACAGTTCCTCTGCGTAACCGGTGTACAGCACCGGCCGGATGGCCGGATTCGCCTCGTGTAACTGCCGGGCGAGCTCGATGCCAGTCATGCCCGGCATCGTGTAGTCGAACAGGTAAAAATCGAACGGGCGTGATCGTTTGCTGGTTGCCTCCTGCGCTTCCGCGCCGTTGGCGCACACCGTGACCGAAAGCCCCCAGTCCTGCAGGCGGTCATCCATGTATTCGCGCACGCTCGCGTCGTCCTCCACCAGCAGGACATCGCCGCGCAGCGCCGCGGCCGGCGCCGCCGTCTGGCAGTCGGCATCCGTGCACTCTGGCGGCTGCGCCGATTCGACCATTGGCAGCAGCACGCTGAAGCGCGCGCCCCGTCCCGGCTCGCTCTCCACCCGGATGTGTCCGCCGTATTCATGCACGATGCCGTGCACCATGGCCAGGCCCATGCCGCTACCCTTGCCGACTTCCTTGGTGGTAAAGAACGGCTCAAAGATACGGTCAATGGCCTCGCGGCTGATGCCGGCACCGCTGTCGCCAATGCTCAGCTCCAGATAGCGCCCAGAAGCCGGTTTGCGGCACGACGAGCAGATACACGGCGTGCGGTATTCGATTTCACGCAGGCCGATTTCCAGTACACCATGACCGGCCATGGCATCGCGGGCATTGATGCACAGGTTCAGGAGCACCTGCTCCAGGTGCACCGGATCGGCCATGACAGTTGGCAGGTTCCCGGGAATGTTCAGACGGGTCTGGATGGTGGACGGCAGCATGGACTCCAGCAGTTTGACGCTTTCCTTGACCAGCGGCGCGGGCTGCAGGGGCCGCGGCTCGCCGCGCTGACCGCGACTGAAGGTCAACATCTGCTGGATCAGGTCGCGCGCGCGACCGGCTGATTTCTGGATGCGCTCAAGGTAGCGGTGTAGCTTCGGGTCCGGCTGCTTCTGCTCCCACTCCTGCGCCATGACGATGTAACCCATGATGCCAGTGAGAATGTTATTGAAGTCATGGGCGATGCCGCCAGTGAGCTGGCCGATGGCTTCCATCTTCTGCGACTGGCGCAACTGCGCCTCCAGCCGGCTGCGCTCGGCCTCGGCCTGNNTTGCGCTCGGTGATGTCGCGCATGATCAGCAGCAGGTGGGGCGTATTCCCGTACTGCACCGGCACGCCGTGCACTTCCGCATCAAAGATCGTCCCGTCCTTGCGCTGGGCGCGAGCCTCAGATTCCAGGCTCTTGCCCGAGCTCGCCGCCTCAAAGAAGGCCCAGCAACGTATCTGGCTGTCCGGATGCACGAACTGGAACGACTCGACTGCCAGCAGTTCCTCACGCGTATAACCGTGCATCCGGCAGAACGCCGGGTTGGCCTCGGTAATGCGCCCGTCGGGTGTGCACAGGGCCATGCCGTCCACGGAGGAACTGAAGATGGTGTGGTAGCGCTCCTCGCTCGCGCGCAACGCCTCCACAGCTGCCTTGCGCTCGGTGATGTCGCGTATTACCAGCAGCACGTGTCGCTGCCCCTGAACGTTAGCCGGCACACCACGCATGTCGAGGTGGAACACCTCGCCACTCTTGTGGGTTGCGATGGCTTCGCCCTGATAGGTGCGGCCTTCGCGCACGGTTTCCAGCAGCGTCATCAGCTTCGGCATGCTCTCCGGCGGCACATAATCGGTGAGCGGCGCCTTGAGCAACTGCTCGCGGGTCATGCCGTGCAGATTGCAGCAGGCCTCGTTCACGTCCACCAGCTTGCCGTCCAGTGTCCACAAGGCCATGCCGTCGGACGTGGCATTGAAGGTGGCCTGGTATTGCTCGGCCTTTTGCCGGGCATCGCGGCCCGTCTGCAGGCGCTCCAGCTCGACGGCGGCGCGCACCGAGAAAATACGCAGCAGCTGCTCGGTCACGGCCGTGCTCCGGATCGGCTGGCGGTTCATGACGGTCAGGATGCCGAACACCCGGCCACTGGAATCAAACAGTGAGATGCCGGCGTATCCCTCGGCGTCGAGTTCCCTAACATGCGGGTCCGGAAACTGCATCTGGATGCGGTCGGGGAAATGCCGATACTGCGATCCAATCACCTGCTCGCACGGCGTCCCTGACAGGTCGTATTCAAACGGCGACACCGGCTTGCCGTCGGCGGTCATTGCAATCACCTGCACGGTGCGCGACTCGTCACCCGTCAACAAACCGATGAGCGCATAATTGACTTCCAGTGCCTTGGCAAGATGGTCAGTAAGATACTGAAAGATTCCATCGCCACTCAGGCCGGCCACGCCATCAGCGGCGAACCGCAGGGCGCGACTCAAGATGTCATCACTCGGGGGGACTTGCGGCTGTGTGGCAGCGGTCATGGGCAGCGATCATGTATCCGGTTCAACAGGCGACCAGTCTACCCTCGGAACCGCCCGGCGATTCGTCCTGTCGCCATTTGCCAACAATTGAAACAAATCAGAAACAATTGCCTGACCGGGGCTAGCTGCCGGCGGGTACATACATATAGCCCACCCCGCGGACCGTCTTGATCAGCTGCGGTTTGTCGGGATCGACCTCGATCTTCTTTCGCAGCCGCGCGATTCGGATGTCGATGCTGCGATCGAACGGGTCCCACTCCCGATTCTGCGTAAGCGTGAGAATCTGGTCCCGGGAAAGCGGCCGGCCAGGGCGCTCGACGAATACCTGCAACAGCTCGAACTCCATGCCGGTGAGCGGAACCTCGTTGCCATCCGGTCCGAAGAGTTGCCGGCTCACGAGATTCAGCATGCATCGTCCGATCGGCACCCGCTTGTCGGACGCCGAAGACGCCGGTGCCTCGGCGCTGGCGCGCTGGTAGCGGCGCAACACGCTCTTGATACGGGCATGAAGCTCGCGCGGATCGAACGGTTTGGCAATGTAGTCATCCGCACCGACTTCCAGCCCGACGATCCGGTCAACCGCCTCGCCCGCGCCAGACACCATGATGATGCCGATGTCGTGGTGCTCACGCAGGTAGCGAGCGAGGCTCAGACCATCCTCGCCCGGCAGCCCGACATCCAGCAGCACCACGTCCGGCACGCGCTCCTCCACGCAGGCCCGCATCGCGGTTGCGTCGGCGGCGGTCGCGACCGCGTAACCTGCCCCGGACAGGTAGTCGCTGATCAGTTCCCGGATATCCGGGTCATCGTCGACAACCAGTATCTGCTGCTGCGTAGCCATGGGGGATTCCGTGGTATCCGGCATGCGGGCCGCGCCTGCTCGGCGCCGCGCCCGAGAATGCCCGGATTCTGGCACATCGCACGAACCAGACAAACCCGCGGACAAAAAGAAGCCGGGGCCCGCGTCTCCGCGGGCCCCGGCGGAAGGGAAAGGCATTACGCTGCGCCGACGCCCGTCACACTGCGGCCGGGCTGCGGAATCAGCATTGGCACGCGTTCACGGTAGCCTTCGTACTCTGGATGCGCCTCCACGAGATCGCGCTCCTCGAGGCGGATGGCAATCAGAATGTATGCCGTGGTTGCGACCGCGAACACAAGGTGTGCCACGGTCATCGTGGGCGTCGCCCAGAAGGCAAGCAGAAAACCGATGTAGAGCGGATGGCGCACGTGCCGGTAAAACAGTGGCGTCCTGAACGACAGGGCCGCGTACGGCTTGCCGATCAGATTGAGCCACACCTGGCGCAAGCCGAACAGATCGAAGTGGTTGATGAGGAAGGTTGAGACCAGCACCACCAGCCATCCGAGCGCAAACACCGACCACAAGACCACCTGCCCGACGGGATCGGTGATGTTCCAGATTACCCCGCCAATCGGCTCCCAATTCGCAAAAAGCGCGATAAGCGCCAGACTTGAAAACAGCACGTAGGTGCTGCGCTCGATCGGCTTCGGCACGAAGCGGATCCACCAGCGCTTGAAGGCCGGGCGGGCCATCACGCTATGCTGCACGGCAAAGATACCCAGCAGCGCACTGTCAATAAGCAGTGCTTGCCAGAGTGGTGCCTGGCCCGTTCCATCGATCCTCACCGGCACGAACAGGTTGCCGATGAAACCGGCGGCGTACAGGATCGTACCAAAGAACAGGGTGTAGACCGCCGCGCCATAGCTGAAATACAAGATACGTTTGACCATTGGTTTCTCTCCTTTCGGGTTAGCAATTGAGACCGGGGGTTGAACCTATGCGCCGACCCGACCACGCTCGGCGAATAGCTCGACCAGCACGCCCACCAGAGAAAGGAGCCGCGCCTCGTTCGCTCGCCACAGCCTGTGTCGGAATGATTTCATTGAAACCTCCTCGCATCGGTAGACCGCGTTAGCGCGGACCACGGCGGTCCGTGCGGAAGCAAGATTAGGCGCGACATGTTGCCGGGGAATTTCCCGGTGCTGCCGTTTTGTATGCGAATCGTTTCAGCGCCGTGCGAGCGCGATCCCTCGCACCTGCCGGGATGCCGCCAGCTTGCGCTAACATGCCCCCGCGAAAGCGATCGACGGCTACAACAGGAGAAGTCAATGCCACGACTGATAAACGGCCCCACGGTGATCGAGGCGGCTGGCACCAAGCCCAAAAAGATTGAGGAATATGCAGGACGGGTGAATTCAGGACATGTGCGCTTGAGCGTTGCGCGCATGGTTTCCCCGCAGGGCTGGATCGAACCCGGCCAGCGCCCTGACTTCGAGGAGATAACGGTCGTATTGCGTGGGATGCTGCATGTCGACTACGAAGGCGGCTCGCTGGATGTTCGGGCCGGCCAAGCGGTCGTTGCCCTTCCCGGCGAATGGGTGCGCTACAGCACGCCCGAGGAAGGTGGCGCGGAATACGTCGCGGTTTGCCTGCCCGCCTTCTCGCCAGATTCCGTACACCGCGATCCCGACTGAGCGCCGGTCAGCCCCCGGCGAGGAGTCAGGCCTGCGTCACGAGTGGTGTGGGCGTGTCGCGGATTGTGCGGTAGGCCTGATAGTTCCAGGAAAATGCCAGGCCGGTGCTGAACAGACTGCGCGTATTCCTGAAAGTCCGCAGACCGCGAACCAGGGATGACCTGAATGACGACACTTCCGCGTAGGCCTTGAGCAGGCCCTCATAGGCTTCATTCGGAGTGAAGTTCTTCATCTGGAACACCGGCTCGACGATGTTGTAGTGCTTCCAGTCGCTCGGGTAATTGGTCAGCAGCAGCCGGTCCTCAGCCACCATTTGCCGATAGAACGCCGTGCCGGGCAGCGGTGTCTCGAGCGTCATCTGAATGGCATCGATTTCGCTTTCCAGCGCAAAGTCCACGGTGCGTCGGAAGACGTCCCTGTCCTGGGTATCGGTGCCGAAAATAAAGCAGCCGACGATGGCAATGCCGTGATCATGGATCTTCCTGATCGCATCTCGGAAATTGCGCGTCGAGGGCCGCAGATTCACGGGCTTGTGCATTGCGTTGAGCGCCACGGCGTCAATCGATTCGAAGCCAATCAATAGCGCCCGGCAACCGCTCTTGCGAGCGGATGCGAGCAAGTCCTCATGCTCGACGATATTGAGGCAGGTCTGTGCGCCCCACTCCTTGCCGCTGCCCTGCAACCGGTCAAACAGCTCCTTGGCACGGCGAATGTACTTGCGCCCGGAGCCAACGATATTGTCGTCCACGATGAAAATCCGCTTCGATTTGATCGAGTTGATCTCGTCAATGACGTTGTCGATATTGCGAAGCCGGTAGCGTGGGCCGTTGAAGGCTGTCACCGAGCAGAAGTTGCAGTTGATCGGACAGCCACGCCCGGTTTGCACAGTCTCGACGAAATACTTGCCCCGCAGCAGATCGCGACGCGGCGCCGGCAGGTTGTCGATCTCCGGCAGGCCACATACCTGATAGAGCTTCTGCAGTTTTCCATTCTCGAAATCCTCGAGCACCTGAGGCCAGATGTTCTCGCCCTCGCCCGCCACCACGGCGTCTGCATAGCGTTGCGCCTCTTCCGGCATGTAGGACACGTGAATCCCGCCCATCACTACCGGCACGCCGCGTTCGCGAAAACGAGTGGCAATTTCGTAAGCGCGCGGGGCAAGTGGCGTCATACAGGTGATGCCAACCAGATCTGCCGGTGTGTCGTAGTCGAGCTCCTCGACCGCTTCGTCGACGATCCGCACATCGTAGTGCTCAGGTGTGTAGCGCGCGATCATGGCGAGATTCAGCGGCGGAATGGCCAGCACCTTGATGTTGGAATGCAGGCTNNGCCCGCGGGAACCCAGCGACGGTCGGGGAAACGGCTGCCGAACGCCTCTATTGAAGCGTGGTACGAAAGCGTCGAAAACTCACCATTATCAACAGCGCTGCCATTCCAATAAGTATCACCACATGCGCAAGGACAAAACTCCCCTCGCCCCCCTTGAGCATGATATTGCGCAGCAAGGCAAGATAGTGCGCGAGCGGATCCACATACGACGCCCACATCATGGGTGCCGGCATGTTCTCGATCGGAAACATAAGACCAGAAAGCAGGATCGCGGGAAACAGAAACAGGAACCCTCCCATCGTCGACTGTTGCTGGTTGCTGGCAATCGTCGAGATCAAGGTCCCGATCGCCACCGTCGTGCATACAAAGGCCACGGAGGCCACTAGCAGTACCGCGAGAGAGCCCCGCATCGGCACGCCGAAGCCAAACACCGCGACTGCCAGAACCAGCGGTATCTGGATAATTCCAAGCACGAGATAGGGAATAGTCTTTCCCAAAATGACCTCGGTGGCGGACACCGGTGCCGAGATCAACATCTCGAACGTGCCAACCTCCTTCTCTCGGGTCAGCGACATGCCAGTCAGGATAATCGTCGTGATGGACAACAGCATACACATCACGCCCGGTACCATGAAGAACGCCGTCTCCAGCGTCGGGTTGTACAGTACCCGGACCTCGAAACTGATCGGAAATTCTGGTCGCTTGATATGCAGGTCGTCCTCGATCACCGCATTGGAAATGTTGCGGACGTACTGCTCGACCGCTTGCGCCTCGAGCACGTTCATCGAATTGACCAGCAACTGCAGGTCCCCGGCGCCGCGCGCGACCGCGCGCGACAGGCCTCCGGGCGGCGACACGAGCGCCGCATCCGCTTTACCGCTGCGGACAAGCTCAAATGGATCAGCATTGTGATCGCCTGACGCCGAGCGAAACCACTGGCTCTCGACGCTTCGATCGTAGATCCTCCGCAGCAGGTAGTCGTTCGAGTCGGGCTGTGCCCAGAGATCGACGTTCTTGATGTCCGTCGAGAGTGCGAGCCCGAACAGCGTCAGCTGAATCATTGGCGTGATGAACAGCAGAATCCTCATCCGCGGATCGCGCAGCGCCTGCTTAAACTCCTTGCGCAAAAAGGCACGCAGAGTTCGCATCATGGTTCCAGATCCTTCTTGAACTTTCGTGCGGCGATCGCAATGATGATGACGCACAAAACGCCAAGGGCCAGGAAGGCAATACCCATTTCGACGAGGGTCGAACCCTTCAGATAGGAGTCACGCGCAATGGTCATAAACCAGCGGGCCGGAAGCACCATCGTCAGATAGCGGAAGAACACCGGCATACTCGCAATCGGGAAAATGAAGCCCGAGAGCAGAAAGGCCGGAATCATCCCTGCCATCATCGCGAGCTGCATCGCAATCTGCTGGCGGCGCGTCAGCACCGAAATCAGCAGCCCAAGCGCGAGGTAGGTGGCGAGAAACAGAATGCCGCCGAGCACGAACAACACGTGGCTGCCGCGAAACGGCAATGCGAAGACAGTTCGCGAAATGACATACACAAACGCCAGCCCCACCAGCCCAAGCACGGCGTACGGGGCAAGCTTGCCGACAATGATTTCAAGTGGCTCGGCCGGGGTCGAGAGCAGCAACTCCATCGACCCGTTCTCCCATTCGCGTGCCACCGTAAGCGCAGTAAGCAACACGGCCAGGATCGCGAGGACCGCTACGGCGAGGCCCGGGATGACGAACCAGCGGCTGTTCAGTTCCGGGTTGAAAAGAAAACGCGTGTGGATCTCGATCGGCTTGGGTGGATCGAAGTCGGCGATCTGGCGTGAGGCGATCGCTTCGATCGAGGCAACGTAACCCAGAATCGGGCCAACGGTCGAGTTGTCAGAGCCGTCCAGTAACAGCTGCGCCTTGGCTACCCCGCCCGATAGCAGGTTCTTTTGAAATCCGCCGGGGATGACAAGCGCCGCGCGGCTGCGATCGCCCTCAATTGCCTGCTGCGCGGCCGCCGGCGAAACCACGGGATCAACAAGAAAATATCCCGAGCTCCCGAACGTATCGATGACGCGGCGTGAAGTCTGGGTCTTGTCCGCGTCATGCACGGCCAGCGGCACGTTCTTGACGTTGAACTCGATCGCGAACCCGAACGTGAACACCATGAAAACAGGCAATCCGAGCGCCAGCGTCAGGGTGAATCGATCGCGCAGCACGTGGTACATCTCCTTCTGCGCAATCGCCGCCGCCCGGCTCCAGCGAAAGCTCATCGGTGCTCCCCTTCGACGGTCCGGATGAACACGTCCTCAAGCGTCGGCGAAATCGCCTGAACACGGAACCGCGAGGCCAGCTCGCGCCGCAAATTCTCTCCACCGACGGTCTTGCGCAGCGCCACGTGAAAACGCATGCCATAGGGCTCGAAGAAGGCCACGTCCGGGTGGTCTCGCAACCCATCCATGTCTCCGTAGTGCACTGGCGCAATGGCCTCGAGCTCAAAGAGCTGGTCCGGGAAAACCTCGGCCTTCAGCCGCGCCGGGGTGTCGAGTGCAACTATCTGTCCGGCACGCATCAGCGCGATTCTGTCGCACTGCTCGGCCTCGTCCATGTAGTGCGTAGTCACGAAGATCGTCTTGCCCTGCCGGGCAAGATCGCGAATCAGCGCCCAAAACCGCGAACGCGCGGCCGGCGTGACGCCGGCTGTGGGCTCATCGAGAAAGACGACTTCCGGGTCGTGCAGGATGGATGCGGCAAGCGCCACCTGCTGCTTGATGCCCCCGGGGAGATCGCGAATCAATGCATTCAGAGGGCGCTGAAAAGTGATAAACGCCAGTATTGAATCGCGGCGTTTCGCATAGACGGCCGGATCGAGCTTGCGCAGCCCGGCGATGAACGAGAGGTTCTCCTCGACGGTCAGATCGTCATACAAGGTGAATTTCTGCGACATGTAGCCCACGCGGGCCTTGATTGCCATTTCTCCCGCATCCAGCGCGACCCCCGCCACGGACCCATTCCCGGCGCTCGGGCGCAGCAGGCCGCACAACACCCGAATGGTCGTCGTCTTGCCCGCCCCGTTCGCGCCGAGAAACCCGAACACCTCACCCCGCCGCACGGCGAAGCTGATATTGTTGACCGCGGTGAAGTCGCCGAACCTCACGGAAAGATTCTGCACTTCGACCGCGCTGTCCTTCATGACGCCACCTCGTCCTGGCGCAGGAAGAGCTGATCGAACGACGATACGTGCGCCTGCGCGAGCAGCTCGCGTGGCTCCCCTTCCGCGACCGTCTTGCCGCGCGCCATGAGATGCACGACCGAACAACGTTCGGCCTCATCCATATAGGCCGTCGTGATGATGATCAAGATTCCGCGGTCCGCCAGGCGGTAGAGCAGATCCCAGAACTCGCGACGGCTGATCGGATCGACGCCATTGGTGGGCTCGTCGAGCAGCATGACCTCGGGCGAGCGCAGCAGCGCGCACATGAGGCCAAGCTTCTTGTACATGCCGCCGGAGAGCTTGCCCGCGGCTCGCTCCACGAACGGCCCGAGTTGGGTAATCTCGAGCAGCTCCTGGCGCCGGGCCCGGTACTCTGCCGCGTCAATCCCATAGAGTTTCCGGAAGAACTCCAGATGCTCGTCGATCGACAGATCGGCATAGAGACTCTGCGTCTGGGGCATATAGGCCACGCTCGCCCGAATCTCCTCGAACCGCAGCGGCACGCCGTCCCGGTAGAACCCGACACTGCCCGCATCGGGGGTGAGCAAACCAAGCACCGTCCGCATGAGCGTGGTCTTGCCCGCACCCTCGGGACCGATGACTCCGTGCATCCGGCCGCGTTCGAACTGCAGTGAAACGCCGGCCAGTGCTTGTGTCGTCCCGAGCTTCTTGTGCACCTCATGAACGCGGATCGCGATGGAAGTGGCCACCGTCCATCACTCCGGCAGCGCTACTTCGATCGTCATCCCGGGCTTGAGAATCTCTTCGCCGTTGGCATCGTTGAAGCTGATCTTGACGCCGAAGACCAGCCGCTCGCGCTCCGCGCGCGTCTGCACGTTCTTCGGTGTGAACTCGGCCTCGTCATTGATCTTCAGGATCACGCCCTCGAACCTGCGGTCGCCGAGCTCCGGGAGATAGCCGGCGAGCTTCATTCCCGGCGAGAGCTTGGCAACCAGCGGTTGCGGGACATAAATGTACGCCCAGATGTCTCGCACGTTCGCCACCGTGAGAATCTTCATGCCTGGCATCATCCACTCGCCGGGTTCGTGGTAGCGACTTAAAACCTTACCGTCGATCGGCGACGCGATCGTGCACCACTTGAGCCGCGTCTCGGTGTCCTCCTTCTGGTTGCGCGCCTGATCAAGCTTCTCCTGGCTAACCGAGCCGATCTTCGCGAGCTGCACGTCGCGCGCGTAATTCTCGCGCGCCAGTCGGGCCGCGATCTTGTAGTCCTCGCAACCGAGCACCACGAGGGTGTCGCCGGTGCTCACGCGATCGCCCTCCCGCACCCGCACCTCATCGATCGCCGCGGCGAGGCGCGCCGACAGGTCCACCTTGGTGGCCTCCAGCGTGCCGGCATATCGAAACGGCCGTTCGAACAGCAGGTAGGCCGCGAGAACCGCGGCGGCGACCAGCGCCAGAGCGACCAGAAGCAATGACTTGGGAGGACGTTTCATGGCAATTCCGCCTTAGGGTTTGTCCTGATCTGACACGGCGTGCGAACGGATCGGCTCGTGCCACCAGCCTCCGCCCAGCGCCTGAAATAACGCAGCGCTGTCGGCAAAGCGTGCCGCCTGCGCCTGCACCCGTCCGATCTTCGCCTGCTGAAACTGGCGCTGCGCTGTGAGCAGGGCCAGATACGTGGCGGCCCCCAGCTCGTACTGCTTCTGCGTCAGGTCCAACGCCTCGCGCGCCGCCGTGGCTGCTTCGCTCTGGGCCTGGAGCGTCTGCGCATCCAGCTCGAGTGCGCGCAGCGTATCGGCCACATTCTGGAACGCACGCAGCACCACTTCGCGGTACTGGGCCGCCGCTTGGTCGTAGGCGGCAATTGCCGCGCGTCGCTGCGCCGTCAGCTGCCCACCGCGAAACAGCGGTTGCGCGAGCCCAACGCCAAAACTCCAGACCGATGTCCCGGCGGTGAACCAGTCGCCGGATACGTTCGTCAGTGAGCCATAGCTCCCAGTCAGCGTGAGCTGCGGATAAAGATTTGCGGTCGCCACGCCGACCTTCGCGCTGGCGCGATGCAGCAACTCCTCGGCCGCGCGGATATCGGGGCGATCGCGTACCAGCGCGGAGGGCAAACTCACCGGGAGTTCCTGCGGCAACTCAAGCGCGGCGAGCGTGAACTCCGGCATCTGTGCCTCGCCCGGAAGCTTACCGACGAACACCGAAAGCAGGTGACGCGTGCGCGCCAGATCCTTCTCAATCGCCGGAAGACCTGCGCGCGTCTGCGCAACCTGACTGCGCTGCGTGAGCACGTCGCTCCTCGCAGCGCCGCCCAGCGCGACCTGGCGCTCAACGATGGCAAGTTGCTTTTCCTCCGCCGCGAGGATTTCCTGTGTGGCCTCGAGCTGTGCGCGCAGCGCGGCATCGCGAATCGCGGTGGTCACGACGTTTGCGGTGAGTGCCACGTACGCGGCCTGGAGCTGGAATTGCTGGTAATCGGCCTCGCTCTGCAACGCCTCAAACTCGCGTCGCGCGCCGCCGAACAGATCGAAGTAGTAGCCAATGCTGACCGAGGCGTTATAGAGGTTAAACTCCACCGGCGGGATCTGCGGCATGCCAATCGCCGCGGGTGAAAATCGCTGGCGCCCGGCACTGCCCTTGGCATCGAACTGTGGCGAAAACAGCGCGCCGCGCGCGGCGCGCAGATTCTCCTCCGCCACGCGCAGCGTCGCCTGCGCGGAGGCGAGCGTTGGGCTATCGGCCAACGCCTGGCGTATCAGCTGGTCGAGTGCCGGCGAACGGAACAGGATCCACCACTGCGCCGGCACTTCCTCACCGGCGACGAGACGCTGCGCCGCGCCACCCGGACCCGGCGCGGACGCGGTCTCTCCCGCAACTGGCGTTGGCGTGTAGCTTTCAACCTGCGGAGCGTCCGGCTCCTGAAAGTCGGGCCCGACCGCACATCCACCCATTACCAGCGCGAATAGCGTGAAAACTATTGGAGTTTGCGGACGCACGCGGTCTCTATCATAGCGCGCACGCGTTGCCCCATTCTACGAGTCTTGCGTCGGAAGCTTACGCGGGCTGGCGGCGATGTTGCCGCTCTCAATCGCGTGGTTTGCGGTGACACGCGTATCACCAGGGTACGGACAGCCGCGTGAAGGGAAGAACCGCTCGCCCGCACACGCCGGGACCAGGTGTGGCTCCGCACTGCGGACATCAATGCCACGTGGTGCCGTCCTGCCGAGGACGGTGGCAAGCTGCTGTTCCCGAAGAAGAGCGTCGGCGAGTACGGCGCCGCCGGCAACTCTGGGACAGCAAGCGCAACCGCATCGCCGTGCACAGCCGAATTCCCTGAGCCCGATCCGGACCCAGGGATACCAATCGGCTTGGCCCGACGCGATCCCTAGAAGGTAAAGGTGGCTATCGCCGAATACATTAGCAGGCTTTTCCCGACCTCCTTGTCGGTGTCGAGGTAGTCGGCCTGCAATCGCACCCCGACGTACGGCACCCGAAAGCCGATACCTAATCCATACATCGGATTCGTGCTGTCGTTCTTGGTCGTGGTGCCACTGACCGTCGATTCAAAGCTCAGCTTGGCAGCACCCGCCTTGGCATAAAAATCGATCGGGCCGATCGGCAGGATCGCCAGGAGATTGGCTGCGAACGCCGATGCATCGGCTTGCGCATTGATTGCGCTGTTTTTGGGCTTGAAGTCACCGAAGTCGGTGTATTGACCCTCGATCGCAAAATCGAATAGTGGAACCACGCCAATGCGATATCCCACCAGTCCGGAATAGAAAACGTTCGAGTCCATATCGACCTGCGCCGTGGTGGCATCGGCAATGGCACCCCTGCCTGCCCCGACACCGACATACAACCCGGCACCGGCCGCGTGCGCCGTACTGGCCAACAACAACAGTGCCGCACCGACGGCGGCCGAATACACTCTCTTGTTCATCTTTACACTACTCCTGTGACAGCGGTTGAGAATCCGCTGCCGAGTCTAGCTGCGAACCGCCGGAGACGCCCAACCCGGCAGTTTGCGGCCTGACAACCGGCAGATCGCAGCGGTTACGCGGCGGCCTGCGAATAAGGGCGGTACACCCGTTCACGGCAAACATCCCCCTAAAACACGAATTGCCCGCCAAGGCCGAGGCGGCGTGCCATAAACTGGTCTCTGTCTCAAAGCAGCCGACCGGCTACACCGGCGGCCAGGTCACTCGTTACGCAATTTGTTGCTGTTGCCCTTGCTGGGCGAGCAGCATCTTCAGTTCCGGCACGCATGAACCACAGTTGGTTCCGGCCTTGAGGCGCGCGCCAAGCGCCTCGACACTCCCGCAGCCAGCGCGGATGGCGTCACAGATCGTCGCCTCTCCTACGCCGAAGCACGCACATACCTGTCTCCCCGTCTCCTTCTGCCCTTTCGGAGGAACGCCCGCGAGCATGCCAGCACGGGTCGCAGCGTCGAGAATTTCCAGCCCAAAAAGGGACACCAGCCAGTCCCGTGGCGGCAGCTGCGGATTGGGGCCAATAAAGATGCAACTTTCGAGCTTGCCCCTGGTGAGACGCGCGGCACGATAACGGCGCGCGGCATTGTCGAAGTACTCTATCCACTCGACCTTGTCGTCTTGTGCGCATAGGACCGCGCGTGCGGCAGTTGCCCAGTCCCTCGGGAGATCATTGCCGGCAAGCTCATAGCGCCACAGATCTTGCCCGCGCGCGCAGGCCCAGTACGAGGCATTGTGTTGCGGAAGTTGCCGGCGCGACAGCAGAAACCCATGCCATGCTGCTTTGATTGGCACCAACCGCACCGGGGTGTGCTTGAATTCCGGCTCGCCCGAAACGGGATCCGTTACCGGGTTCACGACCCGATCAATCGCGCCGGCACTCGAGAACTGGTCGTTCCAGTGCATCGGTGCGAACAGCGTGCCGCGGCGGACCGAGTCCGTCACCCGTACACGCCCGGCAGCATTTCCCCACCGCGACTCGGCGCGGGCAAGCGATCCATCTACGAGACCAAGTGGCGCCGCATCGTCCGGATGCACTTCGATATAAGGCTCGACGGAATGTGCGGAAAGTCGGGCCGAGAGTCCGGTACGCGTCAAGGTATGCCAATGGTCGCGCACGCGCCCGGTGTTGAGCGCCAGTGGGTAGTCGCTGCTGGTGGCATGGGCCGGTTCACGCGGCGCAATCGGGATGAAGCGCGCGCGACTGTCGGGCGTGTAGAAATTGCCGTCTCCGAACAGACGCGCCGTGCCGTGGGGGCGTTCGCGAGTCACCGGCCACTGTAACGGCGCAAGATCTCCGTACTCTGCGTCGCTCACGGCGGCAAGGCCGGAGAGATCGAAATCGCGCGTGCCCTCGTTAGCGTGATCGGACAGCGCGGCGTGTTCCCGAAATACTTCCGCCGCAGACTGATACGCGAACGCATTTCCAAATCCCATTCGCCGCGCCACTTCCGTAATGATCCACCAATCGGGCCGCACTTCGCCGGACGGGGGCATGAATGCCCGCTGGCGAGAAATACGCCGCTCCGAGTTGGTGACAGTGCCCTCTTTCTCGCCCCAAGCGGCCGCCGGTAAAAGGACGTGCCCGTACTTCGCAGTGTCGGTAAGGCGCACGCAATCCGATACCACCACGAACTCGCACCGAGCCAAGGCGCGATGTACCTGCCCGGCGTCCGGCACACTCACCGCCGGATTGGTCGCCATGATCCAGAGCGCCTTGATTGTGCCCGCCTCGACCGCGCGAAAGAGATCCACTGCCTTCAGGCCCGGTTCGGATGCGATCGTCGGCGCCTTCCAGAAATCCTTCACGAGTGCCCGATGCCCCGGATAATCGAGCTCGAGATGTGCGGCAAGCTGATTGGCAAGCCCTCCCACTTCGCGACCACCCATGGCGTTCGGCTGGCCGGTGACCGAAAACGGCCCCATGCCAGGCCGCCCGATGCGTCCGCTCGCAAGATGGCAGTTGATGATGCTGTTGACCTTGTCGGTGCCGCTCGAGGACTGGTTGACGCCTTGTGAAAATACCGTCACCACGCGCTCGGTACGGGCAAAGAGTTCGTAGAAACGGACAACATCTGCGGCCTCGAGCCCGCAGCGCTCGGCAACGGTTTTAATATCCGGGCTGCTTGCATGTGCCGCCTCCAGCGCGTCTTCGAGCCCGTCAGTATGGCGCTCGACGAACTGTCGATTTATTTCATCGTGCGCCGCCAGGTAAACGAGCAAGCCATTGAATAGCGCCGCATCGGCGCCGGGACGAATCGGCAAGTGCAAATCGGCACCCTCGACCGTTGCGGTGCGGCGCGGATCGATGACGACGATCGAAAGATCCGGATGATCTTTCTTCGCCTGTAACAGGCGTTGATAGAGAACCGGATGACACCAGGCGGTATTCGAGCCGACCAACAGCACGAGCTTTGCGCGCTCGAAGTCCTCGTAACAACCGGGCACGGTGTCGGATCCGAAGGCGCGCTTGTGACCGGCGACGGCCGAGGCCATACATAGGCGCGAGTTGGTATCGATATTGGCAGAGCCGATAAAGCCCTTCATGAGCTTATTGGCGACGTAGTAATCCTCGGTGAGCAACTGGCCGGAGACATAGAATGCCACGGCGTCCGGCCCGTGCTGGTCAATCACGTGCTGGAAGCCCTGCGCGACGGCGTCGAGCGCGTGAGTCCAGCTTACGCACTTGCCACCGACCTCGGGTTGCAATAACCGGGAGGAGAGATCCAGCGTATCGGCGAGCGCCGAACCCTTGGAGCACAACCGGCCAAGATTGGCCGGGTGATCGGGATCGCCACGCACCGCCACCGAGCCATCGTCGGCAACCGAAGCAATCACCCCGCAACCGACCCCACAGTACGGGCAGGTGGTGCGTGTCTCGATCGCGCCCATGGTGAAGAAGCTGTTCCGTTTCCGTTAGTCGCCGGACACACCCTCTTCCGGTGTCAGAGCAAGCCAGATTCGCCCGGCCTCCACGCGCACAGGGAAGCGCGCGGCGCAACCCTCGTCCGGAGCGACAGCCATGCCGGTATCCAGATCGATTTTCCAGTCGTGCAACGGACAGGCGACCTTGCGCCCGTGCACGATGCCCTGCGAGAGTGGCCCGCCCTTATGCGGGCAGCGGTCACGCAGTGCGAACACCTCGTCCTCCAGCGTACGAAATACCGCGATGTCGCCGCCCTTCGCGCGCACCACGCGCGCGCCCTGGCGGGGGATATCGTCGAGCGCGCCGATTTCCATCCAGCCGGACGGCGCCTGTTGCTTCACTGCATTCATGCTGCTCATGCTTGTTCCTCGGTTCAGGCGATTTGCGCGATCGGGATGAATTCGTGGCGGTCGGCCCCCTTCGCCCGTTCCGCCCAGGGATCCACCTGCGCGAGTACCTGGGAGTGACGAAAGCGTTGGGCCAGCGCCTTGCGACCGACCTCATCTTCGACCACCCGGCTCTTTACATATGCGAGGCCCACGCGCTCCACCCAGGGCGCAGTGCGCTCGAGGTAGTGCGCTTCCTCTCGGTAGACCTGCAGGAACGCGGCACAATACTCCAGCACTTCTTCGGGCGTCTTCACCGCGCACAGGAAGTCGGTGGCGCGCACCTTCACGCCACCATTGCCGCCGACATGCAGCTCGTAACCGGAATCGACACACACAACGCCGAAGTCCTTGATCGTGGCCTCTGCGCAGTTGCGCGGGCAGCCGGACACCGCGAGTTTGAATTTGTGCGGTGTCCACGAACCCCACGCCATTTTCTCCAGCTGAATGCCCATGGTGGTTGAGTCCTGGGTGCCAAACCGGCACCAGTTCTTGCCGACACAAGTCTTGACCGTGCGAATCGCCTTTCCGTAGGCATGGCCGGAGACGAACCCGGCACGGCTCAGATCGCCCCACATTGCCGGCAGCGTCTCCTTCGGCACGCCCAAAAAGTCGATGCGCTGGCCGCCAGTAATATGCACCGTCGGGACCTCGTACTTTTCGGCAATTTCCGCAAGCGCACGCAGCTCGGCCGGCGTGGTCTCGCCGCCCCAGATGCGCGGCACCACCGAATAGGTGCCGTCTTTCTGGATATTGGCGTGCACGCGCTCGTTGATGAAACGCGACTGGTTGTCGTCCACGTACTCTCCGGGCCACGCCACCAACAGATAGAAGTTCAGAGCCGGACGGCACTTGTTGCAGCCGTCCGGCGTCTTCCAGGCCAGCATGTCCATGACGGCACGAATGCTCTTCAGCTTCTGCTCGCGAATGGCCGCGCGAATCTCGTCATGGCTGTGCTCGGTGCAGGGACAAAGCGGCTTCTTCTTCGGAGTCGTCGAGTAGTCTCCGCCGAGTGTGGAGGCAAGCAGCGCTTCCACAAGTCCCGTGCAGGAGCCGCAGGAACTCGAGGCCTTGGTGTGCGCGCGCACTTCTTCCAGCGTGAATAACTTCTTTTCGGTGATGGCCTGCACGATCGTACCCTTGCACACGCCATTGCAGCCGCAGATTTCGGTTTCATCCGGCATTCCCGCGACGCGCGTCTTGATGTCACCGTGCCCGGAGTCGCCAAGGTGCGCCTGCCCGAACAGCAGCTTGTCGCGCAGGTTCGCTACATCGGTACCCTCACGCATGAGCTGGAAGTACCAGCTGCCATCCATGGTGTCGCCATACATCACCGCGCCCTGCACGCGGTCGTCCTTCAGCACCACCTTCTTGTAAACGCCGCGGCCCGCGTCCTTCAGAACAATCTCCTCGCAGCCCTCGCCGCCCTGGAATTCGCCTGCCGAGAACAGATCAATGCCGGTGACCTTGAGTTTGGTGGAGGTCACCGAGCCTTCATAACGCGCGAAACCGAGCTCGGCCAGGTGGTTGGCGCAGACCTTGGCCTGCTCGAAGAGCGGCGCCACCAGCCCGTAGGTCTGGCCGCGATGCTGCACGCATTCGCCGACGGCGTAGATGCGCGGGTCGTAGGTTTGCAGCGTGTCGTTGACGACAATTCCGCGATCGCAGTGGATGCCGGCACTCCTGGCGAGCGTGAAATTGGGCCGAATGCCCACCGCCATCACCACCAAATCGGCGGCGATTTCGGTTCCGTCCTTGAAGCGCACCGCGCGCACCTGCGTATCCCCTAGGATCGCCTCGGTCTGCGCTGGCATGAGGAAGGTCAATCCGCGCTCCTCGAGCGAGCGCTTGAGGAACGCCGCGGCCGGCTTGTCGAGCTGCTTCTCCATGAGCGTGTCGAGAAGATGCACGACCGTGACCGCCATGCCCTGCTTCATCAGGCCATTGGCCGCCTCGAGCCCAAGCAGTCCCCCCCCGATTACGACCGCGTGCTTGTGTGACTTGGCCGCCGCGAGCATGCGCTCGATGTCATGCATGTCGCGGAATGTCACGACCCCCGCCAACTCCTTGCCCGGTACCGGAATCACGAACGGATTCGAGCCGGTGGCGAGTATCAGCCGGTCGTACGGCTCCTCGGTGCCGTCGGCGGCCATCACCTTGCGCCGCACGCGGTCGATCTTCACGATCTCCTTGCCCTTGTGCAGCGTGATGCCATTGGACGCATACCAAACATCATCATTCAGAACGATGTCCCCGAATTGCTTCTCGCCCGCCAGGACCGGCGACAGCAGGATACGGTTGTAGTTGGGCAGCGGCTCGGCGCCAAAGACCGTAATGGCATACTTGTCCGGCGACAGTTTGAGCAACTCTTCGACCGTGCGAATCCCGGCCATGCCGTTGCCGATGACTACCAGTTTCTCTTTCATTACCTGTTTCTCCGAAATCAATCCCGTCTGCAGTGATGGCAGCCGTGTACTAGACGACCCGCAACCGCGGCGTGGCCGGCACGATCGCCGGCGCGCCAGACGCCTCGTCCGCACTGCCATGGCGCTCGTACAGAAAGTGCAACACCTCACTGCGGCAGCGGTTGAACTCCGGATCGTCCGCCAGCTGCACGCGATGGCGTGGGCGCGGCAGCGGCACTTTCAGCACTTCGCCAATCGTGGCGGCCGGGCCGTTGGTCATCATGACGATGCGATCGGACAACAGCACCGCCTCGTCCACGTCATGGGTGATCATGATCACGGTATTGCCCAATTCGGCCTGGATTTCCATGAGCGATTCCTGCAGGTGCGCGCGGGTGAGCGCATCGAGCGCACCAAAGGGTTCGTCCATCAGCAGCACCTTGGGCTGCATGGCGAGCGCGCGGGCGATACCCACGCGCTGCTTCATGCCACCGGACAGCTCGTCCGGGCGCTTGTCGCGGGCATGCGTCATCTTGACCAGCGCCAGGTTGTGCTCGATCCACTCGCGCATCTCGACTTTCGACTTCTTGCGGCCGAACACCTGCTGCACGCCAAGCTCGACGTTCTGGTAGGCCGTGAGCCACGGCAGCAGCGAGTGGTTCTGGAACACGACGGCCCGATCCGGGCCTGGCTCCACCACCTCCTTGTCCTCGAGCAGCACGCCGCCGCGCGTGGCGCGATGCAACCCGGCGACGATGTTGAGCACGGTCGACTTGCCGCAACCCGAATGGCCGATGAACGAGACAAACTCGCCCTTGCGGATCTTGAGGTTGATGTCCGTGACCGCCGTGAACGGGCCCTGCGGCGTCGGAAAGTCGATCGCGACCTGCGAGAGTTCGAGATAGTTTGTGTTCATCACGCCTCCTTCAGCGCAGGATTGCCTGTTTGTCCCAGCCAACGCGCCGCTGGGCAACCAGCATGAGGCGATCGAGCAGGAATCCGACGATGCCGATCACCACGACCGCCACCATGATGCGAGCGAGCGATTGGGAACTGCCGTTCTGGAATTCGTCCCAGATGAACTTCCCGAGGCCGGGGTTCTGCGCCAGCATTTCGGTGGCAATCAACACCATCCAGCCGATGCCGAGCGACACCCGCATGCCGGCAAAGATCATCGGCAGGGCCGAGGGCAGCACGATACGGCGCACGTTGGTAAACCACCCGAGGCGCAACACCCTCGCCACGTTGACGCGATCGCGGCTGACGCTGGAGACGCCAATGGTGGTATTGATCAGCGTCGGCCACAAACAGCAGAGCATGACCGTGAAGGCCGAGATCACGAACGACTTCGGCAGGCCCGGCACCTGGGTGATGTACATCGCGCTGACCGTCATGGTGACGATCGGCAGCCAGGCGAGCGGTGACACCGGTCGCAGCACCTGCACCAGCGGATTGATCGCCGCGTAGAACTGCGCGCTCAGCCCGCACACGATGCCGAGCGGGATGGCGATTACGACGCCGAGCAGAAACCCGGTCGCCACGGTCTTGACGCTGGTCAGTATCTGGTCGAAAAACGTCGGCGTGCCGGTGTACTTCAGCGTGACGAAGGGCTGGTCCGGGTTCTGGGCGACGAACTCGGCCTTGCGCTCCTCCTGCTGCAGGTAGAAGTTGACCTCACGCGCGCGCTCGGCGCGATACTCCTGGTAGAGATTGCCACTCTGCTCCCAGACCTCGAGCGGGCCCGGCAACTTGCCGAGCGAGGTTTGGATCGCGTACGACACGGCGTGCCACAGCGCCAGAAACATCACCATGCCGATGACCGGCAACAGGATGCTGCGCCCCACTGCCAGCGAAACGGCCGCAGGACCGGTCTTTGACGTGGCCGGCACCGCGGCGGATTGAACGACGGGTTGCGCCGATGTGCTCATAATTGCCTTTTCTCCCGGGACTGGCCCCGGCGCGCTGCCGGGGCGTATCGGCCGAACTGCTGAATCGGATCCGGTCTTGTCCATCGGCTACGGCTTCTCGCTGCCCTTCAAGCCAATCTTGAACGAATTGATGTAGGCATTGGGCTTGCGACCGTCGTAGACGATGCCATCGATGAAGGTCCTGTCCGGCGCCTTGAAGCCACTCTCGCTTGCAAAGCTCGGGAAGTCGGAGGCCTTCAACTTGCCCTCAGCGATGAGCTCCTTCGCGGCCGCGGCGTAGACGTCCGGGCGATACACCTTCTTCGCCATCTCCAGGTACCAGGCATCCGGCTTGGCGTCGGGAATCTGGCCCCAGCGGCGCATTTGCGTGAGGTACCAGATGGCGTCCGAGTAGTACGGATAGGTCGCGTGGTAGCGGAAGAACACATTGAAGTCCGGCGCCGGGCGCTTGTCTCCCTTTTCGTACTCGAAGGTGCCGGTCATGCTGTTGGCGATGACCTTCTCGTCGGCACCGACGTAGTTCGGGCGCGAGATAATCTTCACCGCCTCAAGCCGGTTCTTGTTGTTCTGGGCATCGAGCCAGTGGCCAGCACGGATCAGCGCCTTGACCACGCGGATGTGCGTGTTCGGATGCTTGTCGGCCCAGGCCTTGGTGACGCCGAACACCTTCTCCGGGTTGTTTCTCTGAATGTCGTAGTCGGTCGCGACCGGCACGCCGATGCCCTTAAACACCGCCTGCTGGTTCCAGGGTTCACCCACGCAGTAGCCGTCAATCGTGCCGGCCTCCATCGTGGCCGGCATCTGCGGCGGCGGCGTCACCGACAGCAGCACATCCGCCTTGATGGTGCCGCTGGTATCGCCCTTGTCGGGCGCGTAGTAGCCCGGAGACATGCCACCGGCCGCGAGCCAGTAGCGCAGCTCGTAGTTGTGCGTCGACACCGGGAACACCATGCCCATCTTGAAGGGCTTGCCCTGCTTCTTGTAGCCATTGACCACAGCCTTCAGGTACTTGGGCTGGATCGGATGTACCGGCTTGCCATTCTTCATCGGCAGCTGCTTCTTGAGTTCCTTCCAGACCGCATTGGAGACCGTGATGCCGTTGCCGTTCAGGTCCATACTGAAGGCCGTCACCATGTCGGCCTTGGTGCCGAATCCGATCGTGGCGCCGATCGGCTGGCCGGCGAGCATGTGCGCGCCGTCGAGTTCTCCCGAGATGGTGCGATCGAGAATGAGCTTCCAGTTCGACTGCGCCTCGAGCGTCACGGAAAGGCCCTCGTCCTGGAAGTAACCCTTCTCGTAGGCGATGGCGAGCGGCACCATATCGGTCAGCTTGATGAAGCCAAACTTGAGTTGCGGCTTCTCCGCGGGGCCGACCGCGGCAAATGTCGCCAGCGGTGCAATGCTTCCCAGGGCCAGCGCCCCGGTCACAATCGCCGCGCGCTTCAGGTAGCCGCGTCTGGCCTGATTCGGGTTGCTGTTGGAACTGGCCGATTTGTCCGCACTGCTCATGGTCTGGTGCTCCTCGTTGTTGCTGGTCACAAAAAAAGCGTCCATCTCGGGCCGAAAGTCGTCCGCGAGGACGTTCTCCGACCGAAATGGACGCCGTTGTCCGTTCGGGTTCCCGTGTCATGCCCCACCATTGGGACACCGCTCCGGAAACCGTGAGCCCGCGCACTCGATGCGCCTGAGTCTCAACAGCTATTTAGCAACCGCCATGCCATTAGGTGTTTACTCGCGAGAACAACGAGTTGGCACATCATTCAACCGCGGAACGAGGGAAGATTGCACCGTAACAGTGCGGCCACCCGGTGCGTCGCTACACGCTGGTGCAAGCGCCGACAGCTATCCCGCAGTCACGGAATTAGCCTGCGCCAGCGCGGCGAGCACCAGGTCGGAACTGCGGATTTCAAAACCGGCGAGGTAGTCGACCGGGCGGGCCGGATCGAAAACGCGGCCGTCGAAGAAGCGGTCCGGCCCCATGACGATGGGCGCGCTGGCGTCGGAGAGCGTCCACGACGAGGCGTGACTGCCCTCGGTCTTGTAGTCCTGATGCGGAACGGGCGCACCGAGCGCCACCGCCGCCTCGCGATATAGCTCCGGTCGATAGACTTCGGACGCAACGCTGCGGATATCGATGGCTTCTCCGATCTGGCCCCAGCGCAACATCTGGGTAAGCAGCCACATCGCATGCGAACGCCACGGGAAATTTGCGGCGTAACGATAGAACACATTGAAGTCAGGTAGCGGACGCGCTGGCTCGCCGGCAGCGTAGCGGAACGTGCCGGTCATCGACATCTTCACGACGTCCTCCGGCGCGTTTACGTACTTTGGCCGGGCGATCAGGCGCACCACCTCCTCACGGTTCTCCAGCCGGTCCATCCACTGCGCAGCTTCAATCAACGCCATCAGCGCGGCGCGATGCGTTTTGGGATTGCGCTCGGCCCACTCCCGGCTGACGCCAAACACCTTCTCCGGACTGTTGTTCCAGATCTCGTAGCTTGTGATTAGCGTGTGGCCGATGCCGGCCGCCACCGCATGGGCACTCCACGGTTCGCCGACACAGTAACCATCGATATGTTTCGCCTCGAGGTTGGCGACCATTTGTGGCGGGGGAATCACGACGAGGCGCACGTCACGGTCCGGATCGATGCCGGCCGAGGCCATCCAGTAGCGGATTTCGTAGTTGTGGGTCGAGACCGGAAACACCATGGCGAAGGTCATGGGCGGCTTGCCGGCCCGCTTGTCCTGATCGATTACTTTCTTGAGCGCACGCGCCGTCGTTGGCCGCTCCTGCATTGCCGCCGGGTCGGCCGCCAGCATGCGTTCATAAAGGGCGTTGGAAACGGTAATGCCATTGCCGTTCAGGTCCATGCTGAATGCGGTGAGGGTCGGCTGCTGAATCGGACCGACGCCGAGCGTCGCGGCGAGCGGCATGCTTGCCAGCATGTGGGCGCCGTCGAGCTCGCCGCTCGCGACCTTGTCGCGGATATTGGCCCAAGAGGCCTCGCGGGAGACCGTTACATCGAGGCCATACTTGTCGAAATAGCCAAGCTCGGTCGCCACCACGATGGGCGCGCAATCCGTGAGCGGGATAATACCGAACCCTACGCGCGTCTTCTCGGGCGTATCGCCCGTGCCGACATGCACCGCGCTACGCAGGGCTTGCGGCGTCATGCCCAGCACTCCCGTGGCACCGATGCCGCCCGCCACACCGTGCTTGATGAACTGACGCCGTGTAAATCTTCCGCTACCTTCATTTCGCTCTTCACTCATCGCGGTTACCCCGTGGATTGAAACCAAAACGGCATCCGTATCGGCGAACAGGGTTTTCGCCGACGCGGACGCCGTTGTCCCGCCTGGCGGGTCGACATGACCCGCCTGCTACACCTTGCCCGCCGCCGACCCGCCATTGGATCCACGGCCTGTATCACTGCCACTACGCGCCAAGCAACTTGCTCATCTCGACCAGCTGCGCGGCAACATCGGCCAAACGCTTGTTGCTGTCCATCGCGGCCTTGCGCAATAGCCGGTATGCCTCTTCCTCGCCACAGCCGCGCTGCTTCATGAGGAATCCTTTGGCGCGCTCGATGACCTTGCGCTCAGCGAGACTCGCGCGAGCCTCGTCCAGTTCCTGGCGCAATGCGTGGTGTTGCTCGAAACGCGCCACCGCCACGTCGAGAATCGGACGCAAGCGCTCGGGCGCCAGCCCGTCCACTACATAGGCGGTCACACCAGCCTTGACCGCCTCGCGGATCATCGCGCCCTCGCGATCCTGCGTGAACATCACAATCGGGCGCGGGTCGTCGCGCGTGACCATGCAGACATGCTCGAGCGTGTCGCGGTCCGGCGAATCGTGATCGATGATGATGACGTCGGGCTTCGCTTGGGCGACCCGCACCAGCAGGTCGATGGCCTCGCTGTAATGCCCCACCACCTCGTGCCCGGCTTCCCGCAACGCCCGACTGAGCGTCGCGGCCCGCTCCTGGTCGGCATCGACCAGCAGCACACGCATTGCCATAACCAGTTACCTCACACGGTTGCGACAGCAGTTGCAACCGCTGTGCCAACACAAAATCCACAGGAAAACACCGAAAAACTTGCCATTCACTTGCACTCGTGCACCAAGTTGGTGAAGCCGACGTCGGGCATTCACCTGAATGGTGCGAAGCGCCGGAGCGCTGGAACGTGAGCCAGACCTCTTCCCCCACCGCGCTCCTGCGCGTCTTCTCAAGCGCCGCACTCTACGCGTAGAGCCAATGTGGTCCACCTGGTCCGCGCGCCGAACCGCGCGAGCGTCAGCAAATGCCGCCGTAACCGGCTTAGAATCACGTTCTCCGGTAGAATCCCGTCTGCAATGCTCGGTTTCACCTGCTCCGGCTGAACAACGTGCGACGAACCGCCCACATTGGCGAGCCGCCCACGCGCGGCAATGACTGGAAGACCATCCGCACCCTGATTCCCTACCTTTGGGAGTTCAAGGGCCGGGTGCTGTTTGCGCTCGCGTGCCTGGCGGCGGCCAAGGTCGCAACTGTGGCAGTCCCGCTGGTGCTAAAGGACATCATTGATGCCCTAGACCCCAAACAGGCGCTGCTGGTACTGCCGCTTACGCTGCTGCTCGCCTACGGCGCGCTGCGCCTCGCCAGCTCCCTGTTCGGCGAACTGCGCGACGTGGTGTTCGCCAAGGTAACGCAGCGCTCAATCCGTCGGGTGGCGCAGAAGGTCTTCGAGCACCTGCACGCCTTAAGCCTGCGCTTTCACCTCGAGCGCCAGACCGGCGGCGTGTCGCGCGACATTGAGCGTGGCGCGGCCGGCATCCGCTTCTTGCTCAACTTCATGCTATTCAGCATCCTGCCGACGCTGCTTGAGATCGGCATCGTCGCAGTGATTCTGCTCGTCAAGTACGACCCGTGGTACGCGATCATCACGCTCGGCACGCTCGTGCTCTACATCGGCTATACGCTCTGGATCACGGAATGGCGCATGGTGCTGCGGCGCAACATGAACGAGATGGACTCCAAGGCGAATACCCGCGCCATCGACAGCCTGCTCAATTACGAGACCGTCAAGTACTTCAACAACGAGCGTTACGAGTCGGCGCGCTACGACGAGACCCTGGAGAAGTGGGAATACGCCGCGATCCGCAACCAGACCTCGCTCTCGATCCTGAACGTTGGACAGGCAACCATTATCGCCATCGGCGTGACCATGCTGATGATTCTCGCTACCCGTGGGGTCGTGGCCGGCAGCATGACGGTCGGCGATCTGGTGCTGGTCAATGCCTTCCTGATCCAACTCTACGCGCCGCTACATTTCCTCGGCTTCGTTTATCGCGAGATCCGCCATTCGCTTGCCGACATGGAGCGCATGTTCGGCCTGCTGGCAAAACATCGCGAGGTCGAGGACAAGCCAGGCGCGCCGGATCTCGTCGTGCGCGGCGGAGCAATCCGCTTCGAGAATGTTACCTTCAGTTACGACGGCCGCCGCGAGGTACTGCACGACGTCAGCTTCGAGGTGCCGGCCGGCCACAAGGTGGCCGTGGTCGGCACATCCGGCGCCGGCAAGTCGACGCTCTCGCGTCTGCTATTCCGGTTCTATGATGTCACCGGCGGGCACATTGAGATCGATGGACAGGACATTCGCGACGTCACCCAGACAAGTCTGCGTCGCGCAATCGGCATCGTGCCGCAAGATACCGTGCTGTTCAACGACACTATCTCTTACAACATTGCCTACGGCCGGCCGGACGCGACACGCGATGAGGTCATTGAGGCGGCCAAGGCCGCACACATTCACAGCTTCATCGAGTCTCTTCCCGACAAGTACGATTCGCTCGTCGGGGAGCGCGGCCTGAAGCTGTCGGGTGGGGAAAAGCAGCGCGTCGCCATCGCGCGCACACTGCTCAAGCGTCCGCCGATCGTTGTATTCGACGAGGCTACCTCGGCGCTTGACTCACAGACCGAAAAGGCAATCCAGTCCGAATTGCGCACGCTGGCCGAGAACCACACCTCGCTCGTGATCGCGCACCGGTTATCCACCATCATGGACGCGGACCAGATTATCGTCATGGAACAAGGTCGTATCGTCGAGCGTGGAACACACGCCGAATTGGTCACACGCCCAGGCACCTACGCACACCTCTGGCAGCTCCAGCTCCAGGAAGAACGAGAAAAACCCCGCAAGGCGGTGGGAAGCGGTCTCGGCGCATGAAGATAGTCCCGTCGCGCCGGGAGCGTCTAGCGAATGGCCGCCACTGCCAGAACCAGCAGCCCGGCCGCGCATAGCCACGCGAAACTGTCGCGAAGCCGCGGATAGAGTGTTGCGAGGGCGCCGACCGGAAGCTCAGCGATCAGGATAACGGATTGCTTCTCGGTATGGTCGAGCCGGGCCACGGTCCTTCCAAGAGCGTCGACCATCGCGGAGACGCCCCAGCGCGTCGGACGCAGCAGCGCCGTGCCGTTCTCGATCGCGCGGCACGCCGCCGAGGCGAGATGCAGTTCGCGAATCTCCTCCCAGTCGCTGGTCGGCGCTATCAGGAGATCCACGCGCGCAGCGCCCGCCTGGCGGATGAGCCATGGGAAATCGTTGTCGTAGCAGATCGCGAGGGCGATGCGCCCGTGGGCCGTCTCAACCACCGGCAGCGTCCCGCTGCCGCGCGTTCCGTGGCGTGCCTCGAACCCCGGTACGGCCGTCGTCTTGGTGTAGTCCGCGAGGAGCGCGCCATCCGGACCGAACAGTAGCGCCTTGTTGTCGAAACCGAGACCGGGACCGGGCTCCAGAATCCCGACGCCGGCGCAAACGAAGGTGCCAGTCTCGCGCGCCAGTGCCGCGATGCGCTCCCGCACCTGCCCCGCCGCGTCGCGCCATACCATCACCGTGACCTCAGGCCAGGCGATAATCTGCGCCCCGGCGCGGCTCGCCTCTCGGCTGCGCGCCAGGAAATGCTCGATAATGGAATCGAACCCGGATTGCCAGCGGTCCACCTGGGCGCGCGCCTCGCCATCGCTGAACAACTTGACCAACGCATCGCGCTCGATAACCCCCTCCGGCCAACCGATAGCCGCGACGTGCACACCACGACCGCGCGCGCCACGGGCCAGCCGCCACCACCCGCCCGCCATAACGGCCGCCAGCACCAGCGCGAACGTCGCGACCGAGAAAGTCATGCCGGGAGCCTGCAGACCTTTCTCCCACAGCATGCGCGCCACGGACGCGAACCACGCGATCAGAAATCCGGGTCCCGCGAGTCCCGTTATCGCCACCAGTTGCATGAGCGCGCGGCTGCAGATCTGCGTGTAGCCCGTGGAACCCCAGGCACCGGAGGGACTCACCCGGGTACTGATAGCTTCCATCGCTACCCAGGCGAGCGGGAAGACAAATACACCGGCGGCGAGGGGCAGGCCAGGTACCAACCAGCGATCGATCAGGTAGGGAACCACCTGGGTCGCCGCGATTACCGCCGCCACCCCCGGATAGAGCCACGCAGGAAGCGGGATAACCCGCCAGTTCGATACGCCGATTGCGATGGCGTATGCCGCAAAGATTCCGAGCGCCGCCGTGCCCGGAGAGACGGCGTGCGCAAAGTGGAGAAAAAACAACGGTGCTAACCATGGCGCGGCCCAATGCTGCCATCGCCCGAAACCAAACAGGCTGAGCACACCGCCCGCGACGAGCCACAACAAGGAGTCAGCCGCCGGAACCATACCTGCCTAGCCGAATCTCGAATCTGAAATCAGATACCAAGCCAGGTCCTGGCGACGCTCGCGTTACCGAACACGATGACCGGCGCCTGTGCCTTGAGACCATAGGCGCTGGCGAGCTGAAAACTTTCGCTATCCGGGACGACGATTGCCGTGCGCGAGCCGTGTTGTTGCTTGGGTTGCTGGCGATCGAGTTCGGCGATGAGATCGAACAACCCCGGCGATATCGCTCCCTTGGTCGCGGCCGTGAGATCAAGAAGCTCGCGGTACCCTGGGCGAATGCGAGCGTCCGCCAGAAACCGGCGGACGTAGTCGAGAAAGTCCTCGTCCGCGACCGCGCCGCGTCCGGTGGCATATACGACGTTCTTTACCTCATCTACCTCGTAGTCAATTGGCATGCGCGCTCGTTCGGTTGCTGTCGCGTGCAATAGTCTGGCTGATCGGCCAGACTAGCTTCAAGCTCGGGCCGGTCGGAAGTCCAGATTGTCCGCGCGGCGCGGAATACCCGACAGACACTGCGCAGACGTTAACTCAAGCAGACGCGGGTTGGAGCTTTCGCAATACGCGCTCCACAACCGCGCTGCGTGCAACGACCTCGGAGGCGCCAGCCCCTTTCGCTGCCTTGAAGCCCTCTCCATCCACGTGCGGGCCAAAAGCGAGGATGTCGAGCCCAGGGGAATCGCCGCGCAAGCGCCCAATCGTCGTCAGCGCATCGCGCGCGCTGAGGTCCATTACCACCAGATCCGGGGTATCGCTGTCCGTCTTCTTCAGCATCGTAGCGCCGGCTTCCTTCCAGGCAGACTCGATTCGCACGCGACTCATCAGGTCATCACACCAAAGTAGAATCTTCATGCCGCCTCCGCGCGGGTAATCATACGCCGGGCCGCAGCGTACTAGAGCTCGACCTGCGTTCCCAGCTCAACCACTCGATTTGTGGGGATGCGAAAATAGGCTGTCACCGACCCGGCATTGCGCTGCATGCCGATGAAGAGTTTTTCCCGCCACAGCGCCATCTGTGGCCGTTCGGTGGGGATCAGTGTCTCGCGGCTAAGAAAGAAGGAGGTGTCCAGCATGTTGAACTCGAGACCTTTGTCGCGGCAAAGCTCTAGCGCGCGAGGAATATCAGTCTCGTCCTTGAAGCCGTAGATCACGAATAGCTTGTAGAAGTTGTGCGCCATTGGCCAAACCTCAACGCGCTCGTCGTCCTCTACATGCGGAATATCCTGAAATACAACGGTCAGAACCACCACACGCTCATGCAGCACCTTGTTGTGCTTCAGATTGTGCAGCAGTGCGTGCGGCACCGTATCGAAGCTCGTCGTCAAAAACACGGCAGTGCCGGGAACCCGCGTCGGCAGATGTTTGCCGATGCTTTCCACAAAAGGCTCAAGCTTGATCGCCAACGAATCCAGGCGCTCGCGCATGATCTGGCGCCCGCGCTTCCAGGTTGCCATGAGGACAAACGCCGCCAGTGCAATCGCTATGGGAAACCAACCGCCATGGATGATTTTCCCCGCATTGGCACTGAAAAATATGATGTCCACGGCGAGAAATATGGCCATGCCGATGATTGTCAATGGCCAGTTGAAGTGCCACAACCCGCGCACCACCACAAACGCGAGGATGGTATCAATCGCCATGGTACCGGTGACGGCGATGCCATAAGCCGCCGCCAGGTTGCTGGAAGATTGAAAGCCGAGCACCAGCGCGACAACACCCACCAGCAACCCCCAGTTCATGAAGGGAATATAGATCTGCCCGATCTCGCGCTCGGAAGTATGGTGGGTGTCCATACGTGGAGCGTAGCCGAGCTGAATTGCCTGGCGCGTCACGGAAAAAGCACCGGAGATTACCGCCTGCGAAGCGATTACCGTGGCGAAGGTTGAGAGCGCCACCATCGGATACAGAGCCCAGGACGGCGCCAATAGATAGAACGGATTTTGCGCAGACTGCGGTTCGTGCAAAAGCAGCGCGCCCTGGCCAAAGTAGTTAAGCACCAAGCCAGGCAGGACGAAGCCAAACCAGGCGAAACGGATCACCCGCTTGCCAAAATGACCCATGTCCGCGTAGAGCGCCTCGCAGCCCGTGAATGCCAGCACCACCGCGCCAAGCACCACGAAGCCGCCCCACTTATTGACTTCGAAGAAGTACACGGCATGCCACGGGTTCAGGGCCGCGAGCACGTCCGGATAGCGGGCAATGCTGATTGCCCCGAGCACTGCCAGCGTAAGAAACCAGAGCACCATGATGGGTCCGAACAGCGCGCCAACTCGGCCGGTTCCCTGCCGCTGAAAAATGAAAAGCGCGACCAGCACGGCAAGCGTCACCGGGATGACGTAGGGCTTCAACGCGGGGGTGGCGACTTCCAGGCCTTCCACTGCAGATAGCACCGAGATAGCCGGCGTGATCATGCCGTCGCCGTAGAACAGCGCGGCGCCAAAAATGCCAAGCGACATTAATGCCCAGCGCAGCCGCGAGCGGTCGGGGGTCGCGCGCTGTACGAGCGCCATCAGCGCCATGATGCCGCCCTCTCCCTTATTGTCGGCGCGCATGATCAGCACGACATATTTGATGGAGACAACAAAGACGAGCGACCAGAAGATAAGCGAAAGCACGCCGAGCACGTTTTCCGGGTTTACTGCCATGCCATGCTCGCCGCTGAAGGCCTCCTTCATGGCATACAGCGGGCTGGTGCCAATGTCACCGTAGACGACGCCGATGGCGCCGATGGCCAGTGCGGCGAACCGGCCGGGGGGCGCAGATGGCGCGGCATTCTGGCTCATGTGCCGCCAAAAACCCTAATGCGAGAAATTGTGTGCAAGGAAGGGGCCGCAGGGCCGGGCAGGCATCGCGGGAAATCCCGGTGCCTACCGGCAGACGCCAGTGGAGCTGCTTGCCCCAATTGGAATGGCGGAATGAAACATGGTTGCGCTGACTGCGGCCGCTATTATAGGAAGCGGCGGCAAAATAGCCAGCGCAAGCCCAAGGGAAGGCAAAACAAGCGCTTAATGTCCCGGTGAGAACCCCACCGGGACATTAGATCAACGATCAGGTGTTGATGGAGTGCTTGTCCATCAGCCGGTACAGGGTCACCCGCGACACGCCCAGCAGGCGCGCGGCGCGCGAAACGTTATGACGCGTCTGCTTGAGACTTGCGAGTATGGCAACACGCTCAGCCTCCTCGCGGGCACGATCAAGCGTCAGCACCCGGCCACAGACAGCGGCGGCATTGAGGCCGAGGTCCTGCGGCGAGATGATGCGCTTGTCGCACATCACGATCGCGCGGCGCACGCGGTTCATGACCTCGCGCACGTTGCCCGGCCAATCGTGCGCCTGCAGCACCTCGATTGCTTTGTCGCTGAATCCCTTCAGGTTGCGGCCCTTCTCGATCGCAAACTTTTCAAAGAAATACTGCGCGAGCTGCTCGACGTCGCGCTCACGGTCCCGCAATGCCGGTACGTCGAGCGTCAGCACCTGCAGGTGGTAATAAAGGTCATCGCGGAAGCGACCGGCCTCCACCTCGCGCACGAGATTGGCGCGCGTGGCTGCCATCACGCGCACATCGACGCGTAGGCGCTCCGCGCCCTTGCGCTCGATGGTCTTCTCCTTCAGGAAGCGCAGCAGGCGTGCCTGCACCTCGAGTGGTAGTTCGGCAACCTCGTCGAGGAAGAGCGTGCCGCCCGCTGCCGCCTCCAGGCGACCGCGCCGACGATTGGCATCCGCCGCACCGGTTTCGTCGCCAAAAAGTTCCTGCATCAGCGCCTCGATGGATTGCGCGCTGCAACTCACCGTCACGAACGGGTGATTGCGCCGAGACGATCGCTCATGCACCACAAGGGCTGCCAGCTCCTTGCCCACCCCACTCTCGCCGGTGATCAGCAACGGCGCATCGACATTCGCCACCTTGCGCATGGCGCGCAACAGGCGCTGCATGGCAGGACTGTTGCCGATCATCTCGTCGGCGTAGACGTCTTCCTCGATGTGGCGCTGGTAGGTGCGCGCCATGGTCGCCATGCCGTAAGCGTGGCCGAGCGAGAACAGCAACCGTTCCACGTCCGCCGGCAGCGTGTGATAGTCGTAGAAATACTCGGAGATCAGCGGGGCAAGCCTTGCTGACTCGAGATCCTGCGCGGGTAACATCGCGACCCACTCCATCCGGCCGCTCGCCGGCCACACCTCGAAGAGATCGCGCTCGGTCTGGTGAGTGGTATCGAGCAGGGTCAGCCCGACACGGACGTTGTGGCTATCGATGATTTCGCGCGCTTGATTGCTGTCGCGCGCTACGTGGACTTGCCAGCCGGCAGATTGGATGGCCGGCATCACCACATTCGGATGACCCGTGGTCTCGAGATAGAGCAGCTCACGCTTTGACATCGCACCCCTCCGCAAATCAGTTGAACCGAGTGTCCGTCAACAGGCGCGATTACTGGTCTACGGCACCAGCGTCATGCCTGAATTCGGCCGCCGCACTATGCAACGCGGCAGCGAACGGACACTTCTCTTGTTCTTGTATGCGGGGTAACGGCGTGATGCCGGCACTTGTGCGCCAATCAATGGCATTCCGGCAACTTCCCTGGCGTTCGCTTCGTGCGAATTCTTGCTTATCGCGATTGTTCTTCTTGTTGTTGCGATTCTTGTTCGTTAACTGCTAGCAGTTCCGAACTACTTACGAGTTGAGAGTGTATCCGCAATGCCGATGCTCCCACAAGATCTTTAACAAATTTTTCATGGGCAACCGCCAACACTCTTAGCGACTAGGGAGACTACACGTCCAAGAAATATTCCCGTCATCCGACGCCCGATAGTGTCAAATATCTGTTTGTCGAACAGGTGACCGGATTTCATCGGGACGAGCCGAACGCTGCACCAATTTGGAAACATCCGCCCGTCGAAATCCTGGCAGCGTACCTAGGTGCGCAGCACCAAAGATGTTAAAATTCTCTGATATTCAATGAGTTGCCACATTAAATATCAGGAGTTTCCATGCGTCCGGCGTTGATCCTTGCGATTCTCGAGCGTGAATACCAGAGCACCCGCGAAGGCCATCACACGCCGGTCATGCTGTGGGGTCCTCCGGGCATCGGCAAGTCGCAGATGGTTGCCCAGATTGCGGGCCGACACGATGTCAGGATGATCGACATCCGGCTCTCACAAATGGAACCGACCGACCTGCGCGGAATTCCCTTCCGGGTGGGCGACATGGTCGAATGGGCGGTACCCGCCATATTGCCGAACGAGACCCGCCACGGCCCCGACGGAATCCTGTTCCTGGATGAAATTACGTCGGCTGCACCGACCATCTCGGCCGCCGCCTATCAGTTGATCCTGGATCGACGCCTTGGCGAGTACCGCATCCCTGATGGCTGGGCAATATTCGCCGCCGGCAATCGTCAGGGCGATCGTGGCGTCACCTACAGCATGCCCTCTCCGCTCGCCAATCGCTTCTCGCATTTCGAGGTGGAAACCCATCTAGATGACTGGGTGGCATGGGCGTATGCCAACGGTATCGATGAGCGCATCATCGGATTCCTGCGTTTTCGCCCGGATCTGCTGTTTAGTTTCGATCCCGCCCAGAACCCGCGCGAGTTTCCGTCGCCGCGCACATGGGAATTCGCCCACCGTGCCCTGCAGAAATTTCAGGACCAGGGCGAGATGTTGCTCGGCACCCTGCAAGCGTGCGTCGGCAAGGCTGCCGGGGTCGAGCTCAAGGCCTTTGTCGACAACCTCGACAACCTGCCTGACATAGATGCCATTCTGCGCGGTGAGCCGGTGGCGGTACCGAAGGAGACCGACCTGCAGTATGCAGTCGCCACGGCCCTGGTCGGGCGCGCCATCCGCGCCAAAGGCAGCGCGGACGAAGCCAAGGTTTATGGTCACATCCTCGATTACGCCGGCAAGTTCCCGCAGCGAGAGATGGGCGTGATGCTGGTCTCAGACATGCAACGAGCCGTCGGCGAGAAGCTGTTCGCGTTGCCACAGTTCGCGCAATGGGCTAAACACGTCGCCGATATCATGATCTTCGACATGTGGAAGAAGCCCGCGCGCCGCGCCTGAAAGAACATCGGTCGCCATGGCAACCACCGAAGACATCGAGCGCAAGCTGAGCGCAGCTTGCACCTGGCTCATCATCGACAAACCGTTCCTCGGCGCGCTCGTATTGCGGCTTCCGCTCATCGCCGCTGATCCGAAGTGGTGTCCCACCACCGCCACTGACGTTCGGGCCCTCTATTACAATCCCGAGTACATTGAGGCGCTCGATCTCGAGCAAACCAAGTTCGCGCTTGCCCATGAAGCACTGCACTGTGCGCTCTCGCACTTCCAGCGCCGTGGCCACCGCGACAAGCGCCGCTGGGATATCGCCTGCGACTATGCCATCAATCCGTTGCTGGTCGCCGATGGGTTGAGGTCCCCGCCAAATGTGCTGTTGCTGGATGGCTTCGAGGGCATGACCGCGGAGGAGATTTATCCCTATATCCAGGAGAATTCCGACGAGGAGCCACACGACCAGCACGCTTACGACAGCGACAGCTCGCATTCTCCTTCCGACAAGCCGAAGGGCGGCGGCGGACAGGGCACGGGTGATCCGGACAAGTCCGACGGTCGGCAGGATCCCAACGCCGGTGGGGCTCCACAACCGCCACCGCTCTCCCCGCAGGAGCGAGATTCCCTTTCCGTACAGTGGCAGCAGCGCCTCGCCGGCGCTGCCCAGCAGGCGCTGCAGGCGGGAAAGCTCAAGGGCTCGATGGCGCGCCTCGTCGATCACCTGCTGCAACCGCAATTGCCGTGGCGAATGCTGCTCGCCCACTACATGACCATAACGGCAAAGGATGACTACAGCTTCCAGCGCCCGTCACGGCGCGAGGGCGAGCACATCCTGCCGAGCCTGAAAAGCGCCCATGTAGAGCTCGTCGTCGTGCTCGATACCAGCGGATCGATCAAGGACGAGGAGATGCAGGAGTTCCTGAGCGAGGTAAATGCCATCAAGGGTCAGATGGGAGCACGCATTACACTGCATGCGTGCGACGAGTCGCTCGCGCCGGAAGGTCCATGGGTCTATGAACCGTGGGAGGAAGTGACGCTGCCGGAGAAGGTGCACGGCGGGGGTGGAACGCGGTTTACCCCCGCATTCGAGTGGATCGAGACGCTCGACCGGCGACCCGATCTCACGGTGTATTTCACCGATGCCGAAGGAGAGTTCCCCGGGCAGGAACCTGCCTATCCCGTGCTTTGGCTCGTGAAAGGAAAGACCAAAGTCCCCTGGGGACAGCGGATTCAGCTAAACTAGCTGCCCCCGCGAGACGCGCGTCTCGCTGATTTCCGCACGATCGCCATGGAACTCTCCAGCGAAGATCTGCTCCGGATCAATGTGCTGCTCGCGCACAATTGCGAGGCGATCCGCATCGACGAACAGGCGATGACAGTCTACGGTCTTGCGGGTGAGAACGAGGCTGCCATCGCGCTCAATCCCAACTGCCGCGCCGAGCAGTACCTGCGGCGCGTGCGTGAACTGCTCTCCAATCATGCGCTCGGATCGCCGGGCGGATACCCGGTATTCCTGCAACGCTGGACGCGTATGGGGCAGCAGCGCGGAACCCAGTTGGACCGGCTGCTGCTGCTCGGCGAACCTGAAGCGGTCGTTGCCGTCGCCGGCGCGCCTGATCTGACCGACGAGCTGGCGCGGCGGGCCTGGTGGTGCCAGCCGACCATGGAAAATGCCCGACGCATGCTGGAGCGGGAATCAGTGGTGCAAGGCGCAATGGGCCGCATTCTCGCTGACTTTCTGGTCGAACATCTGGCGTTTGAAACCGATCATCTCGCCGTGGTGACGACCATCAAACTCGTGCTGCAGCCGGGGCTCATCGAGACGGCAGTGCGCGAGCGCATCTGGGCGCGTGGCACGCATCGCAATGCCTACCGGCTCGGGTTCGTAGAGGCGACACCCGATAACCTGCCGGAACCCCAATCGTCGCGCACCGATCTCGAGCGCTATGAAGATCGTCTTGCGCGTCTGGCGGGCGCCGGCAATGTCCCGGCCGGCCTTCTTCACCGGCTCCTCGACCGCGGGGGCCAGACCTACCTTGCGGCAATCGAGGAATTGCTCACCCATCCGCTCGATAAGTTCACGTCAGCACACCTGCTAACCGTGATCGGTGACTACTTTCGGTCCGTGCGGATCGGCACGACGGAAACCGACATTGCCGCCGTGACTGCTCGTGCCCGCAGCGACTACGCCACGGCAACCGGCGCGATTGCGGCGCTACGCGAGACATTGCCGGAGATTGAGGAAGAGATCGTCGCCATGCTTGCGCTTGGCCACACTGGCGAGCCGCTCGCGACACCAATCATTGCCAAGACCACTGCCAGCGGTACGTTGTTGCGGCGAAAGCTCGAACCGGTGTTGCACCCGCTGCTCGGACATATCCAGACGCTGCGCCGGTCGCGCAGCTAGCGCCGCTCAATCGGCGTCGTCGGAAGGCGTCTTGTCGCTGCGGCCGATCTTTCCGATCGGCACGACAACACCGCCCTTGGGGGCCTCGTCCGAATAGTGGGGGCGAAGGTGATTCGCCTTGCCCGCCGCCTCAGCGAGTTCGCGCTCGCGCGCCGAAATGAGCTTCAGGCACTGGCGGATGTCCTCAATGGTGGAGTCGGAAAGCGGGTGCGTCAGCCCGGGCGTCGTGGTGGTGTCCTTGATCACGTTGGTCAAGGTGCTCTTCATCGCCCGCAGGATGCGGGTCTCCATGCTTGAGTCTTTGGTGTTGCTCATGAGCTACTCGCTGCCACTGTCGGTGGGCGCGAGACTACTCCGGAACCAGGTGCAGGGCAATCGCTGCCAAGAAATCAGGAGCGAGCGTACTCGCGCTTCATCTTCAGAACGCGTCGCACGTAACTCTGTGTCTCACGGTAGGGTGGAATCCCGCGATGATTGCGCACCGCGTTTTCACCGGCGTTGTACGCTGCCAGCACCAGATAGTGCTTGTGATCGAACAGTCCCAGCAAGTACTTGAGGTGCCGCACGCCCGCCTCAATATTCTGTTCCGGATCGTAGATGTCCTCTACACCATGACGGCGAGCCGTTTCGGGAAGAACCTGCATCAGGCCGAGTGCGCCCTTGGGCGAACGCGCGTATGGATTGAAGGACGACTCAACGTGCATGACTGCCTTCACGAGCGCGAACTCGACGCCGTGCGCCGTGGCAATGCGGCGAATCAGACCATCATAGGCATCCGGGTCGGTGCGAAAGAACTGTCCGGTCTTGCTTGCCGCCAGCTGGCCGACTCCGCGCGTATCCACGCCAGTGCGGACCAGACGATACTGGCGATTGCTGAGTTGATAGTCCGTCACGATGCGCGATCCATCCGGAAGCTCGTACACATACATCGACCTGGCGCGGGGCGTGGCCGCCTGCGCAGGGGCTATAGCGAGCGCCGCTACCAGGCAGGCGGAAAGCCCGAATAGGGCGACAGTGACGCGGCTGACGGACATGCTTGCGCTCCTTGAGCGGATATCTGAAATTCCGTCACGCAAGGAAGCACATGCCGTGCCATCGCACGGCCAAGCTGAACTAGCAACTGCAAGCTATTGAAATAAGGGGGTCATCCCGGTCCATTGGGGAGCCACAGGATCCGTTATCCGCCGCGGCCGCGTCCAGACTACGGCATAGCTTCCGCATCCAGAAATACATCCACTCCGCCTGGCGGGCGTATGCGGCTCGCCGGGAGTGCCTCGCCGCGCTGCCAGGCCATCACGGCGGCCCTCTTGTTTGCCCCGGTTACCAGGAAGAACACCTGACGTGCGCGGGCAAGCCGCGCAGCCGAGAGGGAGATGCGATCCGCGGGGGGCTTTGGCGCGTCATGCACAGCGAGCGTGTCCGGCGCGCCAACAACGTCACCCAGGGCATGACGTGGAAAAAGGCTCGCAGTGTGACCGTCCTCGCCGAGCCCAAGCAGCACCAGATCGAAGTCATCCAGTTGCCGTAGCGTCGTGCCATAACGGAGCGCGCCCTCGTCCGCGCCAAGTTCGGCCGGAATCGCGAGCACATTCTCCGGTGCCATCGTGACACGGGCAAGCCATGCGCCCCATGCCATGGTGTCGTTTCGCCCGGGATCATTCGCGGGCAAGCAACGTTCATCGCCAAAATAAATGCGCCACTTGCTCCACACGGCCGATTGCGCGGCAAGTCGCGCATACACATTGCGCGGGGTCTCGCCGCCTGACAACACAATATGGAACTCCCCCCGCGAGCGGATGGCGGCGTGCGCAGCGTCCAGAATCTCCCTGCTTACCTCTCCGGCCAGCGCCTGGCTATCGGGCAGCACATGCCAACGCACGATCTGATCCGTCATGCCGGCAATCAGATCTCGTTGCGCCAGTACTGGTCGTCGCGTTCGAAGAGCCGCACCGCCTCGCGCGGGCCCCAGCTGCCCGCCGGATAGGTCGCAATATAGTCGCGGGTGCGCGACCAGTGACGCAGGATCGGATCGACCACGCGCCAGGCCCATTCCACCTCATCGAAGCGCAGGAACAGGCTGCGGTCGCCCTCGATCACGTCGAGCAGCAGCGTCTTGTAGGCCTCCATGGTCGTGGATGGCGCCTGCCGATAAGAGGCATTGAGTCGCACGATGCGGGTGTTCATGCCCAGACCCGGCTCCTTGGCATGCAGATCGATATGCATGCATTCCATCGGCTGCATGGAGAGCAGAATCCAGTTCGGATCGATGTGAGCCGCCCCGGCTTCGTGGAACAGCAGCTGCGGTGGATGGCGAAAGCGAATCGCGATCAGGGCGTAGCTCTCGGCCAGGCGTTTTCCGGTGCGCAGGAAGAATGGCACGCTGCGCCAGCGCCAGTTGTCGATATAGAATTTTGCGGCAACGAAGGTCTCCGTCGTCGACCGTGCTGCCACGCCGGGTTCCGCGAGATAGGCCGCGAGCGCCTTTCCCCCCACTTGCCCGGACGCGTACTGGGCGCGGTAGGCATGGCTGTCCACCGCATCCGGAGGGATCGGCCGGATCGAGCGCAACACCTTTACCTTTTCGTCGCGCAGCGCATCTGCATCGAGGATTGCCGGCGGCTCCATGGCCACAAATGTCAGCAGCTGCATCAGGTGGTTCTGCAGCATGTCGCGCAACGCGCCGGCGCCGTCGTAATAGCCCGCCCGGCTCCCAACGCCCTCTGGCTCGGCGAGCGTGATCTGGACATGATCGATGTAGTTGCGGTTCCAGATCGGTTCGATCAGCGTATTGGCGAAGCGGAACACCAGAAGGTTCTGGACGGTCTCCTTGCCGAGGTAGTGGTCAATGCGAAAAATCTGGTCCTCATCGAAGTGCCTGTGCAGACCGGCATTCAGGGCCCGCGCACTTTCGATGTCCTGGCCGAACGGCTTCTCCACGACGATACGATGACGCCCGTGCGCGCGGCTAATGCCGATGCGACTCAGCTGCTCGATCACCTCAGGGAACTCTGCTGGCGCGATAGCGAGATAGAACACGATGTTCTCGCACACACCGGGGCGTGGCTTGCTGAGCTCGTCCATGAGGCGCCGGTAGGCCTCGGGCTCGCGCAGATCGCCGTGCACGAAATCAAAGCGATCGGCGAAGCGCGTGAATATCTCTTCGTGAAAATCAGCCGCGAGTTGCTCTCGCAGCACCGCGCCCAGATGCTCGCGCCAGGCCGGCACCTGCCAGTCACGACGCGCAAATGCGATGAAGCGCAAGTCGGCGTGCAACTGGTCCGCCGCCTCGAGCTGATAGAGCGCCGGCAGAAGCTTGCGCGTGGCAAGATTGCCGGTGGCGCCAAAGATCACGAAATAGCACGGTCCGATATCGGCCATGGCATCAGTCCTTATCGGGCGTCACGGCGTGGCCGCCGAAGCCCCTGCGCATCATGGCGAGCAGCTTGTCCGCGTAGTCTGCACGCCCCTGGCTCGCGAAGCGCATCATGAGGGCAAGGCTCATAACCGGCGCAGGAACCCCCTGCTCCACCGCCTCGAGCGCGGTCCAGCGCCCCTCTCCCGAGTCCGCCACCACCGGCGCAATATCCGTGAGCTCCTGATCACGTGCCAGGAAATCAGCGGTAAGATCGAGCAGCCAGCTGCGCACCACGCTGCCGTGACGCCACATCTCGGCAATCGCAGCGAGATCGAGCCTGAAGTCGGCGCGCGCCTTCATGAGCGCAAATCCCTCCGCATACGCCTGCATCATGCCGTACTCAATGCCGTTGTGGATCATTTTGACGAAATGCCCGCTGCCGCCAGGCCCGCAGTGTAGCCAACCGCGATCGGGAGCGGGCGCGAGCGCCTCAATGACCGGTCGCAGGAGCGCGATTGACTTCACCTCGCCACCGAGCATGAGCGCATAACCGTTCTCGAGCCCCCACACCCCGCCCGAGACGCCGGCGTCCACGAACTGCACCCCGCGTTCGGCAAGCAGTCCGGCGCGCCGCACCGAGTCCTTGTAGTAGGAATTGGCGCCGTCGACTACGAGATCGCCAGCGGCTAGCAACGGCATGATCTGCGTCAGGTGCTGCTCGGTAACCTCGCCGGCCGGTAACATCAGCCAAATCACACGCGGCGCCGGCAACCTGGCCACAAGTTCGGTGATATTCGCGACACCCACGAGCCCAGTTTCGCGCGCAAGCGCCTCCGTGACGGTGGCGTTTCGGTTCCACGCAATCAAACTGATTCCGCCGCGGCGCAAGCGCCTTGCCATGTTGGCGCCCATTCGGCCCAACCCAACCAGTCCAAGCTCCATTGCCAATGCCCTCCCGTGCAGGCGAAACAGGTAAGCAAGTTATCACGCCCGTCCCGCCGAATTAACCGCACCACGCGCGCGGCTGCTACGCGGCAGCAACGCGCCGGTCGGCCGGGGCATCCCTGCCGGCCGCCCTGTGCTAGCCTTTATAACCGGGAAAACGGAGTTCCATTCCAGTTCCAAAGGACTGACCGTGCAACCTCTGGCAAGACAAGTTGAACTTGGGCGACGCTGGCTCAAATGCGGGTCGCGGCTGTTCGGCCGCAATCCCTGGCTACTTGGTGGCATGGGCGTCTGCGCCGCCGTACTCCTCACACTGCTTTCGCTCATACCGCTCGTTGGGGCACTGGTGATTGCCCTGATCGCGCCCATCCTGTTGGCGAGCAGCTACCTGGCAATCGACAGGGTGGCGCAGATGAAGTTCGTCCTGCCCGCCGATCTGCGTCGGGATGCCATCCGGCAATCGCCGCGCGGACTGATACTGGTGTTTCGCGACGAAGATCACGTCGTGCCGACCCTGGTCGCCGGTATCTTCAGCCTGGCCGTCGTTCTGATGACGCATCTGCTGATTCGCGTCATTGCCGGCAGCGCCTGGGTAGCGCACTGGTCCACGCTGGACATCGGCCCAATGCTGTTGGTGCTGCTGGCGGGCCTCCTTGTGCTCGTGGTCTACTTCCTGCTTGCGGCGTCGCTCCTCTACGCGCTACCACTCGCATTCCTGCAGGACGAGGCGCTGGTCCCAGCTATTGGCCGCAGCTTCAGGGCGAGCCTTCAGTACGCACTGGCACTTCTCATCGTGTTGGCGCCGCTGCTCCTGCCAAGCCTGCTCGGCGGGCTTGCCTCGAATATCTCCGTCTGGCTCGCACCGTTCGTGTGGCTGCTGGTCGTGACTGTCGTCCTACCGCTCGTCGCAACCAGCGTCTACTGCAGTTACCGCACGCTGTTCTCTACCAAAGAGAATTCGGCGGTCGCCTGAGCACAGGAGCGGCGTTTCAGCCCACCCACACGCGCGCATTGCGAAACATGCGCATCCACGGGCTGTCCTCGCCCCACTCCGCCGGGCGCCACGAAAACGCTACGCTGCGGAACACACGCTCGGGGTGCGGCATCATGATGGTAAAACGCCCATCGGCAGTGGTGAGGCCGGTGATGCCATGCGGCGACCCGTTGGGGTTATAGGGATAGAAATCGGTCAGGCCGCCACGATTGTCGACGAAACAAAGCGCCACCTGCTTGTCGAGGATCACCTGCTCGACATCAGCGGACTCGCGGAACTCGGCCCGCCCCTCGCCATGGGCCACCGCGACCGGCAGCATCGAACCCTCCATGCCTCGGAACAGGATCGAACGGTTCTGTGGAATTTGCACCATTGCCGTGCGGGCCTCGAACTGCTCCGAGTGGTTGCGCACGAAGTGCGGCCAGCGCTGCGCACCAGGGATTATCTCGTGCAAGTTGGACATCATTTGGCAGCCGTTGCAGACACCGAGCGCGAAGGTGTCGGTGCGGCGGAAAAAGGCGGTGAACTCGTCGCGCGCGCGGCTGTTGAAGAGAATCGATTTCGCCCATCCCTCGCCGGCCCCTAGCACATCGCCAAAGGAGAAACCGCCGCAGGCGGCGAGCCCCTTGAAATCCCTGAGCGAGACGCGCCCGTCGATGACATCGCTCATGGTGACGTCGATGGCGCCGAAACCGGCACGATCGAAAGCTGCCGCCATTTCAAGCTGTCCGTTCACGCCCTGCTCGCGAAGGATGGCGATTCGCGGGCGTACGCCGCGCGCGATAAACGGTGCGCTCACATCCTCCGCCGGATCGAAGCCGAGGCGTGCCGAGAGGCCCGGGTTCGCCGCATCGAGGATCGCGTCGTACTCCTGCTGTGCCGTCTGTGGATTATCGCGCAATCGCTGGATGTGATAGCTGGTCTCTGACCAGGCGCGCTGGAGGTTCACGCGCGAGTCGTAGAAGAGCTCCTTGCCATCGTAACGAATGCTGATGAGATCGTCGTCAGTCGTGTACCCGATCACATGCGCATGGCGGATGAGACCGGCCTTCTTGAGCGCACCGAGAATTCCTGCGCGGCGATTGCGCGGTACCTGCAATACCGCACCAAGCTCCTCCGCGAACAGTGCCGCCACGGGATCCTTGCCGAGCGTGGTGAGATCAAGCGTCACACCAGTTTTGCCAGCGAAGGCCATTTCGCACACTGTCGCGAGCAACCCACCGTCTGAGCGATCATGATACGCGAGCGCAAGTCCCAGCTCGTTAAGCGCCTGCACCACGTGGAAGAACAAGCGCAGCGCGCGCGGGTCGTCTACGTCCGGCGCCTCATCACCGAGCTGTCCGTGAACTTGGGCCAGCGCCGAGCCGCCAAGCCGGTTCGCGCCACGCGCGAGGTCGACGAGAATAAGATCGGTTTCGCCAACCCCGGTTTGCAGCATCGGCGTAAGTGTCTTGCGAACGTCCATGACTGGCGCGAACGCCGAAACGATGAGTGAAAGGGGGGCCGTCACGGCGCGCTCGCCGCCCTGTTCGTCGCGCCAGACCGTCTTCATGGACATCGAGTCCTTGCCGACCGGAATCGAGATACCGAGCGCCGGGCACAGCTCCAGCGCAACTGCCCGCACGGTATCAAATAGCACCGCGTCCTCGCCGGGGTGTCCGGCCGGCGCCATCCAGTTGGCCGAGAGCTTTACATCGGGCAACGCCCGAATGCGAGCAGCGGCAAGATTGGTGAGTGCCTCACCAATCGCCATGCGCCCGCTGGCCGGCCCCTCGATGAGCGCGATTGGCGTGCGTTCACCAATCGCCATTGCCTCGCCGGTATTGGCCTCATAACCGCTCGCGGTCACCGCGACATCGGCCACCGGAACCTGCCAGGGCCCGACCATCTGGTCCCGGCATACAAGCCCGGTAACGCTGCGATCGCCGATAGTAATGAGAAACGATTTATTTGCCACGGTCGGAAGCTGGAGCACGCGATAGATCGCTTCGCGCAGATCAAGTCCGCCGGTCGTGAACCGCTCGAGCCGGCGCTTCGCGCGCTTCACATCACGCAACATCTTGGGCGGCTTGCCAAATAATATGGCGAGATCGAGGTCAATCGGCCGCGCCCCGCTGGCCTTCGGGGCCGCGGAAAAGTAACGGTCCTCTACCACCAGGCGTGGCGCGGCTGTGGCCTCGCCGATCACGGCGTAGGGACAGCGCTCGCGCGCGCACAGCGCCTCGAAAGCCGGGAGCCTGGAACGCTCAATGGCAAGCACGTAGCGCTCTTGGGCCTCGTTGCACCAGATCTCCATCGGAGACATACCGGACTGGTCATTCGGCACTGTGCGCAACTCGAAATGCCCCCCACGATCACTGCCATGCACGATCTCGGGCACGGCATTGGAAAGCCCTCCAGCACCAACGTCATGGATGGACAGGATCGGGTTGTCCGCGCCCAATGCCCAGCAGCCATCGATCACCTCCTGGCAACGACGCTGCATCTCGGCATTGGCGCGCTGCACAGAGGCGAAATCTAGATCTTCGTGACTGCTGCCGCTCGCCACGCTGGACGCCGCCCCGCCCCCAAGCCCAATCAGCATGGCCGGACCCCCGATCACGACCACGGCGGAACCGGGCGGAATGTCGTCTTTCTTCACATGCGGAGCACGAATATTACCCATGCCACCAGCCAACATGATCGGCTTGTGGTAGCCGCGCACCTCGCCACCAACCTCGAGCTCGAAGGTCCGGAAATAGCCAGCCAGATTCGGCCGGCCGAACTCATTATTAAAGGAAGCGCCGCCAAGCGGCCCCTCGATCATGATGTCGAGCGCGCTGGCGATCCGTCCGGGCTTTCCGTGGTCACGCTCCCAGGCGCGCTCCGCGCCCGGAATGCGCAGGTCGGACACCGAAAAGCCGGTGATGCCGGCCTTTGGCTTCGCGCCGCGACCGGTCGCGCCCTCATCGCGGATCTCGCCGCCAGCCCCAGTCGCGGCACCAGGGTGCGGCGAAATTGCGGTGGGATGGTTGTGGGTTTCGACCTTCATGAGGATATGGGTGTCCTCCTCGCGGCCGCGGTACTCGTGCGAATGGGGGTCGGGAAAGAAGCGTCTGACCTTCGCGCCCTCGATTACCGCCGCGTTGTCCGCGTAGGCGCTCAAGGTCCCCTTCGGATTCGTGGCATGCGTATGGCGGATCATGCCAAACAGCGATTCCTTCTGGCGCTTGCCGTCAATGATCCAGTCGGCGTTGAATATCTTGTGCCGGCAGTGCTCGGAGTTGGCCTGCGCGAACATCATGAGCTCAACATCCGTCGGATTGCGCGCGAGGCGGGTGAAATTCTCGACCAGATAGTCGACCTCGTCCGGCGAAAGCGCGAGTCCCCAGTCGCGATTGGCCGCTTCCAGCGCCACGCGTCCGCCGCCGATGATATCGACAGTGCGCAGCGGCGCCGGGGTCGCCTCGCGGAACAGCTCGTCCACCTGCTGGAAGTCCGGCAGGACGTTTTCCGTCATGCGGTCATGGATAAGTGGCACGAGCGACTCGCGCTCGGCAGCGGTGAGCGGGCCGCCGTCACGGCGCGTGAAAGTCCATGCCACCCCACGCTCGAGGCGATGGATACGCCCTAGCCCGCAATGCCGAGCAATGTCGGTCGCCTTGCTGGCCCAGGGCGAGATCGTGCCGAGCCTTGGAATCACGAGCAACGCCGTGCCCACCGCGCCGGCCGGCGGCGCCTCGCTGCGGGGCCCATAGGTCAGGATGCGCTCGAGTACGGCGCGTTCGTTGTCCGCGAGTGGGTGCTCGATCGCTGCGAAGTGCCAGTAACGCGCATTGATGGACGCGAGTGCCGGCACGCGTGCCTGCATCTCGGCGAGTAGCCGGTCGCGACGAAACGGGGAAAGCGCGGCAGATCCCGCGATGGCAACGACCTGCCAGCTGGACGACGGGGATCCGGAACGGGCCGCGGAATCGGACGAGTGATCTGGCATCTTCGCTACTTTACCTCATGCTTCGCCCGCGGCTAGGCTGAATAAACCGAAACCCATGTTCTGATCGGCCACCGATACATAGTCCGGTGAACAGTTGAGAACGGCAGCGAGCGCCGCGCGCGCCTTGGCCGGGGTATTGTTGGTCTCACTCAAATGCGCTGCCACCACTTGACGCAACCGCGAGCGATCAAGGCGCGACAAGAGTTGCGCGGCGGCGGCATTGTCCAGATGGCCATGGTCCCCCGCGATGCGCGCCTTGAGCGCCGGGGGATAGGGTCCATCGCGCAGCATGTCTCGATCGTGGTTGCACTCGAGCACCAGCGCATCGCATCCCCCGAGCATGCGCTCGATGTGCGGCGTCGTGACGCCGACATCGGTCAGGAAACCTAGCCTGGNNTGTGGATTGAAGTGGCGTACGTCGAGTAGTCCCTGCGCCTGGCGCCCAAGGGCCGCATGCGTCCCGGAGGTCATCCACACAGGTACGCGGAATCGACGCGCGCAGGCCACCGCCCCGCCAACATGATCGCTGTGTTCGTGAGTAATCAGGATGGCGCTGAGCGGCACATCCGCGAGACCGGCACGCGCTAGCCGCCGCTCGGTCTCTCGCGCGGAAAAACCACAATCCAGAAGAACGCGCGTGCGCCCGGCGGCAATCACCGCGGCATTGCCCGCGCTGCCGCTGCCGAGCAGCGCAAATGCCACCGATCGTACGTCAGCACTCGCCCGCTTCGCTCGCGTATACAGTCGTCACCCGCCGTTATTGTTTACCGCAGCGCCCAGGGACAGCGCCGACCTGCATGAACTGGCAATCCGGCCAGCTATTTCAACTGCTCGTAGAGCAACGTCAGGATCCGCTCGCGCACCTTGGAATTCTCCAGTGTCCCCTGCTTGTTCAGCACCTCCACGGTGGTTCCCTGCTCGCCATCCTTCAGATGGATCTGGAACTGGTCATTGGGGCGCGGCTTGTCACTGCTAAACATGTCCGTGAACCAGTTGCCCTTGTCGGTGCCGTAGTCCGGATCGAGGTAGCGAACATAGTACACGCCCTTGCTGCGATCGCGATCCTCCACCGTGAAGCCCATGCGATCGACCGCGAGTCCCACGCGCCGCCAGGCGCGATCGAGGTCATCCTGCAGCGACAACTGCACCGCTTCCTGATCGCGCGTCAGGCGGGCGCGCTCGCTGCGTGCGGGGGTAGCGGCAATCGTCGCCACCTGTTGTTTCGCCGCCGGTTCGGGCGTACCGAGGCCAACCATTAGCAGGCGCAGCATCTCGATTTCCAGCTCGGGATCGGAGGCGCGCGGGCGCCAGCGCGTCTGGACGAGATCAGGCGTCCCGGGCAGCACGAACTCCTCCATACCCTGATGCACGATGTATACGTCCGTCGTGCCCGGCTCGACACCGCGCTCGAGCCGGAAACGGAAACGATCGCGCAGTCCGGTGGAATAGAGCGTACCGAACCAGCGCGCAAACGTGCGTTGCAACGAGTCACCAACATTGGCGCGGTTCTCGGCCCATTCCGTTTCGATAATGCCGATCCGCGGATTCTCCCGGGAGATCAGGAGCCCGTTGGCCAGAACGAAGTCTCGCACCCGTGGCCACAATGCCTCGGGCTCCGAACGTATGGTGAGCCAGCGGACGCCGTCCTCGCGCCTGAGTTGCACGTTGCTGAACTGCGGCAGCACGGCTACGGCACCAGGCGTGACCGGCTCGGTTTTCTCCTTCTTCTGCTCGGCGCTGTATTGAGAATAGGTCGTGCTGGGCTGCACCTTCGCGGCAGGATCGGCACCGGTCGGTGGCGAAGCCAGATCGGGAGGCACTTCGAGCGGTGGCAGCGTCCGGGTGGTCTTGTAGTCAATCGTGCGCTGCATGTCGGTAGTGCACGACACCAGGACCAGCGCCATCATAGAGAAACCAACAATACGTACTAGTTGAGAAGACTGCGTCATGAAGCTCCTGAATGATAATCAGACCTGGATTCCCGCCGCGCGCATTGCCTGACGGACCGTTTCGTGATGCTGTGCCGAAAGCGTCGTCAGGGGCAGACGGATACCCCCTTTGATCAGTCCCATCTCTTTTAGTGCCCACTTGACCGGAATCGGGTTGGCCTCGAGAAACAGGTGCTTGTGCAGCCCCATAAGCCGCTCATTCACCGCGCGCCCCTCGGCCTGCTTGCCGGCAAGCGCGAGCGCGCACATCTCATGCATCAGGCGCGGTGCCACATTGGCAGTCACGGAAATGTCGCCTCGCCCGCCGAGCAGGATGCAATCTAGGGCCGTGGCGTCGTCGCCGGAATAGAGCTCAATTCGGCTACCGCAGCGGCGGATGATGTCGCGCGCACGATCGAGGTTGCCGGTTGCCTCCTTGATGCCGACGATGTTCGAGATGTGCGCGAGGCGCTCGACCGTCTCCGGCAGCAGGTCGCAGGCAGTGCGACCCGGCACGTTATAGAGGACCTGCGGGATCGGCACGGCCTCGGCAATGGCCTTGAAGTGCTGGTACAGCCCCTCTTGGGTAGGCTTGTTATAGTAAGGAGTAACCAGCAGGCAGGCATCGGCGCCCGCCTCCTGCCCGCAGCGCGTCAGTTCGATCGCCTCGCGTGTCGAATTGGCGCCAGTTCCGGCGATCACCGGCACCCGCCCGCCGGCCTGCTCGACCGCGATCCGAATCACCTCGCAATGCTCGTCCATGTCGAGCGTTGGCGACTCGCCGGTGGTGCCGACCGCGACAATCGCGTCAGTGCCGTTGTCGACATGAAAATCAATCAGGCTGCGCAGAGCCGTGACGTCCAGTGAACCGTCTTCGTTCATGGGCGTCACCAGCGCCACCATACTTCCCTGGAACATAGGCTGGGGATCCGCGAGAGCTAAGTACCGATGGCGCATGGTACTTTTCCGCACCGGCCGTGACAAGGCGGATGATCCACGAACGCGCACATTTATGGGCGAATCAGGCGTTTTTGCTCGCGGCGAGGCGGGGTGGCCTCTAAGCTTGGTCTCGCCCGGAGGTGGCCATGGACAAGACCGAGACACCAAACGCGGTCCGCGAAATCCGCATTAACCCGATCGTCCCGAGCGAGTCCGTGCTGGTCGCCACGGCACGTTCCCTGCGACCGAAGAAGGCCGAGGCGCTGGTCCCGCGCGATACGCGCAAACACGTCGAAACCTGCCCGTTCTGCGCTGGCAACGAGGCCATGACACCCCCGCAGATAAAGAGCTACCCGTCCGAAGGTACCTGGTCGGTACGCATCGTCGAGAACCTCTACCCGGTCCTTGGCGACGATCGCTCCAACCCGAACCTCACATTCGGTCTGCAGCAAACCATCGACGGCTACGGACGCCACGAGGTCATCATCGATCACAGCGAGCACGGCACCGCGCTCCACGAAATGAGCGAGCAACACCTCGCACTACTTTTCCGTGCCTACCGCGAGCGCATGGAGCAACTCTACCGTTCGAACAACCGGCTACGCTACGTCCTGGTATTCAAGAATTTCGGGCCGGCGGCCGGCGCCTCGATCGCCCATACCCACAGCCAGATCATCGCGACGCCGGTCATCCCGGACAACGTGCAGGCCGAGGTCGCGGAGAGCCGCCGCTTCTACCAGAAGAACCACCGCTGCATCTTCTGCTCTCTGATCGACGAGGCGCTCACCTTCGAAGCCACGATCTACGACCGCGAGTCGGGCGAAATCCGCCGGCGCATCAACGTCGGTCAGTACGTGATTGAGCGTGGCCAGCGCTTCATCGCCATCAAGCCGTTCGCGAGCCGCTACGAATGGGAAGTTCACATCCTTCCGCTCAAGCATCAGTCCGACTACCTGCGGGTCAGCGCCGATGACTACGCGGATCTCGCGCGCATCATGCGTCGGACGATGGCGCGACTGGAATCCGTGCTGGGTGGCGTGCAGTACAATTTCTTCCTGCACTCACTGCCGCACGATGCCGGTTGCGAGGAGTGCGACGCGAGCTACCACTGGCACATCGAAATCACGCCACGCACCAGCATCCCGACCGGGTTCGAACTCGGTTCTGGGCTCTTCGTGAATACCGTCGCACCCGAGGCAGCGGCTGAAAAATTGCGCAACGCAGCGATTGACTGACAACCGCTAGGGCCGTCCCACGGGAAGGAGATAGAGCGGCCGCTCGTCGCGGTTCAGTCGCAACAGCTTCGCTACCGCATCGTCGTCGAACGCACCGACCGGGGTGCCACCCAGCCCGAGCGCTGTCGCCTGCAGCAAGACATTCTGCGCAACGTGCCCGGCCTCCATGTGCACGTAGCGCACTCCACGCGGACCGTACTTCTGCGTGGTGCGCCGCTCGGTTGCCGCAACGGCGATAATAGCCGGTGCGCGTCCCAGCCACTCCTGATCAAGTGCCGCAGCCGCAAGCGCCTTGCGCACATCGCCGACATGCAACTGCACCAGGCGATGCGGTCCGGGTTCATAGCGGTAGACGCCTGGCGAGAAACCCTCAACATCGCCGACAATGAGGAGCAGCGACAACGGATAGCGAGCGCCGGCAGAAGGCGCGGTCCGGCGGCCATCCCCGGAGACTTGTCCCTGCCCTGCCCAGAGCAATTGCCCTGCCTGCCCGATGGTAAGCGCTCGTGGTGAGAACTCGCGCAGCGAGTGCCTGGCGGAGAGCAAGCGTTCGAGGGCGCCGTCAGTGCGGGGCGGCGGCAACACGTGGGTATCAGCGTGCACGAGCGCGTCCGCCATCAAGATCAAACCGACCAACCACGGCGCGATCAGGCGCACGCGCCGCTAGCGCCGGCGGAACTCGAGTGCATGGCAGCGCGGGCAGCGCGGCACGTGGGCCGCGCTCTCGAGCACCAGCCGCTCTCCGCAAGCGGTGCACTCGAGCATCCCGGCCGATGCAATCTCGCCGGTTCGATAGATAACCGGCTTCGCATCTTCCCTGCGGGCCTTGAGCCAGTCGCCGAGCGCCTGGGTCGCCCCACCAAGAAACTCACTGCCGTGATCCTTCCATACATGAAACAGATCGGCAGCGCGCTCAGAGAACGCTTCGGCCCGTGACCCGATGTACTGTGCCGCACCAACCATGTCCTTTTCCACGGTCGCCGCAACGCGATCTACCGTGTCGGCTGTGTGCTCGCCGGCCGCCTTGAGTTGTTCCACCGCCTGCGTCAGCGCCGCGCGAATGTTCTCCGCACTCAGCGTCTCGCGTGCGGCACCAAGGCTCACCGCGACGCGCGCGCGCAGCTTCTCATACGCCGCAAGATCCTGGCGTTGCTCGGCGGAGGGTGGCAACAGGCGGTTGACCTCGCGCTCTGCCGCCAGCCAGTCGGCAATCGGATCGCCGCCCTGGAAGCCGCGTCGGAGGGCCCGAAAGTACGCGGCCTCGGCTATCATGCGCTCCCGCTCTGCCGCGGACACCGCTTCCGTGGCATTCGCTTTGCCCCGCGGCGTTTTGCGTGCTGGGGAACGCTTCTTCGTCGTGCTGCCTGTGGAAACGCTCTTCTTGGTACGTGCCATGCGGAAACCCTCCATAGTGTCTATCTCTCTACTTGCCTAGAGAATAACGCTGTCAGTCGCGTGAGTCTCGCCCCGCCGTTTTTGACCGGTATCAAGGCAGTGTCCATGAAATTGCCATAGTTTCTACACATATAGAACCTGATCCGCGACCGGTTTCTCGGGAGGCATGTCATGAAGACCACGCTCAGCGTTATCAAGGCAGACATCGGATCGATTGGTGGTCATATCTGTCCGTCGCAGCAACTGCTCGCGTCGGTGCGTGAGTTTGTCCTGCAACGCGGCAAGGCGCTGCTAATCGACTCCTATGTGAGTCACACTGGCGATGACATCGCCATTCTCATGACACACCGCCGCGGCGTGAGAAGCAGCGATGTTCACAAGCTTGCCTGGGATGCCTTCGTTACCGGGACCGCGACCGCCAAGGGCCAGGGCTTGTACGGTGCGGGCCAGGACCTGCTGAAGGACGCGTTCTCGGGGAACGTGCATGGCATGGGACCGGCGGTGGCGGAAATGGAGTTCGAGGAACGCCCGAATGAACCTTTCCTTTTCTTCGCGGCCGACAAGACCGATCCCGGCGCCTTCAACCTGCCGCTCTACCTCGCGTTCGCAGATCCCATGAACACGCCGGGACTCATGCTGGCACCGGATCTGGGCAAGGGGTTCCGCTTCGTCATCATGGACGTGAGTCATACCGAGGGTGATCGCGTCATCGAGCTGAATGCCCCCGAGGATCTCTACAGCATCGCCTCGCTGCTGCGCGACACCGAGCGTTACGTAGTGGAATCCATCTGGTCGCGGGCAGCCAACGACATCGCCGTGAGCGCCTCCACCTCGCGACTCCACAACATTGCCGGCAAGTACACCGGCAAGGATGATCCCGTAATGCTGGTACGCGTGCAGAAGAACTTCCCGGCGACCGGCGAGGTCCTGGCACCCTATGCGTTGGGGGCCTACGTCGCGGGCTGTATGCGCGGATCGCACCAGATGCCGCTCATGCCCGTGCTGCTTGCCTCCGGCGTGAGCTACTTCGATGGTCCGCCGGTGGTGAGCTGCGCGGCATTCTGCGTGCACGAGGGCAAGCTCACGGAGCCCGTCGATGCCTTTGCCCACCCGTTCTGGGATACCGTGCGCCAGCACGTGAGCGACAAGGCGATCGACATGCGTCGGCAGGGATTCTTCGGCGCGGCCATGCTACCGATGGCCGAACTTGAATACACCGGCATCATGGAGCGACTGAAAGCGCTCGATGCTGGCTTTCGTCTGCGCTCCCAATAGGATTCAGCGCCTGCGCCGCATCAGCAGGTTCGGCTCAGTGGCTGAACGCCCCGTGTCGCGTGCGGCCCATGAGGCGCGCGAACTCCTCGCCGTCCACGCACACGAGCTCCTCGTGATCGCCGGACTCGAAGAAGACTTCCGGCTCGCCAAGCAGGGCGTCATCCACGATGGTATCGAGCTGATAGGCCTCGCCGAACGGCGGAACCGCGCCGGGCTCGCAGTCGCCAAACAACTGGTCAAGCATCCCTTCCGGAGCGAGCTTGAGCTCACGCCCCAGTACCTGCGAGAGCTTCTCGATCTCCACATACCGGTCGGCCGGGACGACCGCCATGACATAACCGTGCGCGTCGGCGAGCACCACCGCCTTGGCGATGCAGGCTGGTGATACGTGCGCTGCCGCCGCGGTTTCCCTGCTCGATGCACTGTGCGCATGCCGCATCACCGCGTACGGGACGTGATGCTGCTGAAGCAAATCGACGATTGAATGGGCAATGGCCATCGCTGTCCTCCTTGCGCGATCATCCGTCAGGAGACGATCAATCGCAGTTTCTCTCGAATCGGAACACTGGCCGCCGTGGCAGCGTCCAGCACGGCACGCAATTCACCAAGTGTGCCGGAGTCGGAATCCAGACACATGAGCCCGGCGCCATCCCGTGCCGCGCGCACCACCATCGCATGCAGGCGGTGATAAGTCCTGTCCCCGTCTGGCCCGAGGACGATCGAAAGAACCAGCGGCTCGTTTACGGGCAGCGAGCGACCGGCAGTTTCGATAAATGCACCACCGAGACTGAGGTCGCGCAATATCGCTGGAAATGACTTGTGTACTCGCGAGTGCACGGTCACTCTCGCGGGCAACTGCTTGCGTTCGCTCCAGCGGTGTTCCACGGGCACCTCCGTCGCGCAGCTATAGCTGTTTGTATACTATCGATACCGGGACAATGGCACTTTGATTTCCGTCAAGCCATGTGGCCCGGGTTGGCGCGATGATTTAATAAGCAAGAATCCAGGTGAGTCTGATAGGAGCGCATATGTGGCGGCTGATAAGCAAAACTAATGAGCCGCAGACTTGCAGCTCCCAGGTGACAGGAGAAATCCCATGACCAAGGGCCACGTTTCACATGCCCCACAAGTCGGTGCCCCGGATCCGGAGCTCAAGAACTCGCCGATCTTTGATGAGGCCGACGACGAGTCACTATCGCTCGATCTCGAGCTCGAAACCGGCACGTGTTACTTCAACAACGAACGCTACGCGCTGGGTGACTACGTCCTGAGTGGCACTGAGCTGCTGCGCTGCGAGGGCCGCGGAGTGTGGGTGCGGACCGGCGAATCGCGCTAGCGCGTGCAGCCGATCCATAAGTTGTTATCGCGCATTCGCTGGGATCCGCGCTTCGGGGCCGGCCGTTTCGCCATCGGTTACTACGATCGGGTGGAGCGCGCCATCCTGATCGTGCCACTTGGCGAGCTGCATTTTCCGCCTGGCCAGCGCCGTGTTTTCGAGCTGTATGATCCTGATGGCGCCCTACACCGCATTCCCTTCCACCGGGTGCGCGCGGTCTACCGGGACGGGCGGCCGATCTGGCGTCGACCGATACCCGCCTAGTCTTCCTCTTCCGTCCGCTCCTCCGATTCCTGCGACGTGGAGGTTTCGTTGAGTGGCTCGGCCCAGTCCCCCGGCTGCATTTCGGTTTCCGTGTAACCGAGGTCATCGCGCTCGATGTCGTCCATCGGACCGGTCCAGTCTTCTGGCGTCTCAATCGTCTCGAGCGCCATGTCCGGCCAGTCTTCGGCGTCGATTTCCTCGAGATCGCCATCAAAGTGCTGTACTTCGATGGTTCCGGCCTCCTCGTCGACGGCGGTGACCTGGAACGATTGCCCCTTGTCGAGGTGCCGGTACCACTGGCTGATTATCGGCGGTTGTTGTATGCCCATGGCTGTTCCCCTTGTGACGCTCAATTGCCCTGCGCGACACCCAAATGGCGCGCGAACCACCCGGCCGCGAGTTTCGCGACTTCATCGAGCGTGCCGGGTTCCTCAAAAAGATGGGTCGCGCCGGGAACAATATGCAGTTCCTTGCGCCCCGTGAGTCGCGCGTAGGCCGACTGGTTCAGTTCGATCACCACATCGTCGTTGCCCCCGACGATCAGCAACACCGGCGCGCGCACCTCCGGCAGTTCTGCCATGGCGAGGTCGGGCCTGCCGCCACGCGATACCACGGCGCGGACCGTATCGCCGAGAGCCGCGGCGGCCTTGAGCGCCGCGGCAGCCCCGGTGCTTGCGCCAAAATAGCCGAGCGCCAACCCTTGCGTCCGGGCCTGTTCCCGAACCCAAGTGGTTGCCCCGAGCAGGCGGCGCGTAAGCAACTCGATATCGAAGCGCATCGCGTAGTCCCGGTCCTCGATCTCGGTCAACAGATCGAACAACAGTGTGGCAAGACCCGCATCGGCAAGGCGCTCGGCCACGAAGCGATTGCGAGTACTGAGACGGCTGCTGCCGCTGCCGTGCGCGAACAGCACAATGCCCCTGGCACCAGCCGCAAGCGTGAGCGCGCCCTTGTGAATCTCGCCATCGAGCGGGATTGCCACCTGCACCTCAACCGCGCGATCAATCACCGTCATGGTCAGGCCTCCAGCGCCGCTTTGCCGGCCGCGCGTTGCATGAGCGCCACCACTTCGCTGTCGCTTACCTGCGGGAAGTCGTCGTAGTAGGCGCCGACCGCGCCGAGAAAGTACTCCCCGTCGTCCAGTGTGACGACTGCTTCCACCTCGCGGCGCAACCGAGCCACTGTATCGGCCGGCGCCACCGGTACGGCAACCACCGTACGCGCCGGTGAGCGCTGCTTCACGTCGCGGATGGCGGCAAACATGGTGAGCCCGGTAGCGATGCCGTCGTCCACCAGGATCGCGAGCTTGCCGGCGAGCGGCAACGGCGCGCGCCCTCCGAGATAGAGCTGTCGGCGGCGCTTGGCCTCGGCCTGCTCGCGATCCACCGCGCTGCGAAACCAGTCCGGATCTACGCGCCGCACTTCAGCCTCGTTGGCAGCGAGTTCGCCGCTTTCGGCGACCGCCGCAATGGCATATTCCGGCTGCTGCGGGTGCCCGATCTTCCGCGGAATAACCAGGTCGAGCGGCATGCCCAGACCCTCGGCAACCTCTATACCGAGCACCACGCCGCCGCGCGGCAGCGCCAGCACCACGCCCGCCTCGCCCCGGTACTCCGAGAGGGCCGCGGAGAGTTGCTTGCCGGCATCGGTTCGGTCGCGAAACCGCATCGCACGCTCCTCACTGCCTGACACAACCGGCGCCCATTGCGCGCGCCTGCCACACTTCAGGCTACGCGCCTGCGAACCGGCACTTCATTGATCTCGATCAACAACGCGTGTGTGCGTGCCGATTCCCTACGGGATGGACTCCGAGGTGTAGCGGCTGACGCGCAGCGTGGCAGACCAATAATCAGCGGGAAGGCCGGCCTTGCGCTTCAGATGTCGCAGGAACTCGACCGGATCCGGGAGCTGCTCCCACACCGATGGAAGGAAGGTGCCCCGGCGTGCGCCCTCCTCCAACACCAGCCCATCGAGGCTCGGACGGATCTGCGCGAGCAGGTCCTTTTCCGAGCCGAACTGAATGGGTTCTGGCGCCGACAGCAGCGAGAGATGAATATCGAGCCGCTCGAATTCGGCACGCTCCAGTGGCGCAAAGCGCGGATCCTCGAAGGCCGCGCTATAGGCGTTCGAAGCCACGTCCTCAACCAGTGCGCGACGCGCCTCGAGCGTTCCGATGCACCCGCGCAGCTGCGCGTCGATCGTGAGGGTCACGAACGTGGCACGCGTCATGCGAAGCGGCTGGGGGAAATCCCCGGCACGGACTTTCAGTCGATCGCCGGTCAACCCTGCTTGGATCGAACGCGCCGCCAGGCTGAGGAGTTCCTGGCGATGCGCCGCCGTGAGAACGGAATCAGTTGATGGCATAGGCGCCATAACCCACCACCTGGTCACGTGGACCGGCCGTATCGCCTGAATTTCGCAGATCCAGCGTCCGAATCGAAAGCCCGCGCTGGCGCGCCACATAAAGCAGACCGCTCACCGGTACGCGCCCGCAAGCGTCGTCGAAATCGAGATCCTCGAAACGCAGGCTCTCGATCGCTCGCGACGTGGCGGCATCCATGCGCCGTGCCGTCTGATAGTCGTGGTAGTGGGAAAGGTCGGAGCTGATGACGATTAGCGTCTCCGGTCCGCCCCAGAGCCGCTCCAGCACCTCGCCCACCTGCGCTGCGGAGGCGTCTCCCACCACCAGAGGCACCAGGCGAAACTCGCCAAGCGCCTCCTGCAGGAATGGCAGGTGCACTTCAAGGCTGTGCTCGCGCGCGTGCGGCGCATCCAGCACCTGCACCTGCGGGAGATTCTTGAGTGCCGCAACAGCCTCCCTGTCGATCGGCACGTTCCCGAGGGGCGTGGCGAAGAAGTCACTCGAGGGCAAGGCAAGTCCCGAGAACGCCACACGATGCGCGGGCCCGAGCAGCACGACGCGGCTGATAGCGCCGCGTGCGGCCTTCAGCAGCGCGTATGCCGATGCCGCCACCGGCCCGGAATAGATATATCCCGCGTGCGGCGCAATAATCGCCTTGGGCGTCCCGCCCGCGGTCTCCGCTGCCGCGAGGTACTGCGAAACCATGCCGCGCAGTTCACGCGGATCGTCGGGATAGAACATTCCGGCAACGGCCGGCTGGCGCACGCTGGGCATACTCAATACGGCGAAAAGTAGTCGCTTATACGCTTATACAATGATCCCGCCGGACAGTGTTTTCAAGCGATGCACGCTGCGCGTAGCATTGAATTGCGGCGTCCGCGGACGCATCTATAGATCAGTAACCAAGCGATTCGGTCACGTAACAGCCGTCGCGAGGTGCCACTCCGATGTCCAATGAAGTAGAGACTCTCGATCCGCGAACCGTGGTGCCGACGCGCTACTGGCACAAGCTCGATGACGGGCGTGTGCAGTGCGACGTCTGCCCGCGCTTCTGCAAATTGCACGAGGGCCAGCGTGGCCTGTGCTTCGTGCGCGCCAACCACGGCGATGCGATCGTACTGACGACCTATGGACGCTCGAGCGGTTACTGCGTCGACCCGATCGAGAAGAAACCACTCAACCACTTTCTGCCCGGAACGCCGGTACTGTCCTTCGGCACCGCCGGCTGCAATCTCGCCTGCAAGTTCTGCCAGAACTGGGACATTTCCAAGTCTCGCGAGATGGACACGCTGATGGATCAGGCCAGCCCCGAGACTATCGCACGCGCCGCAAGCCGGCTCGGCTGCAAGAGCGTTGCCTACACCTACAACGATCCCGTGATCTTCATGGAGTACGCGATCGATGTTGCCAAGGCCTGCCGCGAGCACGACATCAAGTCGGTGGCCGTAACGGCCGGCTACATGACCGATGCGCCGCGTCGTGAGTTTTTCCAGTATATCGATGCCGCCAATGTCGACCTGAAGGCCTTCACCGAGGACTTCTACTGGAAAGTCACCGGTGCACATCTCGCGCCGGTGCTCGAAACGCTTGAATACCTGAAGCACGAAACCCGGGTGTGGTTCGAGCTGACCACCCTTCTAATCCCCGGCTACAACGACTCCGACCAGGAGCTCACCGAGATGACCCGGTGGGTGGTCTCGCATCTCGGGCCCGATGTGCCGCTGCACTTCAGCGCGTTCCATCCCGACTGGAAGATGCGCGACGTGCCGCCCACCCCGCCCGCGACACTCACGCGCGCGCGGCGCATCGCCATGGATAACGGCGTGCGCTATGCCTACACCGGCAACGTGCATGACGAGTCCGGCCAGAGCACCTACTGCCATCAGTGTGGAACGACACTGATCGGGCGCGACTGGTACGACATCACCGCGTGGCATCTCGATGCCGAGGGCAAATGCGAGAAGTGCGGGACCGCCTGCGCGGGAGTGTTCGAGAAACAGCACGGTGACTGGGGTTCCCGGCGCCAGCCGGTGCGGCTCGCCAATTTCGCCGCATAGGGACGTGCAAGTGCCGCGAGAGCGCACGCATGTGCGGAGCGGCCGCCGCCTGACACGCCGCCGGCGCGGGGTTGACGGGCGTCAATCCGCGCCCAGGCACGACGTGGTATGAAGGACTCATGTCCGCCGCTGTCCAGATAATCATCGAGCGCGAGGAGCTGCGAAACCGCGCCCACGTGTTTCGCGATCGCGCGCATGCCGGTGCGGTGCTGGCCGAAATGCTTGCCCCGGGCTTCGATCGCCGCCCGCGTGGGCTGGTGCTGGCGATACCCGCCGGGGGCGTGCCGGTGGCCGCGCCGATTGCACAACGTCTCGCCCTGCCGCTCGATCTTGCCGTGGTGAGCAAGATCACGCTCCCCTGGACCACGGAATCGGGTTACGGCGCGATCGCCTTCGATGGCAGTGTGCACCTGAACGAGGCGCTGTTGCGCCAAATCGGACTCGGTCAGGCCGAGATCGACGCCGGCATCGCCCGCACGCGCGAGAAGGTTGCGCGCCGCAATGCTTCGCTGCGTGACAACCGCAGCTACGCCGCCGTCCGCGGCTCGGACGTCGTGCTGGTCGATGACGGTCTTGCCTCCGGCGTCACGTTGCGCGCCGCTATCGCGGCCCTGCGCGGGAGCGGCGCGGCATCGATCAGCGTCGCGGTACCCACCGCGCACGAGTCCTCCGCCCGGGAGATCGCCGAATCGGTCGAGGCGTTCTACTGTCCGAACGTGCGCGCCGGCTACCGCTTCGCGGTGGCGGATGCCTATGAAGAATGGTCCGACGTGGACGAGGAGACTGCGCGCGCGATCATTGCCACCTTCCACCCGGCGCCGGCGCCATGAGCAGCGCGCGCTGGGAGCACTTCCCGCACGGGGCCGACATGGGCATTCGCGGGATAGCCGACACGAAGCAACAGGCCTTCGAGCAGGCGGCGCTCGCCATGATCGCGGTGGTGACCGATCCCGCGACGGTCAATGCTCGCGAACCGGTCGCGGTGGAATGCGAAGCGCCGGACGACGAGCTGCTGCTGGTCGACTGGCTGAACATGCTGGTGTTCGAGATGTCGACACGCCGCTGCCTGTTCGCCCGGTTCGAGGTAAAAATTGACGGGCACAGGCTTACCGCCACCGCCTGGGGTGAACCGGTCGACATTGAGCGTCACCAGCCAGCGGTCGAGATCAAGGGCGCGACCTACACCGCCTTGCGCGTCCGGCAGGACAAAGGTCAATGGATCGCGCAAACAGTGGTGGACGTATGAGGAATACCGATGGAACTGTCACTCCTTAAGCGCCGCTCGGATTTCGAATGGGAAATTGCCCCGCACGGCGCCATGCGCGTGCCGGGAATCATCTACGCGAGCGATGATCTCATCCGCGAGATGGACCACAAGGTCTATGAGCAGGTGGTGAATGTCGCCACCCTGCCCGGCATCGTCAAGGCCTCGTATGCCATGCCCGACGCGCACTGGGGATATGGCTTCCCCATCGGCGGCGTTGCTGCGTTTGATCCCGATGAAGGCGGCGTGGTCTCGGCGGGCGGCGTGGGCTTCGATATTTCCTGCGGCGTGCGCTGCCTGCACACCGGTCTTAACGTCGATGACGTGATGCCGGTACAGAAGGCGCTGGCCGACATGCTTTATCACAAGGTCCCGGCTGGCCTGGGCAGTACCGGAACGATCCGCCTCAGCCCCGAGCAGACGGACGCCATGCTCGCGGGTGGCGCCAAGTGGGCGGTGGATCAGGGCTGGGGAAGCGCCGCCGACCTCGACCGCATCGAGGAGCACGGACAGATGAAGCACGCCAAGCCCGGCAACGTCTCGGCGCACGCCAAGAAGCGCCAGCGCGACGAGATGGGCACGCTCGGATCGGGCAACCATTACCTAGAGGTGCAGAAGGTCGCGAAGATATTCGATGCCCAGGCAGCCGAGGCCTTCGGCCTGCATGTGAACGACGTGGTGGTGAGCATCCACTGCGGCTCGCGCGGTCTCGGCCACCAGATAGGCACGGAATTCCTCAAGAAAATGGCGATTGCGGCCGCGAGCCACGGCATCACCCTGCCCGACCGCGAGCTCGCCTGCGCTCCGATCCGCTCCGCCCTCGGCCAGCGCTACCTCGGCGCGATGCGCGCCGCCATCAACTGCGCGCTCGCCAACCGCCAGGTGCTGACCCACCTCGCCCGCGCCGTGTTCACCGAGCTCTG
>DKBM01000043.1:0-2855 GCA_002451215.1 Proteobacteria bacterium UBA6900
AACACCGAGCCGCATCATCATTTCTACGACACCGAGACCGGGCAGTTGACGGACATTCCTGCCCAGGACATCCGCTTGAGCACCCTGCCGTCGTTGCCCCAGGGCGCCGAGCTCGAGGGCGTGGACGTGATTATTCGCCTGCGTTCAGCCTCGTAATCGACGCGCCGAATCCTGTCACTAGCCACATTTCCCATACCTCACCGGTCCAAACCGTGGACGGACGTTGGGATCCATCGTCCCGGGATCCCGCTCTGGACTTTCTCGGCTTGGGCAGCCCGGGGAATCCCCTTATACTTCGCGCCCTCGCACGCAGTTTCCGGCCGGCGTAGCTCAGTTGGTAGAGCAGCTGATTCGTAATCAGCAGGTCCGCGGTTCGAGTCCGCGCGCCGGCACCATTCACTCAATTCGATTATCGCGAGCCTGCCGGCTATCGGTGCGGGCGGGTCCGCCGCGTCCCGACGTGCCCCCGTGCAATCGATTTGGCTGGACTCTCTGGATCAAAGAGGAGGTTTTGGCCAAGATGACGCAAAGAATGAGGGGGCGGATCGCGCCGCCCGACCCCCTCCGAAACCAGTTCGCGCCGTTCGGGAGACCTGCATGCACGAGCAAATCGTTATCCAGGACCGGGAAGAGCTGTTCTATCTGCTGTCGGAAGCAGCAGAGTTCGAGCACTCCGTCATGTGTTCCTACCTGTACACGATGTGGAGCCTCAAGAGCGAGTCCGCCGAGGGCGTGACTGCTGCGGAGTTGGCCGCGATTGAGGGATGGCGGCGCTCGATCAAGCAAGTGGCGCTCGAGGAGATGCTGCATCTCGCGCTGGTCAACAACATCCTCGCGGCAATCGGTGCTTCGCCCCATCTGTGGCGACCGGAGTTCCCGGTGCGACCCGGCCGGTTTCCGGATGACGTGGTTTTGCGGCTTTCCAGCTTTTCCGCGTCGACTATCGACCACTTCATTTATATCGAACGGCCCGAAGGGATCACAATGGTGGACGGTGCGGGCTTCGATCATCCCGCGCACTATCCACGCGCAACGCGTCCGGATTTGCTCTCACCGACGCCACAGGACTATGCGAGCCAGGGCCAGCTCTATCACAGCGTGCTGCGTGGACTCGCCAAGCTGGTGGAGGAGCTGGGCGAAACGAACGTCTTCGTGGGGCACGGTGAGGCCCAGGTTGGCGCAGCCGAGTTCGCCTTGCCCGGTCTCTTCAAGGTGGACGGCCTGGCGGCCGCGCGCCGTGCGGTGGAAGAAATCGTCCAACAAGGGGAGGGCGCGCCCGCGCACCGCGAGGGTTCGCACTATCGTCGCTTCATCGCGATCAAGGATGAACTCTTGCGATTGAAGCGCGAGCGGCCCGACTTCGAGCCCGCGCGGCCGGTGGTGGAAAATCCGACCCTCATCGATCCCCGCGGCAGGCAAGACGTGACGCCGATCGGTGACGCGCTCACCGCCAAGGTCGTCGATCTCGGTGACAGCGTCTATGCACTGATGATGCGTACCTTCGCGCAAGTGTTTGCGCCCGCGCCGCTGCCGCGCGATCTCCGTGCCGGCCTGGCGTTGGCGGCAACTGAGCTCATGTATGCGATGAATCAGATTGGCGAAGTAGTAACGCGGCTTCCGGTTGGGTCGGCGCGCCCAGGCTCCACCGCTGGTCTGACATTCGAGCTGCCGCTGTCCTCCGGCCAGTTGGTACAGCGCTGCGCCGCACAGATCCTGAACGAGCGTGTGCGCGAACTCGCGGGTGCTGCCGCCGCGCTCGAAGGGATCCTGCCATTTCGCGGCCTCGCCAGGCGCCTCGAGGCGGCAGGAAGCCGGTTTGCCGAGCTGCATACGCAGTTCGAGGAGCGCCTCGGCGCCGCCGTCGATACGGTCGCAAAAGTGAAACCCGCACCAAGCGCGGTGCGCGAACCAGCGCCGGTTGCGGCAGCCAGCGATCCGAATACCGCGCATGCCGAGGGCATCACGCTCCACTTCGACGGCTGGCGCTGCATCCACGCACGCCACTGCGTGCTGGGTGCGCCTCGCGTCTTCGCCGCAGGCGGCGGCGGACCTTGGATCCACCAGGATCAGGCGACGGTGGAGAAATGCATGGAGATTGCCCATACCTGCCCTTCAGGCGCCATCACCTATGTGCGTCATGACGGCGGCCCGCAAGAAGCTCCGCCCGCTGTCAACGTGCTGCGTGTCCGTGAAAATGGACCCTACGCGATCCACGCCGCGATCGATCTGGTGGGCAATGGTCCCGGTTTTCGCGCGACGCTCTGCCGCTGCGGAAAATCCGCAAACAAGCCGTTCTGCGACAACAGTCACGTCAAGATTGGCTTCGTCGCGACCGGCGAGCCGGCGACAATTGAGACGGGCCCGCTACCGGCCTGCGACGGCACGCTTTGCATCACACCCACCACGGACGGGCCACTTCACATAAACGGAAACCTTGAAATCTGTTCCGGAACCGGACGGTTGATTTCACGTACCGAGAACGTGCGGCTTTGCCGATGTGGGGGCTCCGCTAACAAGCCGTTTTGCGACGGAACTCACGCCCGCATTGGATTCCGCTCTGAAGAACCACGTGGCAAGAAATAAGCGAGGTGGGTCCACGACACGAAAGCGCTCCCGATCGCTCCCTTCGACTGTCCGCGCTCGAACCTGGCAACGCGAACGATGTCGATTCAGCAGTCTTGCGGCGCAGTTGGAACCAGACCATCGGTCATGCCCGCTTCACGAATCATGTTGATTTGCGTTCAGCAGGTCCGCGGTTCGAGTCCGCGCGCCGGCACCGGTTTTCTACCCGGTCAATCCCCGTTTCTTCTGGCTTTACCTGAGGGGGGTCCGGCGACCGACGAACGCGGCGCAGT
>DKBM01000127.1:0-20131 GCA_002451215.1 Proteobacteria bacterium UBA6900
CGGGGCTGGTCGGAGATCTTCTTGAACACATCCGGGGCATTCAGCTGCTCGAGCGTGAGAACCTTCGAAGGAATGGCGCGGAACACCGCCCCTGGGCCGCGAAGTTGGTTGAACGCATTGACGCGGAAACGGCAAATATTCGGCAGCTCGAAGGAGAAGTCCGTCTCGAGGAACTCCTCGTAATCNNAGATGCAAGTCGGAGGCGTTCTGTTTGTAGGCAAACGCCAGCAGTTCCGCGATATCCATGAAACGCTCCGGAAATGGCCGGGTAAAGTTGGAGAAAAATTTCTCGGGCTGAAACTAGACTTTAGTATATGCGCCGGGTCCCCGCTCTCAAGGCGATTTCCGGCAAATTTCCCCCGCTCCCGCATGCCGCGACCCCCTGTTACACTGGCGGCCCTTATGAGAACGGGCTCCTCCCAGCCGCTAATCGGCTTCATTGGCGCCGGCAACATGGCGCGCGCCCTGGCCGGCGGCCTGATCCAGAACGGCTGGCAGAAATCCCGGTTGCTGCTGGCCGATCCGGATGCAAACCAACGCCACGGGGCCGAAAAGGCCCTGGGGGTGGCGACGCACGCGGACAACGCGAGTGTTGCGGCGGTAGCCGACATCCTCGTGCTGGCGGTCAAGCCGCAAGCACTGGCCGAGGTATCGCGGAGCATCCGAGCCGCCGTACAGCCCAAACGACCGCTGGTAATCTCGGTCGCGGCCGGTGTGCGACTCGCAGACCTTGCACGCTGGCTCGGCGCCGAACTGCCGATCGTGCGCGTCATGCCGAACACCGCGGCCCTGGTCGGNNTCGATCCTGCGCGCGGTCGGCGTGGCGATCTGGGTCGACAACGAGTCGCTGATGGACGTGGTGACTGCAGTCTCGGGCAGCGGACCGGCCTATTTCTTCCTCGCCATGGAAGCGCTCGAGAGCGCGGCCATCGACGCCGGCTTGCCGGCACCGCAAGCGCGGCTGCTCGCGCTGGAAACCGCCTACGGCGCAGCCAAGATGGCGCTTGAGGGAAACGAGGAGCCGGCGATGTTGCGCCGGCGCGTGACTTCGCCCGGTGGCACCACTGAGCAGGCAGTGCGAGTGCTGGAAGAGCGCGGTATCCGTACCATGTTCCGCGACGCGGTACGCGCGGCTATTCAGCGTGCCGATGAACTTGCCCGGCTGTTCGGAAAGAACGCATGAGCTTCTTCACGCAGGCGCTCGTTTTTCTTGTTCAGGTGGCCTTTGGGTTCTACGTCCTGACCCTCATGCTGCGTTTCCTGTTCCAGGTCGTTCGCGCGGATTTCTACAATCCGTTTTCGCAGTTCGTCGTGGCACTTACCAATCCTCTTCTGAAGCCGCTGCGGCGCCTAATTCCCGGGTTTCTCGGCATCGATTGGGCATCCGTGCTGCTGCTGTATGCCTTCCAGATGCTGGAGCTGTATATCGTCGGAACGCTGAATAACCTCGGCACGCTGTCACCCTTTCTACTATTCGTGATCGCCAGCGTGGATCTTGTAAAACTCGCGCTCTACGTCTTTCTTTTCGCCATCATCATCCGTGCGGTGCTGTCATGGGTTAATCCGTACGGGCTGCGCGGCAATCCAGCCGGTGCGGTACTGATTTCACTCACCGAGCCATTGCTCGCTCCAGCGCGAAGGCTGATCCCGACACTAAGCGGGTTCGATCTCTCGCCCATCGTGGCGCTCGTGGTCATCCAGCTCCTCATCATGGCGGTCGATCACCTGACGCCCCAGCTCTATCGGCTGGCCCTGGGTCTGTAAAGTGCCGGCGTGGTGCCGTCGCGACGGACCGGACCTCGTCCTGAACGTCCACCTGCAACCGCGTGCCAGCCGCGACGAACTGGCCAAGATCGCCGGGGAAGCCCTGAAGATTCGAATTGCCGCCCCGCCCGTGGATGGCGAAGCCAACGACCGCCTGATCATCTTTCTGGCCCGTGTATTTGACGTACCGCGCTCGATGGTGCGACTCGAACATGGGGCCAGCGGGCGACACAAACGTGTTCGCGTTCGGTCGCCCCGACGCCTGCCACCCGGATTCGACTGGCCTTGAGCGGTCGGCGGATTGGCGGTCATTGCATGCCCGCCGCGCTGGGCTAGATTTTTATCAAGGTATATCCGGATTCTCGCGCACCGCCGGCGATTTTTCGCCAGCGGCCGCGAGGTGTTTGTGTGCACGGAGAAGTGGCGCGCCACCAGTGACCTCATGAGTCGTTCACAGACAAGAATCGAGACGGATCTGCTCGAGACCGGCCCGTTGGGGCAACGCATCGATGCGCTGAAGAACTGGCGCGATGAGCTGATTGGACTGGTCGACGAGTACCACGGCTGGCTGGAAAAACAGAACCTCGCGAGCGGCGAGGAAGATCTCAAGCTCTATGAGCTGGTCGAGAAGCTGCGCGCAGACACGCTTACGGTCGCGATGGTCGCCGAGTTTTCGCGCGGCAAGACCGAGCTCATCAACGCGATCTTCTTTGCCAACCACAAGCAGCGACTGCTGCCCTCGGAGGCGGGCCGCACCACGATGTGCCCGACCGAGATCGGCTACGACGACAAGTTCCCGCCCTGTATCAAGCTGCTGCCAATCGAATCCCGCAAGCAGTCGGCGAGTATTGCCGAGCTGAAGCGCGCACCGACCAACTGGACCGTGCTGCCGCTCGAGATCGACTCCCCGGAGAAACTGGCCGAGACCTTCAAGGAGATGGTCAAGACCAAGACGGTCGGCGTGCGCGATGCCGAGGCGCTCGGGCTATATGACCCGCGGACCAGCGGCGGCGGACCCACGCTCACATCCGATGGTCGCATCGAGATTCCGGTGTGGCGGCACGCGATCATCAATTACCCGCATCCGCTGCTCAAGCAGGGGGTGGTGATTCTCGACACCCCGGGACTCAACTCGCTAGGCACCGAGCCCGAGCTAACCCTCGGCATGCTGCCCAACGCACATGCGGTGCTGTTCGTGCTGGCAGCGGACACGGGCGTGACCAAGTCGGATCTCGAGGTCTGGAACAATCACGTCTGCGTGGCAACCGGCGCGCGGCCCGCTGGACGCTTCGCCGTACTCAACAAGATCGACGCGCTCTGGGATGAGCTGCGCGCCGAAGGAAGCTACGAGACCAGCCTTGTCCGCCAGGTCGATGAGACTGCCCGGGCGCTGGGCATCCCGCGTGAGCAGGTATATGCGGTATCGGCACAGAAGGGCCTGGTCGCGAAGGTCAAGGGCGATATGGCACTGCTCGCCCGCAGCGGGCTGGCAAAGCTCGAAGGCGCCATCGGTGAGCATCTGGTCGGAGTCAAGCAACAGCTGCTGCGCGAGAAGGTAAGCCGCGAGGTGGGTTCCCTGATCGAGTCCACCGGCGGCATGGTCGACGCCCGCCGGCTGGCCCTCGACAACCAGCTGAAGGAATTGCGCGCGCTGTCCGGCAAGAGTCACGAGGCCATCCAGCAAATGCTCACACGCATGCGTGAGGAGAAGCTCGCCTACGACAAGACGCTGCAGAGCTTCCAGGCAACACGCGCGGTCCTGAATGACCAGATCAAGATCCTGCTCGAATACTTGAGCATCGCCGCCTTTGACGGACTGATGAATGAAGCGCGTGAAAAGATGAAGGACTCGTGGACCACTCACGGGCTGCGGGTTGGCATGAGGACCCTGTTTGATGGCGTATTGGCCGCCATGGAACGCGCCAACAAGCAGAGCCAGCAGATCCGCAACCTGATACAGGCGGTCTATACCAAGTTCCACACCGATCATGGACTGGCCAAGACCAAGCCCGCCAATTTCTCGCTGCTTGCCTACCGCAGCCAGTTGCAGAAGCTCTACGAGGAGGCGGAGGCGTTCCGCAACAGTCCGGTCATGGTCATGACCGAAGCGCATTTCGTTACCAAGAAGTTCTTCATCACCTTGGTGTCACGCGTGCGCGAGGTGTTCAACGAATGCAATGCGATGTCGCACACCTGGTCGAAAGCGGTGATGGCGCCGATTCATGCCCAGGTGCGCGAACACAAGCAGATGCTCGACCAGCGGGTCGAGACCGTGAAGAAGGTGCACGACAATCTCGAGAGTCTCGGTAGCCGCGTTGCCGATCTGGAGCGCCAGCTCGCCGACCTCGCGAAGCAGCGTCAGGTGATCGACAAGATGCTGGCGAAGCTGGCCGCGCCTTCCCCGCGCCATTCCTGACTACAGCGGTTTTCCGGGCACGACGTTGAACGCCCCATTCAGCGCGCCACGCTGCCGGGGACTCTCGATCTCGCTCATCGTTGCAATGAGGCTTGATGCCACCGGCGCAGTCATCGCTGAGTGACCCGCACGTATGCGGGTCGCGGCGACATCCAGCCGACTGTTCAGCGCATAGATCGCAGTCTCGCCCGTGATTATTCCGCCGGTTATCACGATGGTCGCATTGTGCGCATGCAGCCCGATCTCACCGCCGCCAATCTGGCTCTGGTCAATCGTGATTGCGGAGTCGAACACGCGTAACAGTCCAATTCGGGCATTGCGGATCTGGGCCCCGTCACACTGGCGCAGAATGAGCTCCTCGTATTCGCCCTCGAACACCTGATTGTGCTTGCCCTGGCAGCGCACATTCCCATGCCGGCGCATCGGCGTCGCAGTCGCCGCGGGCACCGGCTCGCCGTTCAGAAACGGCTCGAGCGTGCTACGAAAAGCCTGGGGATTCTCGATCATTGGCACATGACCCGCGCTCGCAATAACCGCAAGCTGCGCGCCGGGAATGGTCGTCGCCAGGAACCGGCCGGTGCGTGGCGGGGCGAGCGTGTCGTTCGCGCCCCAGATGACCAGCGTCGGGACTTTAAGACTCGGTAACACGTTGGAAAAATCCTCGAGCACGATTCCATAGCCGGCTATTGCAAGCGGATTGCCGCCGAGCACCTTGGTGCGCAACTGGGGGCTGGCATGCACAATTTCGGGATCAAGATTGAACTGCTCGAGGCGCGTCACGAGCTGTTGCGCGATGCCGTTTGCCCTGCCCTGGGTGTTCACCACCGGCGGAACGTAGTCACGCGTGTAGTTCGAGAGCAGGTGTGTCAGAAACTGGCTCGAAAACGACGCGCGATGCACGATGCCCGGGGTATCGACTAGCACCAGCTTCTCGATTCCGGCAGGGAAGGTTGCCGCGTAGCGCAGCGCAATCACTCCACCCATCGAGTGTCCCAGCAACACGAACGGGCGCTGGCCGACATACTTGTCGACCACGTACTTTACGAACATTGCGTAGCCGGTGGGGGAATAGGCGAGGTTCGCCTTGGTCGCGCGCGCAAAACCCGGCAGCTCGAACGTGACCACGTGGTAGTGCTCCCGCAGCCACGGCACGATGGTGTAGAAGCTGCTCGCGCCCTCATCGCCGAGCCCGTGCACCAGCACGATTGAGCGTGACTTGTCGCGCCCGGTCTCATAGACATAGGTCTCGGCCTGATAGACCGGTTCGCGGATCCGATGCACCTGCATGCCAGGGATGCCCTGGCCCACGCCATCGGGCGGCGCAGCCGCCGCGGGGCTCGCCAGCCACGCGCTCACGATCCCCGCAGCGAACAACAGTGATCTAGCTGTCATGCACGCAGTCTAGTAATTGAGCGGACGCCCACACAAGCGCAGCCGCGCGTGCTGGCCCGACCGAAGGCAGTGCTATACTCGCGCGAACCACCGAGTCGCCCGCGCGTGCAACCGCATTCGAGCCTGCTCCGCTCCAAGCTGTTCTGGGTTGGCATCCTCTATTTTGCGCAGGGTTTTCCCTTCGGCGTCTTCTACGACGTGCTGCCGGTGTATTTTCGCCAGCTTGGTGTTGATCTACGCGAGATTGGCTTCCTTTCACTGTTAGGCCTCGCGTGGACGGTCAAGTTCCTCTGGGCGCCGGCGGTCGATCACTATCGCCACCATCGTCGCTGGATGTTTGGTGTCGATCTCGCGATGGGCGGCTGCCTGCTGTTCCTGGCCGCGCAATCCGGTTTTGGCCCGCCGGTATGGATCGCGATTGCGCTGCTCACGTTTCTCTCCGCCACCAATGACATAGCGATCGACGGCTACACCATCGAACTGTTTGATCGCCAGGAGCTGGGAATCGCCAACGGCGTGCGCATCGGTTTTGCGCGTGTTGGCATTCTGGCAGCCGGAGCCGTACTGATATTGAGCGATCTGCTCACCTGGCCGGGCGCATTCGTGGCCGCCGCCGTGTTGATCGCCGCGCTCGGCGTGGTCTGCCTCTATGCACCGAAAGAGCAGCCGGGTGGCATTCGCAAGCCGCTCACGCTCGGGCGCGAGCTGCGCGGCATCCTGCACGACCCGCGCGCCCTTGGGCTTGTCATCGTGCTTGGGCTCGGAACGCTGTGGCTGATCGACCGCGCGGTGAAGCTCGCACTGCGCATCGATCATCTGTGGGAATACGCGTTCGCTGTCGCGGCCGCCCTCTACGTGCTGGGCTGGCTGGCGGGACGGCGCGCGCGCGGCGCCGCACCTGCCGCCAAGCTCACCGAGGGACCGATGTTCGGGGCGCTCATGGAGATGCTCGCACGCCCCTACATGCTGCCAATCATCCTGTTCGTCCTGACCTTCAAGCTCGGCGACGCCGCGATGGGATTTATGGTGAAGCCGTTCTGGGTGGACGCCGGCTTCACGGCGACTCAGATCGGCCTGGTGTCGGTCAACATCGGGCTCATTCTGTCCATTGCCGGCGGGCTCGCCGGCGGCTGGTTCACCGACCGCGTAGGCATCTTCAAAGCGCTATGGATCCTGGGCCTGTTTCAGGCAGCCTCGAACCTTGGCTATGTTGCCGCAGCCTCTCTTATTCCACCCACCGGCGCCGGCGCCGCGCTCACCAGCGAGCACGTGGTGCTGATGTACAGTGCCAGCGCGCTGGAGTCGTTCACCGGTGGGCTTGGCACGGCCGCTTTCCTGGCGTTTCTCATGGCGATCGTCGACAAGAAGCATTCAGCGACCGAGTATGCGCTGCTTTCCTCGCTCTTTGCCCTCACCCGGCACCTCGCCGGTTACGCATCGGGCTTCGGCGCCCACTACATGGGCTACGCGCCCTACTTTCTGCTTACGTTCTTCCTTTCGTTTCCCGCCTACCTGCTACTGCCCTGGGTGAGCCGAATGCTCGTCACTACGGACCCGTCTCGCGCGCGCTAGAGCTCGCGCAGCACGCTGAGCGGGCTGCGACTGACGACACGGCGAGTGCCAACATAGCCCGCGAACCCGATCAGCAGCATGCCGGCCAACGGCACGATCAGCCATACCAACCACTTGAAGTGGTATTCGAGCTCGAAGAGCCGCGCATACACGAGATAAGCGATGGCCTCGGTCGCGCCCGCCGCCAGGAGACCGGCCAGCAGCCCAAGCGCCGCAAACTCCGCGACCTGGGCGCTTCGCAACTGCCGGCGCGACGCGCCCAGCGCGCGCATCAGGGCACCTTCATAGTAGCGCTCGTCGAGACTCGCCTGCAGGGCTGCGTACAACACAGCGAGCCCGGCCGCCAGCACGAATACCAGCACGAATTCGACTGCCAGTGTCACTTGCGCGAGGATGGTGCGTACCTGCTTTAGCACCAGATCGAGTTCGAGCACGGTAACCGCGGGGAAACTGCGCACCAGCTCGGTGAGCTGCGGCTTCTGCGCCGGCGTGAGATGAAAGCTCGTGAGATAGGTGGCGGCGTAATCATCGAGCGTCCCGGGCGAAAAGATCATATAGAAGTTGGGATGGAACGAGTCCCACTGCACCGAGCGAATGCTCGCCACCCGCGCCTCGAGCGTTGCGCCACCCATCGAAAAGGTGAGCCGGGCACCCTCGCCAATACCAAGCTTCTTCGCCAGCTTCTCCTCCACCGACACCATCCCGGCCGGCGTCTGGCCAGTGAACCACGCGCCGCTCACGATCTTGTTGTCGGAGGGCAATTCGGCGGCCCAGGTGAGATTGAGCTCGCGCCGCAGCGCCTCGTCATTGCGACCCTCTTCCTTGGTGACCGCCTGCGTTACCGCCACGCCGTCGATGGCCGTAAGTCGCCCGCGCACCATCGGGTAGAGCGCCTGTGAGCGGATGCTGCGATCCGCGAAGAATCGCTCTATGCGCGCGACATCGTCAGAGAGAATATTGAATGCAAAATGATTGGGTGTATCCGCGGGCAACTGCTGCTGCCAGGAGCTGAGCAAATCGGTGCGTACCAGCGCGATCAGCGCCATCGCCATGAGCGCGAAGCCGAACGCGAGGATCTGGCCGACGCTCGCCTGTGCGCGCCGCCACAGGTTGTTGAAACCAAATCGCCATGCCACCCCGACGTGACCGCGCAGGCGGCGGCTCGCATAGAGCAGGAACAGCGCGACCGCACCGAGCGCCACTGCGCCGGCCAGTCCGCCAAGCAACACCGAAGCCGTGAGACGCGCGCTGCCNNTGCATCAGGCCATAGATGGCCCACTGCCCTGCCCATCCCAGCGCGCAACCGAGCAGTCCGCCCACCAGTCCAAGCACCAGCAGCTGCGGCGCATACAGCCATACGATGTCGCGCTGGCTGGCACCGAAGGAACGCAGCAGCGCGCTCATGTCGTAGTGGCGGGCGCTGTAGCGGCGCGCCGCCATGGCGATTGCCACGCCCGCCAACACCACTGCCAGGAGGCTGGTCAGTCCAATGTAGCGCTCCACGCGCTCAAGGGCGCGTGCGATCGTGCGATTGCCGTCGCGGGCATCGATCAGTTGAAAGTGGGCAGCAAGTCGCGGGGCGATCCAGGCACGGTAAGCGGCGATGACCGGCTCCGGGCCCGCAAACGCATTGCCGTACGTCACGCGACTGCCAGGCTGAATCACGCGTGTGGCATCGACATCGTCGCGGTTCATCAATACTCGGGGGGCCAGCGCGAAGAAATTGCCGCTGCGCCCCGGTTCATAGGTGACGACGCGCGCGACGACGAACTGCGCCTCGCCAATCTCAATGCGATCGCCGATTGCGAGTGCCAGCGCATGCATCAGTCGCGGCTCGACCCACACCGTGCCGCGCGCCGGTACCCCCGGTGTGGGTGCGTCCTCGCCGTAGAGCCGCTCCGCGGTGCGCACCGCGCCACGCACAGGATAACGGTCGGTGACCGCCCGGACGCTCGCGAGCTGCAATGCCTCACCGCGCACTGCGACACTGGCGAATTCAATTCCTTCGGCATGTCGCAACCCGCGCGCCACGGCTTCTCCCACCCAGGCCGGATCCGCGGGTTGCGAACCCAACACCAGCAGATCGGCCCCCAGCATGTCCGCCGACTGCTGCGCCATGCCACGGCTCACGCGATCATTAAAGAACCCGACGGCAGTCACCGCGCCCACCGCGATTACCAGCGCGGCGATCAGGATATGGAGCTCGCCCGCGCGCCAGTCGCGCGCCAGCAGGCGAAGCCCGAGGCGTGCCCGTCGGATCACGGGTTTGCCTCCACGACGCGTCCGGCATCGAGATGAACGCGTCGCGCACAGCGCGAGGCGAGCTGCTCGTCGTGCGTCACCAGCACCAGCGTCGTCTGCCGCTCCTGGTTCAGCTCGAACAGCAAATCAATGATGCGCGTACCGGTAACCGTATCGAGGTTGCCGGTAGGCTCGTCGGCAAACAGGATTGCCGGGTGGGTCGCGAAGGCACGCGCGATGGCGACACGCTGCTGCTCACCGCCGGAGAGCTGGCGCGGATAGTGAGTAAGTCGTTCGCCGAGACCCACCCGCGCGAGCAGGTCGCGCGCCCCGGCCTCCGGGTCGGGCAACCCGGCGAGCTCGATCGGCAACATGACGTTCTCCAACGCGGTGAGGCCGGGCAATAACTGAAAGCTCTGAAAGACGAAGCCGACCTTACCGGCCCGGACCCGGGCACGGCCGTCTTCGTCGAGATCATTCAACCGTTCCCCGGCGAGCACCACCTCGCCGGCCGTCGGCGCATCGAGCCCTGCCAGCAAGCCGAGCAGGGTGGATTTGCCCGAACCCGAGACACCGACAATCGCGACGCTCTCACCTGTCTTGATCTCGAGCGTCACGCCCGACAAGATGTCGAGCGTGCCTTCCGTGCTCGTGACACGCTTGGAGAGATTGCTGGCGGAAATGATATGGCCGTTCAAGAGTTTCGACATGCGACGTCTCTGGTTGGTGTTGCTGTTGTTCCTGCTCGCAGGACCGGCGTTCGCCGCTACCCGCACTGTGCTTGTCGTGGGCGACAGCCTGAGCGCCGCCTTCGGCATGGAGCTGCGCGAGGGCTGGGTCGCACTGCTCGCGGCACGCCTCGATCAGCAGCAACCTCGCTACCGTGTGGTCAACGGCAGCGTGAGCGGTGACACCACCGCCAACGGGCTCGCCCGCCTGCCCCGCTTGCTCTCCGAACACCACCCCGCAATCGTCATTATCGAACTGGGCGGCAACGACGGGCTGCGCGGCCTTGCTCCGCAGCAGATGAAGAACAATATCCGCGCCATGATCGCAAAATCCAAGGCCCAGGGGGCGAAAGTTCTCCTGCTCGGTGTGGAACTGCCGCCGAACTATGGTCCGAAATACAACGAAAGGTTCCGGCGGGTTTACCGGGATCTGGCGGCCGAACAGCAGGTGCCATTGGTACCGTCCGTGATGGACGGCGTCGGCACGGATATCAAGCTGATGCAGGCCGATCGCATTCACCCCAACGCCGCAGCCCAGGCACAAATGCTGGACAACGTCTGGCCTGCACTGCGCGCGCTGTTGTGATGCGGCGACACGGCGTCGCGCGAGTGCTTGAGTCGCACCGCGACCAAACCTGCACCCCGCTACAGGCCCTTGTGGGTGCCGTCACAAAACGGCTTGTTGCCCGAATGCCTGCACCCGCGCAGCCACACCTTCTGGCACTCGCCTTTCTCCTGCTTCGTGGGCTCGAGTCCCGTCCCCTTGTGTGAACCATCGCAGGACGGCCGGTTCTTCGAACGACCACAGGCGCACCAGCAACAGGTTCCGGGCTCAAGCGTCATCTCGAATGATCCCTTCTGGGCGATCGCCGCATCGGTCATGGGCAGCCTCCTCGATTCGCCGGATCGGCTTGACTGAAGGCTCCAGACTAACGCCCGAATACCATGCCTCGAATCGGTCTCTGATCGACGCGGCTCCCTCGCATGCCTACGGGCGCTGCCCCTTTGCTGGAAGGCCCCGACAACATGCAACTTGCCAGCACCAAACGGATGGTGCTTGGACAAGGCATCGGCCGTTCGCTAGCATCGATCGCAACCCATGTCAGCCCCAACCCGAACCCTTCGCGAATCCAGCCTGTTTCGCGGCGTCGGACCAGACGTCACCGCGACACTGCTCGAGCGCTTCCCGATACGAACGCTGCAAGCCGGCGACCCGCTGCTCTCGCCCGACCAGCCGAACGACTTTCTCTACGTGGTGCTGAACGGCGAGCTGCAAGTGCTGGTGGGACCCGCCGGCTCAGCCACCTCTATCCTTGTCACCGCCGGCAACTGCGTCGGCGAGATGTCAATCATCGATGGTGGCCGGGTCTCCGCACCGGTCGTCGCAACCGGCGACAGCGCCGTGCTGGGAATCGACGTCGATAGTTTTTGGCGGCTCACCGAAACAGTCCCGACTATTGCGCGCAATCTGCTCGGCATCATGGCCGAGCGCATGCGCAGCACCAACGAGGCGCTTGCGCTGAGCCTGCAATTGCAGCAGGCCTATGAGCGCTGGGCATTCCTCGATCCGCTAACCGCGGCCTACAATCGCCGCTGGATCGATCAGACGCTGCCGCGCTATGTCGAGCGCGCGCGCCGTGACGCCTCCGCCTTCACGCTTGGCGTGTTCGACATTGATCACTTCAAACGTTACAACGACACCCACGGCCATCCGGCTGGAGACGCGGCACTGCGCGCCACCGTGCGTGCCGCGCAGTCGCACATTCGTCCCGCCGATCGGCTTGCCCGAATCGGCGGGGAGGAGTTTTGCGTACTCTTGCCTGATACTGACCTGCCCGGTGCCCAAATCGTGGCCGCGCGGCTGGTGCAGGCGATCGCCGCGAATCCCGTGCAGGCAAGCGATGGCACACCCTTGTCCGGGGTAACGATTTCGCTCGGGTTGGCGCAAGCCAGCGCCGATTCCAGCCCGGACGATCTCATCGCCGCGGCAGACAAGGCGCTCTATGGAGCCAAACGCGACGGTCGCAATCGCTTTGCCAGCTAGGTGCACACCAGATTGGTTGGCACCGGCAAGCGCAAAGTCCACGCTTCTCTTTAACGGTACCCTTCTGCCATGGCCCGCCATCTACTCGACTTCGTGTCGCAACGCGGCCGGCCCTGCCCTGACTCAGGGTGCGGCGTGGCATGCGTGAGCATGCTGTTGCAGCGTGCCGGCACACGACCACACCCCGACTATCAACGGCTCATGCGCGCGCTGCGGCTGCATGCGGCAAGTCCGCATGGCGAGGTGGAACCGGCGGTTTACCCGGCGGACGTGGCCAATTTCTTTCGCCGGCGACGCATCCCGGTCGCGATCGTGCGCGAAGGCAACACGAACGCACTACGGAAGATCCTTGCGCAGGTAAGGCGCGCACCGGTCATGGCGCTGGTACGCGGACCCGAGTGGGGCAACGAGGATCACTGGATCGTGCTGATCGGTGAAGAACGCGGGATGCTGGTATATCTCGATCCCTGGTATCGACCCACGCAGCGATATCGCCGGCGCATGACGAGTGCCGTATTCGCCATGCTCTGGCGGGGATCTGCCTTCAGCTTGTCGCGTGGACAGGCGCGGTCCGCCCATCGGGCGTGACCAGGCGCTCAAGCAGTAGCCACCGAACCAGTTGCACCAGCCGCGGTGGTCAAGCCGTCAGGTTGATCGGTCGATCGCGCAACTGTGCGTTCAATTCATCCTGCTTCCGCCAATTCACCACCCTAATCCCTCTCGCGGCGGGGATGGGAATCAAAGCTCATGGTGATAGTCGATGATCAGTGGCGCGTGGTCGGAGAACTTCTTGTCCTTGTAGATGCGCTCCTTCAGCGCCTTCTTGGCAATTCCGGGCGTGGCGATCTGGTAGTCGATGCGCCAACCGACGTTCTTGGCGTAGGCCTGCCCGCGGTTTGACCACCAGGTATATTGATCGGGCTTCTGATTCAGGGTGCGAAACACGTCCACCCAACCGAGATCGTTGAAAACCTTGGTGAGCCAGGCGCGCTCTTCCGGCAGGAAGCCCGAGTTCTTCTGATTCGAGCGCCAGTTCTTGAGATCGATTTCCTTGTGCGCGATGTTCCAGTCGCCGCACAGGACATACTCGCGACCATCTTTGCGCAGCTTGCGCATTTGCGGCAGGAAGAGGTCCATGAATCGGAATTTTGATTCCTGGCGATGCGGCCCGGCGGAGCCGGAAGGAAGGTAGAGCGAGACCACGCTCAGCTTGCCAAAATCGACCTGCAAGTAGCGCCCCTCGCCATCATGCTCATGCGAACCGAAGCCGCGATGCACGGCGTCCGGCTCACGCCGGCAATAGAGTCCCACGCCGGCGTAACCCTTTTTCTCGGCAAGGCTGAAGTAACCCCGAAAGCCACCCGGCGCGAGCATGGCGGGCGTCAGGTCGGCCTCTTGCGCCTTGACCTCCTGCACGCATACCAGGTCCGCGCCCTGACGCTTCATCCAGTCAAAGAATCCCTTGGACGACGCCGAGCGGATGCCATTGAGATTCGCGGTGATAATGCGCATGGTCGCTAGTGTATTCTTGCCCCCGCCGCGCTGCATCCGGTATCGTGATGACGATGAAAGATTACCAGCGCGAGTTCATCGAGTTCGCGATCGCCTGCGAGGCCCTGAAGTTCGGCCAGTTCACCCTGAAGAGTGGACGTGTGAGCCCCTACTTCTTCAATACCGGTCTGTTCCACAGTGGCGCGAAGCTCGCGCGTCTCGGACGGTCTTATGCGCAGGCCATCACCGATTCCGGCATCGGTTTCGACATGCTGTTCGGTCCCGCGTACAAGGGCATACCGCTTGTGAGCGCGGTGGCGATCGCCCTGGCGGATCATTACCAGCGGGATCTCCCTTACGCCTTCAATCGCAAAGAGGCCAAGAAGCATGCCGAGGGCGGAGTCATCGTTGGTCACGCGCTCGCCGGCCGCGTGCTAATCGTCGACGACGTGATTTCAGCTGGCACATCGGTACGCGAATCACTCGACCTCATCCGCGCCGCCGGTGCGACGGCGGCCGGCGTGGCAATTGCGGTAGATCGTCAGGAGCGTGGCCTCGGCAAACGCTCGGCGGTTCAGGAAGTGGAGCAGGAACTCGGCTTGCGGGTGCTTAGTATCGTCACGCTCGAGACACTGCTCGCCTTCCTTGCCGAAAAGGGCGACGGGGCCCGCGCGCACCGCGATGCAATCGCGGCATATCGAGAACAATACGGAGTCAGTAACGCGGCCTGAGGTATTTACAGCGGGGCCAAAATGCCCGCGGTGCCAAACGGCAAACTTCCTGGTGGGGAGAGCGAGCGCATGGTCGTTGTTTCGGGCAGCATTTACATTCGGGCACCCGTTGAGCGGGTGTTTGCGCTCATGTGCGACCCGGCAGCGCGCTCGCGCCTGCAACCAGACGTAAAGCCGCTGCAGGTCGAAATCGAAGGCGGAGGACCGCTCGCCGTCGGCCGTAGCTGCCGCTTTCGGCTGGAGATCGAGGGTCGCATCGTCGATTACCGGACGCGCGTGACTGAATTCGAGCCCAACCGGCTGCTGCTCACCATGTCGGATTCGGCCGTGCCTTTCGAGACACGCATCGAAACGCGCCCGGAGTCGGACGGCACCCGACTGACTCAGACCGAGCGGTTTGAACCGACCGACGAAATGCTGATTGAAACGGCGGAGTCGGAGACGTCGCGCAATTTCCTGAGCTGGCTCGAGCCGATTCTGCCGCTAGTGGATGTCGACTATGCGCGCAGTGTGCGCAAGCGCCAGGAACTGGAGCTTACTCACGAACTGGAAGAGAAGCTCGGACGTTGGCTGCTGGCCGTGAAGCGTGAACTCGAATCGCCCGTAACCCGGACCGACTAGGCTGCGGCCTGCCCCTCTTGGCCGCGACGTTCGCGAAAGTGGACGATTGATGCCTTGCCCATGCGCACCTCGCCGGTATGGCGGCCACCCTGCGCGATGGCGAGCAACGGCGCCGTGACGGCACCATTCACCTGCCCGGTAGGGCCGAGCTCCACCTTGCCGCGCGCCACCACATCACCGCTCAGTTCGCCATGAACCACAATGCTGTGAGCGCGCAGATTCCCGCGCCACTGCGCGCCCGCGGCGAGCACCACGATGCCGTCGAAATCGCCATCGCCGATAACTTGCCCATGCACGAGCCAGTGCCCGGAACCGGACAGGGAGGCGGAGATCTGTGTTGCGCTACCCACCACATTCGTAAACGCCCGCAACTCATCCAGCATGCGGCGGCGACGGCGGCGAGAAAGCAACTGGCCTAGCTTCATTCCTGAATTTCCCTGGCTACCAGTATCTTGTGCCGGACGATTGTGGGACCCGCCAATCATAGGACCCGGCGCCCGCCCCGGCAAACTCAAAAGATCAGCTTGAGGCCGACCAGGATGGTCACGATCTCGAATGCGCGCTTGATCCAGCGATTGCCCTTCACGATCGACCAGTGGGCACCGATGTAGCCGCCCAGCAATGAGCCCACGAGCAGTGCCGGAAGCCAGGACCACCGGATCTCGCCAAGCAACCCAAGCGTCACCGCGCCCGCCCCATTCCAGAAGAGCCCAACCAGTACGAGCGTATAGGCTACGGCACGGCGGTAATCGAGACCAAACCAGCGCACCAGCCAGATCGTGCAGAAGAGCCCGGTGCCGGAAGTGAGCGAACCGTTAAGCACGCCAATCAGAAACAGCCCGACGGCGCCGATGACGTAACCGGCACGCGTGCGGTGAAGGGGCGCGTATTCAAGGCCGAGCTGCCGGTTGAAGTACGAGTAGATCCCGAGCCCCGCGGTCAGCACGCCAAGCGCAACGCGCGCCAGCTGATCGGGAACATCGAGAATGAAGGTGGCGCCCAGCAGAACGCCGGGAACGCCCGCGATCAGGACAAACAGCGCGAACCGCCATTCGAGCGACCGTTCGCGCCAGTGTCGCGCCGTTGCGCCGACACCGAGCGCAACACTCGCCACCTTGTGGGTTGCCAGCGCCACACCAAACGGCAGCCCGAGAAAAATCAGGGCGGGAAACTGAAGCAGACCGGCCCCCCCTCCCGCAAAAGCCGAAAACACGTTCGCTGCGAGCGAGATGAAGAACAACACCGTTTGCTCGAGCCAATCCACCCGGCCTTCCTTTTCCCCGCTGAAGCGGCCGCATTATGGCACAGGGTCGTAACCCAGCCGCCGTTTGGCGGTGCGCGGTTGACAGGCTGGGATGCGGCTCCTAACTTGGGAGAGTCTTTTGCGAGGAATCAGTCATGAAGTTCTCCCGGGCGTTTTCTGCATTCTGTTTGCTCTTCGCCGTTGCCACGGCATCGGCGGCATTTGCCGCACAAGGTGGCAAGATCAAAAAGTGTCAGGATGCCGCTGGCATGTGGCACTACGGCGACACCGCAGCTGACGAGTGTGCGCAGTCGAAGATTGAGGTGATGTCGGAGCAAGGCATCAAGCAAAAGGAGATTGCCGCACCCCCAACTGCTGCGCAGCTGAAAGATCGCGAAGCGCGCCGTGCCGAGGACGAGCGCAAGAAGCTGTCTGAAGAAGAACGGAAGAAGAAGGATGACCTGCTGCTGGCCACCTACCCACATGAAAACGACATCCTGTTCGTGCGCGATCGCAAGCTGGCGCAGCTCGAATCCCAGATCAAGGCCACCGAGGGCACACTGAAGTCACTGACTGGCGTGCTAAAGCGTCTGGAGAAGCAGGCCGAGGATGACCAGAAGGGTGGCAAGCCGATAGCGGACCAGACCAAGAAACATCTTGAGCAGACCAGGCACCAGATCGCGAACCGTCAGTCGGAAATCGCGACCAAACGCGCCGAGCAGGAGAACATCCGCAAGCAATCGGATGAAGAGCTGGCGCGCTACCGGGAACTGAAACGTAGCTCCACCGCCAGGAGCGCCGCCAGCGACGACAAGAAGTAAGCGAAGCGCTTGCGCGCTACTCCGGCGCGACCCAGCGCTGACCGGCGCCAGTCTGCTCCTGCTTCCAGAACGGCGCCCGGGTCTTCAGCTCATCGATCACGAAACGGCAGGCGGCAAATGCTGCGTCGCGGTGTGCCGACCACACAGCGACCAGCACGATCGGATCGTTCGGCGCGAGCGGTCCGTGGCGATGCACCACCAGCACGTCGAGAATCTCCCAGCGGCTGACAGCCTGCGCACAGATCTTCTCGATCTCGCGCTGCGTCATGGGTGCGTAGTGCTCGAGCACCATCGCCCCGACCGACGTCCCCTCGTTGAAATCCCGCATGGTGCCGACGAATACGGCGGTCGCCCCGAACTTGCCCGCCAGCTCGGGGTGTCCCGACTGGAATGACTGAATCTCGCCCCACGGATCGAATGCCTCGCCGGCCAGACGAACGCTCATGATTGGCTCCGTGCCCTCGGATCGACCGGCGCAACCGAACCGCCGGTCACCGGCGGAAAGAAGGCGACTTCATCCCCATCGCGTACCGGCGAATCGAGACTGGCGTATTCCTGGTTGATCGCGACCAGCGTATTGGCGGGCGCGGGAATCCCGGCGCTACGCTGCCAGACATCAGCCGCGGTGCCGATACCCTGACAAGCGACACGGTCTTCGCTCTTGCCAAGGCGCTCGCGGATACTGGCAAAAAACCTGACTGTAATGGTCATCAATCCAACTGTCCTGCGTTTGCGCTTTCTCTAAAAGCGCGTTGCGCCTAGAATGGCGACCCCGGTTGCCACTGGATCAGCGCCGAGTCTTCGGCGCTGCGCCTGAAGTCCTAGTGTACCGAAGGGTCTTCACGACGCACTAAATAAAGGCCGCTAATGTGCGCCCTTAGTAATACTAATTAGTTTTGGTGAGATCGAAGTCTTAGAGTTTCGCGGCCCGCCGGGTCCGCAGCATCTATATATACCGAATTTTTATACCGAATTTTTCAACTGCTCAAAGGGGATCGGAGTCTTATGTCCAAACTGGTCAATCCACATGGTGGCGGCGAACTGAAGCCCTTGCTGCTCGAGGGTGCCGCTCTCAAGGCCGAACTGGAACGCGCCAAGTCGCTTCCGAAGCTGAAGATGTCATCGCGCGAAACCGGCGACCTCATCATGATGGGCATTGGCGGCTTCACCCCGCTCACCGGCTTCATGACCAAGGCCGACTGGCAGGGCGTGTGCGACGGCATGAAGATGGCCAACGGTTTGTTCTGGCCCATCCCCATCACCCTGTCCACGGACGACGACTCCATTAAGGAAGGCAGCGACATCGCCCTGGTCGATGGCGAAACCGGCGAGATCCTGGGCACCATGAAGGTGACCGACAAGTACACCATCGACAAGGCCCACGAGTGCATGATGGTCTACAAGACCACCGACATGGAGCACCCGGGCGTCAAGATGGTCATGGCGCAGGGCAATCACAACCTGGCCGGCTCCGTGAAAGTGCTGTCGGTTGGCGACTTCAAGAAGGAGTACGGCGACCAGTTCATGACCCCGGCCGAGACCCGCGCCAAGTTCCAGAAGATGGGCTGGTCCAAGATCGCCGCCTTCCAGACCCGCAACCCGATGCACCGCTCGCACGAGTACCTGGCCAAGATCGCCATCGAGACCATGGACGGCGTACTGGTCCACTCGCTGCTCGGCGCCCTGAAGGCGGGCGACATCCCGGCCGAAGTGCGCTCCGAGGCGATCGCCACCCTGGTCGACAACTATTTCGCCCCCAACACCGTGATCCAGGCCGGCTACCCGCTCGACATGCGCTATGCCGGTCCGCGCGAAGCGCTGCTGCACGCCCTGTTCCGCCAGAACTATGGTTGCTCGCACCTGATCGTCGGCCGCGATCATGCCGGCGTGGGCGAATATTATGGTCCGTTCGACGCGCAGAAAATCTTCGATGAAATTCCGAAGGACGCGCTCGAAACCAAGAACATGAATATCGACTGGACTTTCTGGTGCAAGAAGTGCGGCGGCATGGCCTCGCAGCGCACCTGCCCGCACACCAAGGATGACCGCATCCTGCTGTCCGGCACCAAGGTTCGCGCCATGCTCTCCGAAGGCAAGGATCTGCCGGTCGAGTTCAGCCGCCCGGAAGTGGCCAAGGTGCTGCAGAAGTATTACGCCGGCCTTTCCGCCGAGCAGAACGTCAAGGTGGAAATGAAAGGCCACTCGGCAAAGTAAGCAAGGTTTTTTGCGCGGGCGGGATGACCGACCCGCGCAAAATTTTTCGTAACTAGGAAGTCTGGAGTTTGAAGTAACCAATTCGCAGTTAAACCAAGACGGAGGCAACAATGCCAACTTTTGTACGTACCGATAAGTGCGATGGATGTAAGGGCCAGGACAAAACCGCCTGCATGTACATCTGCCCGCACGACCTGATGAAGCTCGACAAAGACGGCTCCGAAACCGGCCACGCCATGAAGGCATTCAACCAGGAACCGGAGCAGTGCTGGGAGTGCTACAGCTGCGTGAAGATCTGCCCGCAGCAGGCGATTGAGGCCCGTCACTACGCCGACATCGTGCCGCTCGGGGGTTCCGTGCAGCCGCTGCGTGGTACCGACTCCATCATGTGGACCATCAAGTTCCGCAACGGCACCATGAAGCGCTTCAAGTTCCCGATCCGTACCACGGCGGAAGGCTCGATCAAACCGTACGACGGCAAGCCCACGGCCAAGTTTGGCGATATCGCCAAGTCCGGCTTCTTCACGGGCACCGATGGTGGCGGCATCACCAAGGGCTATCGCGCCGGCAACCCGGCCGAACTGATCCGCAAGAAGTAAGCGCAATCGCCGAACATTTACTTACGAGGTAATCAACAATGGCTGGTACATTTGAAAAACCGGAAATCGTTCAGGAAGAGGTCGACATCCTCCTGATCGGTGGTGGCATGGCTTGCTGCGGCGCCGGGTATGAAATCATGCGCTGGGCGGATGCCGCCAAGTCCGAGAAGGGCATCGACCTCAAGATCAAGCTGGTGGACAAGGCCGCGATGGACCGCTCTGGTGCCGTCGCCCAGGGTCTGTCGGCGATCAAC
>DKBM01000083.1:0-111009 GCA_002451215.1 Proteobacteria bacterium UBA6900
AGCGAATCCACAACATTTGGCGCCTTGCCGTAACCGTAGCGCGCGAGCTTGTTGGCATCGAACGGCGTAAAGCCTGAGGCCATGATGATGGCACCAACATTTTCGGTGCTGCTGCCCCCGGACTCCTTGGTGATATCCACGCTGAACTGGCCGGGTGCGCCGCTGGTCTTTGTAATGGTCGAATTCAGGTGCACCGTGATGTGCTTGTCACCCTCGACCTGCTTGATGAGCTGATCAACGCCGGTATCCATCGGCTCGGCGTACGGCTCATGGTTCGGCACGCGCTTGGCGAGCTTGGCCGCATGCCCACCGAGCGCGCCGGTCTTCTCCACCAGCACGACGTCGTAACCGGTCTTGGCGGCCTCGGTGGCGGCCGTGAGACCAGAGATGCCGCCGCCCACCACGAGGATGCGCTTGTTGCCGCCACGATTCGGGTTGACCTCGGGGATTTGCATCTTCTTGGTTTCCGCACAGGCCATGCGCACGTAGTCGTCCGCCATTTCCTGCACGACCTCCTGCTTGTCGGCATCGGCCGGCTGGCACCAGATCACGCCTTCGCGCAGGTTGGCGCGCGAGATCGCCACGCTATCGAAATTGAACGTCTCGGCCTTGGCGCGCCGCGAGCAAGCGGCGATCACCACATGGTTCACGCCTTCCTTGTCGATGTCGGCCTGGATCATGGCCACGCCCTGGGCGTTGCACAGGAATTCGTGCTCGCGCACCAGGTGCGCCTTGCCTTCTTTCTGGGCGACGTTGGCGAGCTGCTTGGTATCGAGGCGCTCGCCGATGCCGCAGCCCTGGCAGATATATGCGCCGATCTTCATCTCTGACATGGGAATTAAGCCTCCGCCCGCGAAACGCGGTTAACCACCTGGATCGCGCGTAGCGTGGCCGCCGTCGCGCTCTGCACCGCCCGGTTGACGTCGAGCGCGTTGGACGCGCAGCCGGCGCCGAATACGGCTTCGGTGGTGGAATTGACATCAATAAACCCGCTGACATCCGCAGCCACGCCTTTCATGATCTTGCTGGCATCCACGGACGGCTCCATACCGACCGCCAGCACCACCAAGTCGTGCGGATTGGCGTAGCGGTGATAGCCCTCGGTGTCGACGCCGTGCAGCACCGGATTGCCGGTTGTCTGGTCCTCGACGATGCTTGCAACCTTGGACTTGATGAACTTGACGCTCTTGTCGGCGCGAACCTTCTGGTAGAAGTCCTCGAAACGGTCGATGGCGCGGATGTCGATGTAGTAAATGGAAACGTTGGCATCCTCCGGATATTTCTCGCTCACGTAGGTCGACTGCTTAAGCGAGGCCATGCAGCAGATGCGCGAGCAATGCGAAAGGTGGTTCTTGTCGCGCGAGCCGGCGCACTGGATGAAGGCGACGTTCTTTGCCTCCTTGCCGTCCGAGGGACGCACCAGCTTGCCGCCGGTCGGGCCGAACGGATCCATCATGCGCTCGAACTCGACGCTGGTGATGACGTTGGCGATGCGATCGTAGCCGTAGGGCTGGATCTTGGCAGCATCGTAGGGCTTCCAGCCGGTCGCCCAGACCACCGTGCCAACCTTGAGATTCAGGGTCTCTTCCTTCTGGTCGAGCTCGATGGCGTTGTAGTTGCAGGCGCTCTTTGCCTTGTCAGCATCGGGTGTGCCGATGACGGAGGGGTCAAGCACGTAACGTTGGGGATAGGCCATGGCGTTTGGCAGATACGCCGCCTTGATCTTGCGCATGTTGTAGTTGTGCGCGTCATCGATCTCGGCCGTGACCGCTTCGGCGCAGGCGCCGCAGGCGGTGCAGTTCTCGTTCACGTAACGCGGCGCGATTTTCACCGTCACCGCGTAATCGCCGGCCTTACCGGACAGGGAAGTGACCTCGGCCATGGTCAGCACACGGATGCGCTTGCTGGCCTTCAGGCGCTTGAGATTTATCTCCATGCCGCAGGTCGGGTGGCAAAGCTTGGGGAAGTAGCGGTACAGCTGCGACACGCGGCCACCGAGGGTCGGCTGCTTCTCCACCAGCACCACATCCTTGCCGCATTCCGCCGCCTCAAGGGCCGCGGTCACGCCGCTGATACCCCCGCCCACTACCAATATTGTTTCGTTTGTTGCGACCACAGCTGTCATGGACAGGCCTCCACCACGGAAAGATCAGTAATCATCCGGCACCGCCGCCGATTCCTTACTTATATTGATGCGCGGCTTGGTGCATCGTCCGGCGCGGGGCGCCAGAATGAAAAAATCCCTAGCATCCGGGTACTTGCCGCATCGCATGCGACTACTTGCGATGTGCCCCGGTACCCCGCGGGGACGGCAACGATACCCTGCAATCCCGCGAGGTGCCACCGCCCAAACCGCCGCAATAGATCGAAGTTTCGTATGCAGGGATAGAACACTTGAATAGAGTATGCCCCGCGCGAGAGCCGGCTATTCTCGGCGCCGTACCGGGGGGCGTCAACCAATGTCACGCCGGCGGTGGTAGTATTCTTTTGTCAGACTGAATCGCTCAACGACTGCCCGTAAACCACCGCGCACCCATATCTATGTCGGCCGCCGCACACAAAGCCCGTGTCCTGAAAGTCGAGGAATACCTAATCCACGAGGAGCCCTACTATCAGCCCGTCGGCAAAGAGATTGAGCTGTTCGAGGCAGCTTATCGCAATGGCCTGCCAGTATTGCTGAAAGGGCCGACAGGCTGTGGCAAGACGCGCTTCATGGAACACATGGCGTGGCGCCTCAAACGCCCGCTGATCACCGTTTCCTGTCACGACGACCTCACCGCCTCGGACCTCGTCGGCCGCTATCTGATCATGGGCGGCGAGACGGTCTGGGTCGATGGCCCGATGGCGCGCGCCGTACGCGCCGGCGCGATCCTCTACCTGGATGAAGTGGTCGAGGCGCGCAAGGACACCACGGTCGTGATTCATCCGCTCGCGGATGACCGGCGAGTGCTGCCGATGGAGAAAACCGGCGAGCTACTCGCGGCACCGCCCGAGTTCTGCCTCGCTATTTCCTACAACCCGGGGTACCAGAGCGTACTGAAGGACCTGAAGCAGTCGACGCGCCAGCGCTTCGTGGCGCTCGAGTTCAATTACCCGTCGGCCGCGCTCGAGAAAAAGATCGTCATGCACGAAACCGGTGTCGACGAATCGATGGCCGACATGCTGGTGAAGTTCGCCGGCATGACCCGCAACCTGAAGGGCAGCGGGCTGGAGGAAGGCGCCAGCACGCGCCTGCTGGTACACGCCGGCAAACTGATCGCCTCCGACATTGACCCGCGCATTGCCTGCCGCGGCGCCATCGCGGAGGCGCTCACCGATGACCCCGAGATGCTCGCCGCTGTGAACGAGCTCTCCGCCTCGCTGTTCTGACTAGCCCTAGCCGGATTGAGCCACCACCGGCTCGATCAGGATTTCCACGCGGCGATTGCGCGCGCGTCCTTCCTTGGTTTCGTTGCTCGCACGCGGCACGCCCTCGCCCCGACCCGTCGCGGTAAGGCGCTGCGGGTGGATATTCCGGCCAAGCAGGTAACGCTCCACGGCCTGTGCCCGGCGCTCCGACAGACCCTGGTTGTACTGCGCTGACCCGACGCTGTCGGTATGGCCCACGACATCGAGCGTCGTCTTGCCGTAGCGATTAACGATGGTCGAGATCTTGTCCATGGTCGGGTGAAAACCGGCTTTGATCTCGGCGGAGTCAAAATCGAACGAAGTGCGCTCGGTCATCACCACGCGCAGCCCATGATCGGGCAGGGTTTCGAGCTCGATGGCGCCAGCAGCGATTTCGCTGGCGAGCTGCTTCTCGAAGTCCTTTTTCTGGTTATCCATGTAATTACCGACCAGGCCGCCGGCGATCCCGCCGCCGACCGCGCCGATCACGGCGCCCTTGGTGCGCCTGCCCTTTTTGCTCGCGGCGGCACCGACCGCCGCCCCGGCCGCGGCACCGATCAGTACGCCAGTCTCCGCATCCGTGAGCGGACGGGTACGGCCGTACTCGTCCGTCGCGCAGCCGGCAAGTGCGAGCGCCGCCCCGACGATGGCAGCTCCGAGTGCACGGATTGTTCGTTTCATGACTTTTCCTCGCTACTGATAGAAACGGGAAGATGCTGCCCGCGGTCTGTGCGGGCGGCTCCAGCACCTAGGACCGCTCCGGCAGACGACAGTTTCGCACGACCGGGCGGATCGATGCGGTGATACCCTTAATGAGGATCGGTTAGCGCGAAACTGCACGCATGCACCAGACGGCCATGACTGCCCGCGAGATCGAGGCGCGCCTCGAAGCCGCGCTCGAGCTCGTGCAGTACTCGCGCTACTCAGCGGCGCCGCTCGCGGCGGCGCTCGCCCCGCTCACGCGCGCCGAGCAGGATTACGTTCTGCGCTGGGCGGAGGTCATCTGCAAGACCAATACCGACCTCGCCTATCAATTCGTTGCGAACGCGCCGCAGGCGCTCTCGCTCATGCCACCGCCCGCCGTGGACGCCTGGATCATCCGGGCGATGGATGTCTACGACCGCGAGGGACTATACCCGGGCTGCGCCATCCTGGGCCGCGCCGCGCTGTTCGCGGCGGAAGCGGCCGCCGCCGTAAACGGGGTCGCGCTCGAGGAGATGAGCCACGTGCTCGAGCTGTTCGTGCAAGGGCTATCGGGCCGCAAGCTGCGCATTGACGTAGCCGATGAACCGTATACCGATACCGTCAGCCTGTTCCTGCCGGACCGTCTGCATGTTTTCGCGACGCGCGACGACAATCGGCGGCTCTACAAGGCCAAGGTCGCCCTGCTTTGGGCGCAGACCTGGTACGGCACTTTCCGGCTGAGCGCCCGTCATGCCGGCGCGCTGCCGGATCTGCTCGAACGCTACCCGCAGCCGGCACGGGCGCTGCGCGTGTTCAATGCGCTTGAGACCATGCGTCTCATCGCTTGCCTGGCCCGTGAGCTACCCGGACTGCATCGCGACCTCATGGCACTGGATGAGCTGAGCGGCTGGCGTGAGGAATGCGATGGACCCTGGACGCAAGCGCGCCAACGGCTGGCGGCGCCCGGTGCGAGCGTGGAGGACAGCGCTGCCCTGCTGGAGGCGCACTACGCGACCGAACCGCCTGCACCCCACTGTTATGAGGGAGTGCTGCATGCCGAGCTTGCCGAACGCGCGCTGCGGGAACGTATTGCCCGCGAGCGCGACCAGTTTCGCGTCGCCCTCGCACGCCTGGGCATGGAGCGAGCCCCCCGGGGCGGTGCCGCCCGGGCCAGCACCCCGGGGCGGTTCGAACTGCGAGCGCTGCCCGACTCGCAGCACCCCGAGCGCCACGAGTTTTCCCTGGCACTCGACGGACAGCCGCTCACCCCCGGCGCCGATGTCCGGGCGCTGATGGACTCGATCATCCAGGATCTCGGGAACATCCCCGAAGACTATCTCGTCGCCGCGGGTGACGGGGGCTACCGCGCCGACGTGGACCGGACTGACGGCGGCACGGAGACCACCCGCGATCAGGGGGTATTTCTCTACAACGAGTGGGACCACGCTCGCAGCCACTATCGCAAGGACTGGTGTGTGCTGCGCGAACACAACGTGAGCCCACAGGACGAGCCGTTCGTGGAACGCACGCTGCGCAAGTACGCCGGCGTACTGCCGGAGCTGCGCCGCACGTTCGAGGCATTGCGTGGCGAAGACCGTCTGCTCAGACGCCAACTGAATGGCGACGACGTCGACTTCGATGCGCTGGTCGAGGCACAGGTCGACATGCACCGCGGACGCGAGTCCGGCGAACGGCTGTTCATCAAGCGCCGGCGCCTCGAGCGCAATATCGCCGTCATGTTCATGGTGGACATGTCGGGCTCTACCAAGGGCTGGATCAACGACGCCGAGCGCGAGGCACTGGTGCTACTGTGCGAAGCGCTGGAGATTCTCGGCGACCGCTACGCGATCTACGGCTTTTCCGGCATGACGCGCATGCGCTGCGAGCTCTACCGCGTGAAGCGCCTCGACGAGCCCTACAATGACGAGGTACGCCAGCGCATTGCCGGCATCCTGCCCAAGGACTACACCCGCATGGGCGTCACGATCCGCCACCTCACCTATCTGCTGGGAGAAATTGAGGCGCGCACCAAGCTGCTCATCACGCTCTCGGACGGTAAACCGGATGACTACGATGGCTATCGCGGGGACTACGGAATCGAGGACACGCGCCAGGCGCTGATCGAGGCGCGCAATGCCGGCATCCACCCGTTCTGCATCACCATCGATAACGAAGCGCGCGACTACCTGCCGCACATGTACGGCGCGGTGAACTGGACGCTGGTCGATGACGTGCGCCGTCTGCCGCTCAAGGTGTCCGACATCTACCGCCGGCTGACGCTCTAGCCGTCCGCCAGATATTTAGCTGCGATAGTTCGGATCGATCCAGCAGCGCGGCAAACTCTCCCCAGAGGGAAAGCCCAGCTCGGCCTTCGGAAACTCGGCCGGATCCTGCATTTCCTCACCAGCGTGGAAACGCCCGCTGACCTTCGCCTGGAACGGGTCAAACAACGCCCCCAGGTCGAGCACTTCTACCGCATCTCCGCTCGGCTTGTGCTTGAGATACATGGCCCCTCCCGTTGATGGCGATGGTGACCAGAATATCCAATCTGCCCGGCGCTGTTAATGACGCAGGTCTTCGACGCGATCGGCAATTTCTGCCAGAATCGGCCGGCATGCGGCGTGGCACCAGCGCGCTGCCTCTTTCGTCATCACCGGGACCCCATCGCGCATGTCGGCACTCATCTGCGGCTCATTTGCCTACGACACCATCATGGTGTTTCGTGATCGCTTCAAGAATCACATCCTTCCGGACAAGGTGCACATCCTGAATGTCTCGTTCCAGGTGCCGGAAATGCGCCGCGAGTTCGGCGGCTGCGCGGGCAACATTGCCTACAACCTGAAGCTGCTTGGCGGCGACCCCGAGCCGCTCGGCACCGTGGGGCGCGACTTCGGCCCCTATGCGGAGTGGATGGACCGCCAGGGCATCGAGCGCCGACGCGTCAAGGTCATCGAGGAGACCTACACAGCCCAGGCTTTCATCACCACCGACATGGATGACAACCAGATCACCGCCTTCCATCCGGGCGCGATGAATCATTCGCATCACGCCACCATGGGCGATACCGGCAAGGTGAAACTCGGCATCGTCGCGCCGGATGGGCGCGACGGCATGATCGCCCACGCCGCGGAATTCGCCGAGCGAAAGATTCCGTTCATCTTCGATCCAGGCCAGGGTCTGATTTTGTTCAACGGCGAAGAGCTGCTCCGGCTCCTCGATCAGGCAAGCTGGGTGACAGTGAACGACTACGAGGCGGGCCTCCTCGAAGACCGCACCGGATTGGCGCTCGGCGAACTCGCCGCGCGAGTGGAGGCGCTGATCGTTACACGCGGTGCCGATGGATCGCGGATCCATACCCAGGGTCGCGTCATTGATATTCCGGCAGCGAAACCGCGTGCCATCAAGGATCCGACTGGTTGTGGCGACGCGTTCCGCGCCGGCCTGCTGTATGGTCTGGGAAAGGGCCTCGACTGGGATACCACGGGGCGCATTGCCTCGCTCATGGGCACCATCAAGATCGAGCAGCCGGGAACGCAGAATCATCGCTTCACGCGCGCGGAGTTCGGCGAACGATTCCGCGAGGCCTTTGGCGGCGACCTCTAGCGCCACGCCGCCTCATCGACCCGTACGCCGGGAGACGACCCAAGACACGGGAAACCAGGATGCTGCCGCCACTCCTCGAGGCGCTGCTTGAGCCCGGCTGCTATCCCCATCCGGTCGGACGCATTGAACTCGTTGAAACGCACATCTCCTGGGTACTGCTGACCGGCGAATACGCCTACAAGATCAAGAAGCCCGTCGACCTCGGATTCCTGGACTTTTCGACGCTGGCGAAGCGGCGGCATTTTTGCGACGAGGAGCTACGCCTCAACCGCCGACTCGCCCCGCAGCTCTATCTCGACGTGGTGCCCATCACCGAATCGGCGGGGAAACTGCGAATCGCGGGCGAAGATGGCGAACCGATCGAGTACGCCGTGAAGATGCGCCAGTTTGCCCAGGACGCCCAGCTTGATCGCGTGCTCGCCCGGGGCGAGCTACGACCCGAACACATCGATTCCCTTGCCCGGGAACTGGCGCGCTTCCATGGCGAGATTCTGGTTGCTCGGCCCGAAACCCCTTTCGGCGAACCCGCAGCGGTTCTCGCTCCCATGCGCGAAAACTTCGAGCAGATCCGCCCGCGGGTGGAGGCGGGCCGGCATGGCCTTCTCGCACAGCTGGAGCAGTGGACCACGCAAACCTATGAACAACTAGCGTCGGTGCTCGCCGCACGCAAGCGCGAGGGCTTTGTGCGCGAGTGCCACGGCGACGCCCATCTGGCCAATATGGCACTGCTGGAAGGTGAAGTGGTGCTGTTCGACTGCCTCGAATTCAACGCCAATCTTCGCTGGATCGACATAATCAGCGAACTCGCCTTTGCAGCCATGGATCTGGACGATCGCGGACGCAAGGATCTCGCCTGGCGATTCGTCAACGGCTATCTGGAGCACACCGGCGACTATGCGGGAGTGTGTTTGCTGCGCTTCTATCAGGTCTATCGGGCCCTGGTGCGCGCCAAGGTGGCTGCCATCCGTCTCGGCCAGGCAGCGATCGACGTTACCGACCGGACCCGCGCGGCGAAGGACCTGGGTGGTTATTTGGAGCTTGCGGAGGTCTACACGCGGACCGACAGTCCGGGACTGCTGATCACCCATGGTCTGTCCGGCTCCGGCAAGACTTTCCTGACGCAAGGGCTCGTCGAATCGCTCGGCGCCATTCGCATCCGCAGCGATGTGGAGCGAAAACGACTGCAAGGCCTGAGTGCCGAGGCACGTAGTGGCTCGGGAGTTGCCACCGGGCTCTATGCTGAGTCGGTTACGCGCGAAACCTACGTACGCCTTGCAGGTCTCGCGCGCGCCGTTCTGCAGGGCGGTATGACGGCGATCGTCGATGCGACCTTTCTTCAGGCCGCACAGCGCGAGGCTTTTGCTGAACTTGCGCGCTCACTCGATATTCCCTTCCTTGTACTGTCGATGCGTGCATCTGGGCAGACGTTGCGCGCGCGGATCGCGACCCGTGCGGTCGCCGGTCGCGATGCATCGGAGGCAAATCTCGACGTGCTGGCGCACCAGCTTGCGGGGCTCGAACCGATCGTCGGCGACGAACGGGGGTCGGTGATCGAGTTCGACACCGAAAGCTTGCCGCTGCCGGAGGAAATCGCGCGCGCCGTGCGTGCTCGTCTGATTGCGACCTGAGTCGGACGATTCGAGAGGTGTTCCACGGCCTGAGATGGGCCGGGAAATTCCTTGACACCCCAATCTGCTGGGACTAAATTTCGCAGCGACCACAATATATAGTGGTCGCTCGGCAGGCCGCCGACACCTTATATAAGCGGGGAGCAGCCCGGCCCCGTTTAATCCTAAAAAAGCTTCACCGGAGGAGAGTGAATGAAAGCGGTTCAGCTCCAGGAAGAGAGTGCTGCCCCCAAGACCCAGCCTGCCGTCCGCGAAACCAGTACCAGGGAAATCCCCCTCCAACCTGCGTCCTATGACATCTGGGACAAGAAGTACCGCCTGAAGACCAAGACCGGTCAGCCGGTCGACCTGAGCATCGACGATACGCATGCCCGGATCGCCCGCGCGCTCGCCGATGTGGAGGCCACGCCTGAAAAGCGCGAGACCTGTTTTGCCCGTTTCCTGTGGGCGCTGAAGAACGGCGCAATTCCGGCCGGCCGGATCGTCTCGAACGCGGGTGCGCAAGAGCACAAGCCCGCAACCTCGACCATCAACTGCACGGTGTCGCGCATCGTTCCAGACTCGATGGACGGCATCCTGACCTCGGTCCATGAGGCCGGCCTGACTCTTAAGGCCGGCTGCGGCATCGGCTACGAGTTCTCTACCCTGCGCCCCAAAGGGGCGTTTGTGAGCGGGGCCGGAGCTTATACCTCCGGCCCCCTCTCTTTTATGGATATTTTTGACGCCATGTGCTTCACGGTGTCCTCGGCCGGGGGACGGCGTGGCGCCCAGATGGGGACTTTCGATATCGCTCATCCGGACGTGGCCGACTTCATCCGCGCCAAGCGCGAGGACGGCCGGCTGCGGCAATTCAACCTTTCCTGCCTGATTACCGATGAATTCATGCAGGCCGTCAAGAATGATGCGGCCTGGGACGTGGTGTTCCCGGCCAATCAGCATGAGTACGAGGATTCCGACAACAAGATCGTCTGGCGCTACTGGCCATACCAGAGCGACAACTATGTGAAGGATTCTCTTGGTCGCATTGCCTGCCGGGTCTACAAGACCATCCCGGCGCGGCGGCTGTGGGACCTCATCATGACGTCCACCTATGATTATGCCGAACCCGGGTTCATCCTGATTGACCGTATCAACGAGATGAACAACAACTGGTTCTGCGAGAATATCCGCGCTACCAATCCTTGCGGAGAGCAGCCGCTTCCCCCGTATGGCTCCTGCCTGCTCGGCTCGGTGAACCTCACCAAGTTCGTCGAACAACCCTTTTCTCCCGAAGCCCGCTTCGACTGGGACCGCTATCGCGAGGTGGTGCGGATCTTCACGCGAATGCTGGACAACGTGGTGGAGATCAATGGCTTGCCGCTCGAGCAGCAGCGCCACGAAATTCACCACAAGCGCCGCCATGGCATGGGGTTCCTCGGTCTTGGATCGGCGCTTACCATGTTGAGAATAAGGTATGGATCACCTGAGTCGCTCGAATTCACCGAGGCGGTCGCGAGAGAGATGGCCGAGGTAGGCTGGGAGGAAGGTGTCACCCTTGCCGTCGAGAAGGGGCCGGCCCCGATCATGGAAGAGCCGTTTACCGTGACCGAGGAGATGTTGGCCCGACGTCCCGAAATGCGTCGCGATGGCTACAAGGTAGGCGACCAGGTAAAGGGCAAGGTCCTGCTTGCCAGGTACAGCCGGTACATGCAGCAGTTCGACGATGCGCTCACCGAGCGCATTGCCAAGCACGGCGCCCGCTTCAGCCACCATACGTCGATTGCGCCGACTGGGACTATCTCACTGTCTCTCGGCAACAACGCCTCAAACGGCATTGAGCCGTCGTTCGCCCACAAATATGCGCGCAACGTGATCCGTGAGGGCAAGAAGAGCAAGGAGAAGATCGACGTCTACTCCTACGAGTTGCTCGCCTACAAGGAGCTAATCAATGCCGAGGCAGCACCCGATGCCGCGGATCCGAAGCATGCCCTGCCGGACTACTTCGTCTCGGCTGACGACATCTCCCCTCGCCAGCACGTGGATATCCAGGCGGCGGCCCAGAAATGGGTGGATTCGTCGATTTCCAAGACTGCCAATGTCCCGACATCTTTTCCCTACGAGGATTTCAAGGACATTTATATGTACGCCTACGAAAAGGGCCTGAAGGGTTGCACCACCTTCCGATTCAACCCGGAGGCTTTCCAGGGCGTACTGGTGAAGGATAAGGACCTGGAAAACACGCGTTACCGTTTCACCCTGGACAATGGCGAGACGGTCGAGGTCAAGGGCAACGACGAGATCGAATACGACGGCGAGCGACATACGGCCGCCAATCTTTACGATGCCCTTAAGGAAGGCTATTACGGCAAGTTCTGAGGACAGACAGGAGCACCTTTCCGGGCCTGGGCAATGCGAGGCCGACTCGCAGTCGCTTGTGCCCGGCGGGCCCACGGGAGAGAACATTATGACCATCAAAATCAGCGAAAAGATTACCGGATACGAAGTCGTCAAGAACGAGGAGCCCAAGCGGGTCGAAAGCAACGTCGTGCACATGCACGAAAAGCTCGAGCGCCCGGAGGTTCTGCTTGGCTCGACCTATAAAATTAAGACGCCGCTCACCGAGCACGCGTTGTACGTCACAATCAACGATATCGTGCTAAATGCGGGCACGGCGCACGAAAAGCGGCGCCCGTTCGAGATCTTTATCAATTCGAAGAGCATGGATCACTTCCAGTGGGTGGTCGCGCTAACACGCGTCCTCTCCGCAGTCTTCCGCAAGGGCGGTGATGTGACCTTCCTCGTCGAGGAATTGCGCTCGGTATTCGATCCGCGCGGGGGCTATTTCAAGAAGGGACGCTATACGCCGTCACTGGTGGCCGATCTCGGCGACGTGATCGAATGTCACCTTCGCATGATCGGACTCATTCCGACCGATGATCTCGACGAACATCGCAAACAGTTCATTGCGGAGAAGCGTGCGGAGATGCAGGCACGCCAGGATCCGTCACACGAAAACCCGGAACAGAACGGCGAGTTCCCTGCCGACGCGCAAGTTTGCGGGAAATGCCACACCAAGGCGGTCATCAAGATGGATGGATGCATGACCTGTCTCAACTGCGCGGACTCGAAGTGTGGATGAGATCAACGATTGCATCGTGATTGCGATCGACGCGCGAATGTGGTCCGCTCATTGCTTGTGATGAGTCGACGCGATGGTGTCCGCTTGTATTGCAATTGGAATGCTTTTGCATTAGTGTCTTGACACACAAGGATGCTGTGCTAAGTCTGAAGTAGCGATGACAAGGTAGTCACCGACCCGTTAACGGAGTTCGTCGCAATGCGCGGCGAGTGATACCGGGAAGCGAGGCGGAACTGGAAACCCAACGGAGCCGAAAGTCATTTTGGTTCGATTGCGAAGTACCACAGCAGCTAGCATGCGGTACGAGACCTGGGGGCACCGCGAGGCCGCCGGGTCGGGTTATTCGGAAAAGCATGTTGGTTCGCGACTGCCGATCACCCGCGCGAACCCCCCATTCCTCAACCTGACAGAACCCTCAAGGACAGTGGAGCACCGTCCTTCCTGCTTGGCTGCGTGCGCGAAAGGCGCGAACGCGGCAAACCGGGCAGTACCAAGCCGGCTACAGCCGGCTTATCAGCAGTAGTAGTCCCTTAACCCACAACCCAAAGGAGCTCACCATGGCAGCGAAGAAAAAAGCCAAGAAGAAAGCCGCTAAGAAGAAGAAGTAAGTGGCTTAGGCGGGGAACATCCGGGGTGTGACGCGTGGACCGCAAAGCGGGAAACCGCCATACCGGACACCGAAGAACCCGAAACGGATGACAAACCCCGCGGCTGTACGTATCGGACCGGTAACACCCGTCCCAACCCTCATCAGGTGCGCGGTGTTACCGGTTTTTTATCATCCTTAACCCGTGAATCTTCGGGGCACCAGGCAGGCGGCCCCGCACTCGTATTGTCCCCGGTTTCGGCTGGCAACTGCCAGCACTATCGTAACTCACTGAAAAACATATAAAACTGATGGTGCGGGAACGCCCCATGCACTAGCGCTGTCGCTCGCGCAGGGTCAATTCAAGCGCGGAGAGCCGCTCGGGGGTACCGATATCGAACCACTTGCCACGGTAGTGCTCGCCGCTCACCTCCGAGTCTTGCATGGCCGCGCGCAGCAGCGGCGCTAACGGAAACTTCCCGGCCGTACAGTGAGCGAACAAGGCGCGCCGGTAGACCCCAATCCCGCTAAACGTGAGCCGCGGGAGTGTCTCGTCCAATACGCGTCCATCTTCCAGTGCAAAATCGCCCCCGGGATGGTGTGACGGATTGTCCACCAGCACCAGGTGGGCCAGCCCCCGGAGCGCAACTGGCAGGCGGCCAAACGGGAAGTCCGTCCAGATATCGCCATTGACCACCAGGAACGGATCGGTATGAATCAGATCGAGCGCCCGGAAGATGCCGCCACCGGTCTCAAGGCCAGTCGGACCCTCCGCGGAATAGATGATACGGACCCCGAATCGCTCCCCGTCGCCAAGCGCCGCGACTAGTTGTTCACCAAGATGGGCGTAATTGATGACAATGTCACGGATCCCGGCAGTTGCGAGCCCCTCGATGAGATAGTTTATCAGTGGCCGACCGGCGACCGGCAACAGTGGCTTCGGGACCACATCCGTGAGTGGCCGCATGCGTTCACCACGCCCCGCGGCAAGAATCATGGCTGAAAGCGAAGAAGGCATCTTTGGGCGCTCGTGCCCAAACTTGATGGGCCAAGGGTTGTGTGCAATTTTATGACCCAGCCATCATAAGACAACCTGACCTCATCACCTCCATGAACCGTGCCCGCCTGCTGGTCGGCCTCCTGTGCGGCCTAGGCGTAGCCGGCGGCATAACGCCGGCGTACAACGTAGCGCGCGCGGACGTCCCACCACCCCCAGGATGCCCGGAGGTCACCGCGAAGGGTCAGGTGGTGCGACCGACCGCGCCGCGCGTCCAGATCCCGGCCGATGCCCTAATCACCATTCGGGCCGAGGAGGCCAGTGGTACGCCGGGTGAAGGAGCAGAATTTGTCGGGCGCGTGCAGCTCGAGCGCGACGGTCAGAGTCTGAGTGCCGACTACATGGACTACGACGAGCGCGATACCACGGCGCGCGCGCGCGGCAGCGTGGTGCTGCAAGAGACCGGCACGGCGCAATTCACAACCTCTGAGCTCGAGCTCAATAGCCGCAGCCGCGAGGGGCACTCCGCTGCGGCGACTTACCGGGTCGACCGTATCGGCGCACGTGGGGATGCCCAGCGGATTGACTTTGCCGGCCCCGATCTAACCAAGCTTTTCGACGTGCGCTACACGACTTGCCCGCCGGGCGAGGATGACTGGTACCTGCGCACGAGGGAGCTGAAGCTCGACACCGCCTATGACATCGGCACGGCCTACCATACGACCCTGGAGATTGAGGGACTGCCAGTCTTCTATTGGCCATACCTCAACTTTCCAATCAGTCAGGCGCGCAAGTCCGGCTTCCTGATGCCTGCTGCGGGCCTATCGGACAAACTCGGCTTCGAACTGGACATTCCCTACTACTTCAACATCGCTCCGAATTTGGATGACACGCTTACACCTCGACTGCTTACTAAACGTGGGCTGCAGGTGCGGAACGAGTTCCGTTATCTGTTCCCTGGCACCACAGGAAAGCTCGACCTTGAGTATCTGCCGAACGACCGGGTCGCCAATGACGATCGTGCCGCCGGCCGATGGCTGCAGCAGAGCCGGCTCAGCTCCCGCTGGTCGGCGTCAGTCGATATCAGCGCGGTGTCTGACAAGCAATATTTGGATGACTTTGGCAACAATATCGGGGTTACTGCCCAGACGGTCTTGCCACAGGTCGCTGCGCTTACCTACGGTGGCCCGGATTGGCGCTTTCAGGCGCAGGCAATGAACTTTCAGACAATTGATCCGACTCTGACCAGCAGTCAATACCCTTACAAGCGACTGCCCCAGCTGATACTCGCCTATCAAGATCACGCTGCCCCCAACCAGCTACACCCACAACTGTACAGCGAAGCGAACTACTTCCTCGTGGACGACGCCAGAGTGACCGGAGCCAGGCTCGAGATAATTCCGGGTCTGGCGCTTCCCCTAGCCAATGCCTATGCATTCCTGACCCCAAAAGTGGGTGCGCGATACTTGGGATACCATCTTGATAATGCCGAAGATGACAACCCCGCTGTCGCGCTTGGATACGCGACTCTTGACAGTGGTCTCTTCTTCGATCGCTCGACGCAATGGTTCGGAACGAGAATCAAGCAGACGCTAGAGCCGCGATTGTTCTATGTCTATGTCCCGTATAAAGATCAGGACAGTTTGCCGATATTCGATACCTCCACGCCCACTTTCGCCTTTGGAAATCTCTTCCAGGAAAACCGCTTCGTGGGCGGCGACCGCATTGGCGACGCCAATCAGCTCACGACCGCACTGACAGCCCGAGTCCTGAGTGGCACTGATGGGCACGAATACATGCACATCAGTGTCGGTCGAATCGCTTATCTCGACGAGCGTCGCGTTAACCTCCCTCCCGGTACGGTCGATGCTAGGCGTTCTGACTACGCCGGCGAGATTTTTGGCGGTATCGGGCGGGGCTGGTACGCCCAGGCCGATATACAGTGGAACGCCGATGACAGACAGACCGAGAGATCGGGGGTCTACCTCCAGTACCACCCCGACAAGTACCGCATCATCAATGTGGGAAACCGCTACATCCGTAACGAACTTCGCCAATTTGACATTTCAGGTACTTGGCCGGTGTTCAATCAGTGGGGGCTGTTCGGCCGGTCACTCTACTCATTCTTCGATGACCGCAATGTCGAGACCAATGCCGGCATCCAGTACCGGAGCTGTTGCTGGGGCGCGCGCATCTACTGGAGCCGGCGCTACTCTCCCAGCGATGCCCAACAGGTCAGCAGTCTCTTGTTCGAAATCCAGTTGATCGGTCTTGGACATACCGGGCGCCACCCAGAGGATCCGCTCGAACAGGGCCTGACCCGCTACGAGACGCCATCACCGACCCGGAACCTATTTGATCCGTAGCGGTCTTCCTGCTGGGGGCAGCGCCTTCTGTTATGCTTTGGCGCCGTGCAGGTCCTGGCAGCTCACATCACGTCGTTCACCATGCGGTTTTCTGGGTCTTCTCTGATCATATTGCTGGCGCTTACTGCACTGGCCCCCGTGCGCCTTCTCGCCGCGGAGTCCGGCGCCAAAACGGACACCGCAGTTCAGGACGTCGACCGGATAGTCGCCATCGTCAACAGCGATGTGGTCACGGCAACCGAGCTCGAGCGCCGACTCACCGAGGTGAAACGCCAGCTGACTGCCGAGCGGCGCGGCGCCTTGCCTGCCGATGACGTGCTTCGCCGCCAGCTGCTCGATCGGCTCATCATTGAGCGGATCCAGCTGCAACTTGCCGCACAGACCGGCATCCGGGTGGCCGAAGCAGACGTGGATCGCGCGATCGCGCGCATCGCCGAACGTGGCGGCATGACGGTGGACGCGCTGCGCGAGCGAGTCGGGCGGGAAGGCGGCGATTGGGCTGGCTTTCGCGCGAACCTCCGCGATCAGATTGCCATCCAACAGCTGCAGGAACGCGAGATCGGCAACCGCGTGATGGTCACCGACAATGAGATTACGGAATTCATTGAGAGCGAGGAGAGCCGCCGCAACGTCAGTGTCGAGTACAACATCGCCCATATCGTGCTGGCGTTGCCGGAGGCGGCCTCGCCCGAGGTAATTCAGGAGACCCGCCAGCGCGCCGAGGCATTGCGCCAGAAGCTCATCGCCGGGGCGGAATTCAGCCTGACAGCCATCGGCCAGTCGCAGGGCGCCGAGGCCCTGCAAGGCGGTCAGCTTGGCTGGAAGAAATCGGGGGAGCTGCCGGAGCTGTTCGTCGCCGCGCTCAAGACGATGCCTGTCGGAGCGATCAGCGAGGTGCTCCGCAGTCCGAGCGGTTTTCATCTGCTCAAGCTCATCGACAAGCGCGGCGAAGTAAAGACCGACCCGATTATTCAAACACATGCGCGCCACATCCTGCTGCGGCCGAGCGAAATCCAGTCGCCGCAGGAAGCGCAGCGCAAACTCGCACAGATGCGCGAGCGTGTGCTGCTGGGAGAGGACTTTGCCGCCTTGGCGCGCGCGCACTCGGAGGACCCCGGTTCGGCCGCCAGTGGCGGCGATCTCGGGTGGGTTAATCCTGGCCAGATGGTGCCGGAATTCGAAAAGGCGATGGCCGACCTGAAACCCGGCGAACTCAGTCCGCCGGTACAGTCCCAGTTCGGCTGGCACCTGATCCAGGTGCTCGAACGGCGTGATCGCGATGTCACCCAGGAGCGGCTGCGCGCCGCTGCGCGCCAGCAGATTCACAGCCGCAAGGCGAATGAGCGCTTCGAACAGTGGATACGCCAGCTGCGCGACGAAGCATATGTCGAGTATTTCCTGGAAGATGCAGGCTGAGCGACGGCGCCCCGGCAGTGCTTGCGGGTAGAATTCCCCTATGCCCAGCCTGCCGGTACTTGCCCTGACCCCCGGTGAGCCCGCCGGTATCGGTCCCGACCTGTGCCTCACGATCGATGTCCGCGCCGACAACGCGGCGATTGTCCTGGTCGCGGATCGCGCCATGCTGCATCAACGTGCCGCAATGCTTGACCGGACGCCTACCCTGCCGGACTGGCCCGGACGCGCCGCTGCCGCGGCCGGGGTCTACCTGCTGCACATCCAGACAACCTCCCCCGTGGTGCCCGGCGCTCTCAATCCTGCCAACAGCAGCTACGTGATCGAAACGCTGCGCGTCGCCATAGATGGCTGCCGGCACGGCGAATTCGACGGGCTGGTAACCGGCCCGGTGCACAAAGGCGTAATCAACGACGCTGGCATACCATTCACCGGCCATACCGAATTCCTGGCCGAGCGCTGCGGCGATGTCCCGGTCGTGATGATGCTGGCCTGCCAGAATCTGCGAGTGGCCTTGGTCACCACCCATCTGCCGCTTGCGGACGTGCCGCGCGCCATCACCCGCGAGCGGCTGACTGCCGTGATCAGAGTCCTTCACGCTGACCTGCGCAGCAGGTTCGGCATCGCCGAGCCGCGAATTCTCGTATGCGGGCTAAACCCGCATGCCGGCGAGTCCGGCCATCTGGGAAGCGAAGAGCGCGAGATAATTGAACCGACGCTCGAGCGCCTGCGTGCTGTGGGCATGCAACTGATTGGTCCGGTGCCGGCCGACACGGCCTTCATTCCGTCGCGCCTCGCCGACATCGACGCGGTCCTTGCCATGTACCACGATCAGGGCCTGCCGGTTTTGAAACATCACGACTTCCAGCATGCCGTGAACGTCACGCTCGGCCTGCCGTTCGTCCGCGTGTCAGTGGACCACGGCACCGCCCTTGAGCTGGCCGGCTCGGGCAAAGCCGACCCCTCGAGTCTCTACGCCGCCATCGATCTCGCCCGCACGCTCTGCCGGCGATGAGTCACCGCCCCAGAAAGCGTTTCGGGCAGCACTTTCTGCGCGATGCCCGAGTCATCGATCGCATCCTGCAGGCGTTTGCACCGCAGCCGGCCGACTTGGTCTGCGAGATAGGACCGGGAGAGGGTGTGCTGACGCGTGCGCTGCTCGGAAGAGTCGCGCGATTGCACGCCGTGGAGCTCGATCGCGATCTGGTCACGCTCCTACAGCGCGCTTTGCCCCCCGATCAGGTCACCATCCACAGCGCAGATGCCCTGACCTTCGACTTCAGCACCCTCGTCGCAAGTGGCGAGAAACTGCGACTCATCGGCAATCTGCCCTACAACATCTCGACCCCCCTGCTGTTTCACCTGATCGAACAGCTCGGGGTCGTGCAGGATATGCTGTTCATGCTGCAAAAAGAGGTGGTCGATCGCCTTGTTGCGACGCCGGGCGGCAAGGACTATGGCCGGCTCAGTGTGATGATCCAGTGGCGACTCGGCGTTTCACGCTGTTTCGATGTCGCGCCCGGCGCGTTCTCCCCGCCGCCCAAGGTGCACTCGTCGGTGGTGCGCCTCACGCCGCACGCGCAGCCGCCGATCGCCGTGCGTGACCCGACACATTTCGGCCAGCTGGTGCGCGCCGCATTTGCCCAGCGGCGCAAGACGTTGCGCAATACCCTGCGCGGGCTCATCGATGCGGAACAGATGCTCGCCGCCGGGATCGATCCGCAACGACGCGCTGAAACGCTAACGCTTGAGGAATTTGGCCGGCTTGCCCGCCTGGGTACCGACGGCTAGCGCGAGCGGCGCCGACCCGCGTTGCGTTCAGCCGGCCCGGTTCTCGATGCGCGCCATTTCGGTCTCGATCCAGTGCTCGGCCTCGGCCGTGATCTGCTGGGCCGTCTTGCCGGCGCTCTCGATGACCGGACCGATCACAACCTGCACCGTCCCGGGCGTTTTCAGGATCTTTCGCCGCGGCCAGAAGCTGCCGGCGTTGTGAGCGATCGGCACGACTGGATAACCCGTCTCGGCCGCCAGCACGGCCCCGCCGATCCCAAAGCGCCGGCGATGACCCGGTGCCACGCGTGTGCCCTCCGGGAACACGATGACCCAAAAACCGTCGGTGAGGCGACGCCTGCCCTGCTCAATCACCTGCTCGACCGCCTTGCGCCCTGCCCCGCGATCGATCGCAATCGGCTTCAACAGGGCGAGCGCCCAACCGAACAGCGGTAGCCACATAAGTTCACGCTTCAGCACCCACACCTGCGGCGGCAGGATCTCCTGAAAGGCGATGGTCTCCCATGTGGACTGGTGCTTGGCAAGCACAATCGCCGCGCCCTTTGGCAGGTGCTGGCGCCCCTCGACCCGATAGCGGATACCGACCAGCCAGCGCGCGAGCCACAGCTGCATTCGGGCCCAGCCGGAAATGAAGGCATATCGCGCCCGCACTGGAAACGGAAACGTTAAGAGCGCAAGCGGTGCATAGATCAGCACCGAGATCCACAAGATCAGGTTAAACAGAAGCGAGCGCAGCCACTGCACGGCGATCAGGCGAGCTCCCCGGCGAGTAGGGCATCCGTGAAGGCGGCAAGGTCCGTAAACACCGGCGCGCTATCAAGCGACTTGGATTTCCTTAGCGTCCGCTCGCCCTTGCCAGTGCGCAGCAACACCGGGCGCGCGGACACGGCGCGCGCCGCGACCACGTCGCGCTCGGAGTCGCCCACGGCGAAGACGCCTTCGAGACTTCGGTTGAGGCGCGTGGCGATCTCCTCAAACAGTCCTGGCAGGGGTTTGCGGCAGCGACAACCGTCGTCCGGACCGTGCGGGCAAAAGAAAATGGCGTCAATCTCGCCACCCTTGGCACGCACGGCGGTCAGCATCTTGTCGTGAATCTTGGCAAGCATATCCATGGAAAACAGACCACGCGCCACCCCCGACTGGTTGCTTGCCACGACCACCGTGTAGCTCTCGCGGTGCAGCCGCGAAATCGCCTCGAGGCTGCCGGGGATCGGCACCCACTCTTCCGGCGACTTGATGTACTCGTCGGAGTCGAAATTAATAACGCCGTCACGATCGAGGACGACAAGTTTCATGGATTCTCCTGCCGGCTCCCGGTTACAGAGTCCGTCAATCCAGCGCCTTCCAGAGACGGGATCGAGGCAAGGGCCGCGCGCGAGGAATGGTGCACAAAAAGACCTGCAGAAAGAGCACTCCCCTCGCCGATGGGGCCAAGGCAAGGGCCGTGTACGAGGGATGGCGCGGTGGCGGATTCGGACACGGCCTGCTAATCCCTGAATTCCGAAACACGAATCCGCCCGTTAATTATGCGCGATTCCCGGGCAGCAAGCTTGTCCATCTTGCGCCAGAATGCCTCGCGCAGATCGAAATCCGCCGCGATCGCTGTCCCGAGGAGAAGGATATACAGGTCCGCGACCTCTTCGGCGAGCTGCTCGCGCGCCTTGCCCTTCGTCACGCACTCGGCGATCTCGCCGAGTTCTTCGCTCATCAACGCCACGCGGTAGGTCAGGTCCTCGCCGCCGGTTTCGCGGAAGCGGTGTTTGTCGTGAAAAGCCTGCACGGCTTTCAGCATCTCGGCATAAGAGTCGGCATTCATATCGGCATTAGCCCTGCAAACGGGAGATATCGGCGACATTGCAGAACAGGTCGCTCAGGCGCGCCAGCAACGACAGGCGGTTGGCACGCACGGCGCTGTCCTCAACCATGACCATCACGCGGTCGAAGAACTCATCAACCGCCGGGCGCAGCCCCGCCAGCGCCTTCAGCGCCTCGGTATAGCGTGCCGCCGCCAGCAGCGGCTCGATGGCTTGCGCGGCATCGCGCACCGCGTCCGCCAGGCGTCGTTCGGCGTCCTCCTTGAGCAGGCCCGGATTGACGATATCGCCCGGGGCGCCCCCGGCCTGACGCAGGATATTGCGGATGCGCTTGTTGGCGGCGGCCAGGGCCACGGCCTCGGGAAGCGCCCGAAACTCCCGAAGCGCCTTCATGCGCGCCGGTACCTGATCAATGCGGGTCGGATTGAGCGATACCACAGCGTCAATCTCATCCGGCTCGAAGCCCTGATCGCGCAGATAGGGCTTGAGACGCTCGAGAACAAAGCCATGCAGGTCCTGCGCGACGCTTTCGGCCACCACGCCGGGCGGAAAGTGCGCGCGTGCGCGTGATAACAGCTCCATCAGGTCGAGAGGCAAACCCCGCTCGGCGAGCATGCGCACCACACCGAGCGCTGCGCGCCGCAGCCCGAACGGATCCTTCTCACCGGTCGGGGAGAGACCAATACCGAAAATTCCGATCAGCGTGTCGAGGCGGTCCGCCAGCGCGAGCGCCAAGCTCACCGGGTGCTCCGGCAGCGCAGCGCCTGCGCCCCTTGGGAAATACTGCTGCTCGATAGCGTCGGCCACCATCGCGGGCTCGCCGTCGTGCAGCGCGTAGTAGCGCCCCATGATGCCCTGCAACTCGGGGAACTCGCCCACCATGTCGGTGAGCAGGTCGGCCTTGGCGAGCGTTGCCGCGCGCTCCGCCGACGAGGCATCACCGCCAAGAAGCTGGGCGATCTCGCCGGCGAGCTTGGTCAGACGCTGCACCCGCTCAAGCTGACTGCCGAGCTTGTTGTGGTAGACGACATTGGCAAGCCGCGGCACGCGCGCATCGAGGCGCTGCTTTCGATCCTGGTCGTAGAAGAAGCGCGCATCGGACAGCCGCGCCCGCAACACGCGCTCGTTTCCGGCGATGATGTAGCGCGGCGTGGCGGCCTTCATGTTTGACACGAACAGAAAGCGGGGCAGCAGGCGACCGTGCGGATCGGCGACGGGGAAATATTTCTGGTGCTGCTGCATGCTGATGATCAGGCATTCCTTCGGCACCTCCAGGAACGCGTCGTCGAAACTGCCGGTCAGCACCACCGGAAACTCCACGATGCTGTTGACCTCATCAATCAAGTCGGCCGACCGCCCGATATTCCAGCGCACCCCGGCGCCGAGTTTGTGGGCGGCCTGATCGAGGGCACGAGCAATCATATCGCGGCGTGCCTCGAAATCCGCGATTACCCTCTCCTGCTTGAGACTACGGTCGTAATCGCGCGCGTTCTTCAGCGTCAACATCCCCTTGCTGAGAAAACGGTGTCCGCGGGTCTTGTTACCGCTTGGCAGTCCAAGCACCGTGCCGGCCACCACGCGTTTGCCATGCAATAACACGACACCGTGCGCAGGCCGAACGAACTGGGCCTCGCCATCGCCCCAGCGCATGGTCTTTGGGACCGGCAGTTTCTTCAGTGCCGCCTCGACAATCGGCGCGAGGTGCCGCCTAAGCAACTCGCCTTTCTGTTTCGCGGAGTAGACGAAATACTCGCCCTTGTCGCCGCCTCGCCGTTCAAGCTTCGACGCCTCCACGCCACACGACTTGGCAAATCCGAGCAGCGCCGGGGTCGGCTTGCCGTCCGCACCCAGACCCGCTGCCACGGCGGGACCTTTGCGTTCCACCACCCGGTCGGGCTGCTTGTCGAGCACCTGTGAAATCAGCACGGCCAGCCGGCGGGGTGTGGCGAAGGGTTGCGGCTCGCTGCTCGCAACAAGAAAGCCCCTCTCCTTCAGTCCTTCAAAGATATGATGCGAAAATGCCTCCATAAGGCGCGACAGCGCCTTGGGCGGCAGTTCTTCGGTAAGGAGTTCAACCAGCAGCGACTCAGCCACGGACGCGTCTCCGCGGCCGCTTCAGCAAAGGCCGCCCTCGGCCACCGCTGGTCTGTGCGGAACTCGTGCTTCGGCACATCGGAAACCCCAGACGCTCGCGCGAATCGAAGTAACTCTGGGCGACGAGGCGGGCGAGACCTCGTACGCGCCCGATGTAGGCAGCACGCTCGGTGGTGGAAATCGCGCCGCGCGCATCCAGCAGGTTGAAGGCGTGCGAGCACTTCATGACCATCTCATAGGCCGGTAATGGCAGGTCGAGCAGCATGAGGCGCTTGGCTTCTGCCTCGTAGTCATTGAACTGCTGAAACAACCAGTTCGCATTGGCCTGCTCGAAATTGTACCTGGACTGCTCAACCTCGTTCTGGTGATAGACATCGCCATAGGTCACGCCCTCGGTCCATACCAGATCGAACACGTTCTCCTTGCCCTGCAAGTACATGGCGAGCCGCTCGAGTCCATAGGTGATCTCGCCAAGCACCGGCTTGCACGGCAGGCTGCCAACCTCCTGGAAATAGGTGAATTGTGTCACCTCCATTCCGTCCAGCCACACCTCCCAACCAAGGCCCCAGGCACCTAGCGTGGGAGATTCCCAGTCATCCTCGACGAAGCGGATGTCGTGCAGCTGGGTATCGATACCGATGGCACGCAGCGACTGGAGGTAAAGTTCCTGAATATCGAGCGGTGAAGGCTTCAACACCACCTGAAACTGGTAGTAATGCTGCAGGCGGTTCGGATTCTGGCCATAACGACCGTCCTTGGGGCGGCGCGAGGGCTGCACGTAGGCGGCTCGCCATGGCTCGGGTCCAAGGGCGCGCAAGAAGGTGGCGGTATGAAACGTGCCCGCCCCCATTTCCATATCGTAGGGCTGCAGCACCACGCAGCCGTGCTCTGCCCAGTAGCGCTGTAGGGCAAGAATCAGGTCTTGAAATGAATCGGGCTTTCTCTGGCGGGACTTCGGCACGACCGGATTATACCCACCCCCCGCTCATCCCGCAGCCGCGGAATTTCCTTCAAAGCGTGTCGCGAATAAGCGGCGCTGGCAGGACCCGCGCAGGGGGATCCTCCCGGAAGCGCTCCATCTCTTGCGGTGTCAATGGCTCCCCCGGGGTCCCCAGATCGATCTCATGAGTGGCTAGTGCCTCGGCCGCGTCCCCCGGATAGCGTGTCAGGAGGTTGAGGATCTTGCGCATCCGCTTGTCGAACTGCTCGGTACGCGTCGCGGGATTGTGCTTCAGGGGACTTGGCAGCGTCGCGGCAAGCTCGGCGGCCTGCTGGGGTGTGAGCTGGCCGACATCGACACCCCAGTAGAACCGCGCGGCCGCCTGCACGCCGTAAATGCCGACGCCAAACTCGGCATCGTTCAGGTAGATCTCCATGATGCGCCGCTTGCTCAAATTGCGCTCCATGCCCCAGGTGAGAACCAGTTCATGCCATTTGCGAATCGGGTTCTTGGCAGAACTCAGGAACAGGTTCTTGGCCGTTTGCTGCGAGATGGTGCTTGCCCCTAGCGCCAGACGACCTTCTTTCCAGTTGTACTGCATCGCTTCGCGAAACGCGATGAGATCGAAGCCGCTGTGCTCGTAGAAGCGGCTGTCTTCCGCCACGATCACCGCGCGCACCATATACTTCGGGATCGCCTGCAGTGCCACCGGCTGCCAGCGCAGCCGCGGCTGATCCCGTTGCGCAGCTGCCTCGCGCTCATATTCCTGGATGAAACGGGACTTTGGTACTGGGCCGCTCGCCAACTTTCGCCAGTCGGGCCAGGTCACAGCGAGGTAGAAGAGATCGATGATCAACAGGATCAGTACAACGCGCAGTGTCCAACGCATTATCTTCGCCCCGCGGCGCGCCTGGGAGAACCACGGGCTACGAAAGAATCGTTGCAACAATCTCATCACTGTCTGCGTCAGGGCGCCTTGACCGCGGAGGCGGCGGGCCCAACAATCATTGTCCGAATGCCGATTCCCTATGCGCGCGAGAAAGGTTTGCTGATTGCGGCGGCAATCTGCGCTGCGCTGTTCTGGGGTTCACTCGTGTACGTCCTGTACACCGCCGCAGATCGCTTGATCCCGGAAAACGCGATCGCTGCGACCGCGGCGCTTGTGCTTATCGTGGTTATTCTAACCTACCTCGCGAGCCGCTTGCGGCGCGTCGGACAAATGGCCTTCTTGCGGGGGCACGCGGTGGAACTCTCGGACAAGCAATACCCGGATCTGCTGGCGCGCGTGCGACAAGTGGCCAAACGACTTGATCTGACCACTCCGCCCGACGCCTATCTCTACGACCGTGGTTGCAGCGCCGCCAGCTTCAGCCTCAGCGACGGCGGGCGGGACATTGTCGCGCTCAATGCCGAACTCGCTGGAGCCTTCAGTGAGCATCCCGGCGCGCTCGATTTTTTCATCGGCTACGAAATCGGGTGGCGGCAGCATCCGCTGACGCGCTGGTGGGCGTGGCTCGCACCGGCACGCGTCCTGCCACTGCTCGGACCCGCCATCGGCCGCGCCCGCATATATACGGCCGACCGCTTCGGCCTCCTGGCTTGTCGCGCCAAGGCGGATGCCGCGCTGGCGCTGGCAGTATTTGCGAGCGGGCCGCGGCGTTGGCGCTCTTTCAATATCGCGCACTTCGCAGCGCAGAGCGCGTCGGCCACCAACCCGATGATTGCGCTGATGGAACTTACACAGCCTGAGCCCTGGCTTTCCCGGCGCATCGCACATCTGCGCGCCGTCGCGACTGACAATCCCGCCGTTGTGCCTGCTCGGCATGCACTTGCCTACCTGATCGCCTTGTTCATTCCGGGCCTTGCCTGGCGCCGCCCTGGGACCAGCGGTCGAGCGGTCTTCATATTGTTGTGGGCGGGCCTCGCCGGCATCACGGGGTACGCAGTGTATGGCGCACTGTATGAGAGCCCTCTCTCGCGCGCCTCTGGACGCGCCGCGCGCGCTTTGCCTGCTCCGGCCGCGCCCCCTGTAGCACGTAGCGGCTTGGCCGCAGCCAATGAGACCCGCGAGCTGCTCGACGCGGACCTGAAAACCCTCGGGGATCTCGCCGCCACGCGCTTTCGCAAGCACGGCGGCAACCCGTGCGAGGTTGGCAACATTGGCGCGCTGCGTCTCAACTTCCCCGCGCAGCGCTACGCATACAGTTGCGATGAGCCGCTCGTCTATACCGTGGTTGCCTTCGCCGAATTCGAGCCGGGCCGACCATCCTACGTGCGTGCCTACCATTGGAAGGAGGCGCGCTTCACTGAACAACTGTCTCGTAGCCCGGCCGGACGCACCAACGCCGAGCCGGGGTCCAGCGAATAGCCCGGCGGTTGGACAGGCCAGATCGATTGCGCTAAGGTGACGGCGCTTCGGACGCGTCCGAACCACCAAGAAAAACACTCAGGAGGATCTACGGGCTGCGGCCCGTAGGGAGCGGGCCCCCAAGCGGGGCCCGTTCGATTTTGGGCGCCCGACCGGACACTGTCCACGCCGCTGGGCTACCATGTCGAACCCGATTGAGTCGCCAATACCCATGACCCGGCCGCCCCCTCTCAAAGCACCCGCACAGCGCGCAACTGGCCCCGTCACAGTTCGCAAGGCGGTAGCGCTCATTTCTGGCGGACTCGATTCCATGCTGGCGGCCAAAGTCATTCTTGAGCAGGGGATTCATGTCGAGGGAATCAATTTCTATACGGGCTTTTGCGTGGAAGGGCACACGCATGCGATCCGGCGCGAGCACCGCGACAAGCCCAAACGCAATAATGCCCTGTGGGTGGCGGAGCAACTCGGCATCAAGTTGCACATCGTCGACGTCATCGAGGAATACAAGGACGTCGTGATTAACCCCAAGCATGGCTATGGCAGTTATCTGAACCCTTGCCTCGACTGCAAGGGCTTCATGGTTCGCAAGGCACGCGAATGGATGGAACAGCATGGTTTCGACTTCATCATTACGGGCGAGGTCGTCGGCCAACGCCCGATGTCGCAGCGTCGTGACACGATGCCGGTCGTAGCGCGGGAATCGGGAGCGTTCGACCGGCTCCTGCGGCCGCTTTCAGCACGAATTCTCCCTCCCACCCTCCCCGAACAGGAAGGCTGGGTAAACCGCGAGAAGTTGCTGAATTTTAGCGGCCGCAACCGTAAGCCCCAGATGGCGTTGGCGGCAACCTATGGCATACACGATTACGCCCAGCCCGCCGGAGGCTGCTGCTTTCTGGTGAATCCGCACTACACCCACAAGCTTGCCGATCTTTGGCAGACACGTGGCGAAAAGCGCTACGACTTTGACGACATCATGCTGCTAAAGGTCGGTCGACACCTGCGTCCTAGTCGTCATTTCAAACTCATCGTGGCTCGCGATGAGGGTGAAAACCAGTTCCTGCATGGCTATCGGCGGCAGTTCACCCATCTGCATGCCACGAGTCACGTCGGGCCGCTGGTGTTGGCAGTTGGCACCCTAGCGGAAGAGGACATGGTGCTGGCAGCCCGGCTAACGGCGCGTTTTGGCAAAGGTCGCGAAGCGGCACAAGTTCGGATCGCGATCACCACCCAAACCGGTGAAACACGCCAGTTCGACATCGCGCCGCTCGGGGCGGACGAAATTCCCCCGGATTGGTATTTATGACGACAGGACGAACGGAGCGAAACGGAGTGGGGCTTCCTCTATGAGCCACCACGAGCTCGATGCGCGTCAGTTGCTTTGCCCGCTGCCGGTGATCCGCACTCAGGAACGGGTGGCGATGCTTCAATCCGGGGATACCCTCACAGTGCGCTGCACCGACCCAGGCGCACTCCACGATATCCCTGCCTGGTGCCGGGTCCATGGGCACACGGTGACGGCCACACGGCGCGAGGGGGTCGATATCACCATTACTGTGAAAGTCTTGGGCGCATGAGCGAAGCGCACGAGCATGGCACCGTCGATCGCTCCAGCCCGGAGCGTTTCGCCGCGAGCCTGCGCGTCACGCTGATCAACGTTACTTCCAACCTGCTGCTCACAGTCGGGCAGGTGATTGTTGGAACTGTTGGCCACTCCCAAGCGCTTGTGGCCGATGGCCTGCACACGCTTTCCGATCTGGTTGCGGACTTTCTCGTGTTGTTCGCGCTCGCCCACGGGCGAAAGGGCGCGGATGCCGATCACCCCTACGGGCACGAGCGCATCGAAACCGCGGTCACCATGATCCTCGGTGTGATTCTCGTTGCCGTGGGTACAGGTATCGCGATTCGGGCGGCGCTCAAACTTGCGGCAGCTGAGACATTTGTCACGCCGAGCATGCTGACGTTGTGGGTCGCGATCGGTACGCTGTTCGCCAAGGAGGCGATGTACCGCTACACCATGCACATCGCCACGCGCTTTGACTCCAACATGTTGCGTGCCAGCGCCTGGCATCACCGCTCGGACGCACTGTCGTCACTGATCGTCGCCGCCGGCATCGGCGGCAGCTTGCTTGGTCTCGCCTATCTCGACGCGGTAGCCGCCATCGTCGTTGCGGCCATGATCATTAAGGTAGGCATCGAGCTCGCCTGGCAGTCGCTGCGTGAGCTGGTGGACACCGGGCTCGATCCGGAGAACTTGGCGGCTATCCGCCGCGCCATCGCAGAGGTACCGGACGTTAGGGCGCTGCACCTGTTACGCACGCGTCGCGTTGGCGGAAGGGCGCTGGTGGATGTGCACATCATTGTCGATGACCGCATAAGCGTATCCGAAGGACATCAGGTCAGCGAAACCGTTCGAGCGCGGATCATCAGGGAAGTCGAACCGGTGAGCGACGTAATGGTGCACATCGACACGGAGGAGGATGACGAGGGCCCGAGCTGCGCGCACTTGCCGCTACGCAAGGAGGTGCTCGACCGACTTGCCAAGTACTTTCAGGAAATCCCGGAAGCCGCCGATGTAGACCGCGTCACGCTCCACTACCTCAGCGGACGACTACAAATCGAGCTACTGCTACCGCTGAGCGTGCTGGCGAACCGCGACGCGGATTCGCTACGCGAGCAATTTCAGGCGGCGGTTGCAGCCGATGGCGCTATCGACAAGGTTGACATTCAATTCCACTAACAGCGCACTGACATGGTGCACACGAAACATTTGTTGCACTATTATGGATCATTTATGGACTTCAATTACGATCGATCATGTCACAAAATATTGATATTTATGACATAAATGATATGGCATGGATTCTGCTCCAAAGTGGAGCCAGAAGCATCTAACCGATACACTGCACTCCGCTTCACTGCCCCAGATTGGGTCAGCCAGCGCGAGTGAGCGGCGACGTTTCGTATATCCAATCGTTCCCTGAGGAGGAAACCCAAAATGGCATCCGGTGCCGACGTACTTAAGATGATCAAGGACAAGAAGGTGAAGTTTGTCGACTTTCGCTTCACCGATACTCGCGGCAAGGAGCAGCACGTTACCGTGCCCGCCGCTACCGTTGACGATAGCTTGTTCGCTGACGGCAAGATGTTTGACGGTTCATCGATTTCCGGCTGGAAGGGCATTCAGGAGTCCGACATGATCCTGATGCCGGACCCCTCGACTGCGGTTCTGGATCCGTTCTTCGAGGAACCGACGCTTAACTTGCGTTGCGACGTGGTGGAACCCGCCACCATGCAGGGTTACGAACGCGATCCGCGCTCGCTCGCCAAGCGCGCCGAGGCCTACCTGAAGAGCACCGGCATCGCCGACACCGCCTACTTCGGCCCCGAGGCGGAATTCTTCATTCTTGACGACGTGCGCTGGGGCGCCGACATGAGCGGGTCGTTCGTGAAGATCGACTCGGAAGAGGCGTCCTGGAATACCGAAAAAGTCTATGAAGGTGGCAACCTCGGTCACCGACCGATGGTAAAGGGAGGGTACTTCCCGGTGCCGCCGGTCGACTCCCAGCAAGACATCCGTTCAGCCATGTGTCTGGCCATGGAAGAGATGGGCCTCAGCATCGAGACTCATCACCACGAGGTGGCGACCGCCGGCCAGAACGAGATCGGCATGCTATTCAATACGCTGGTGAAAAAGGCCGATGAGCTGCAGATTTACAAGTACGTCGTGCACAACGTCGCTCACAGCTACGGCAAGACGGCGACTTTCATGCCTAAGCCGATCGTCGGTGACAACGGCTCGGGTATGCATGTCCACCAATCGCTCGCGAAAGACGGCAAGAACCTGTTCACGGGTAACGGCTACGGCGGCCTGTCGGACGTCGCGCTCTACTACATCGGCGGCATCATCAAGCACGCCCGTGCCATCAACGCGTTCACCAACTCATTGACCAACAGCTACAAGCGCCTGGTGCCCGGTTTCGAAGCGCCGGTCATGCTGGCCTATTCGGCGCGCAATCGCTCGGCCTCTATCCGTATTCCCTACGTCAGTAACCCCAAGGGCCGTCGCATCGAGGTGCGCTTCCCGGATGCGGGCTCCAACCCGTATTTTGCGTTCGCCGCGATGATGATGGCCGGACTCGATGGCATCCAGAACAAGTTGCATCCGGGCGAGGCCATGGACAAGGATCTGTACGATCTGCCGCCGGAAGAGGAGAAGAAAATTCCGACGGTGTGCCATGCGCTCGATCAAGCGCTCGATGCGCTGGACAAGGATCGTGACTTCCTCACCCGCGGCGGCGTCTTCACCAATGACCTGATTGACGCCTATATCGGGCTCAAGATGCAGGAAGTCACGCGCCTGCGCATGACTACCCATCCAATTGAGTTCGACATGTACTACAGCGTGTAATTACGCGCAGGTGCTGTCGCGGTCCCTTGCAGCAAGCCAAACGCCCCCGCAAGGGGGCGTTTGTTTTTGAGAAATGATTGGATGCACCGATTTGGTGCGTTAGCTTGGAAATTCCTGTATACAATGGAAATTGATTTCGGATCAAACGGTTATCTGGTGGTGGACGAACGGTGATCTCCGCGCGACCTCAACCAGCGCCTCAGCGCATGCTACCTGACTCGCCACAACGCATCCTGGAGAGCCTGTCGACGGCGGTGCTCGTATTCGATGTCGAACTGCGGCTGATGTCGATCAATCCGGCGGGTGAGATGCTCCTTGCCGCCAGCGCCCGCAAACTCACGGGCCTCACGCTGAATGAACTCATCGCTGACGGGAAGGACTTTGCCAAGGTCCTGACCGATACGCTCCGCTCGCGCCATCCCTTTACCGCCCGCAGTGTCCGCTTGCGACTGTTCGGCGGACAGGCCCTCACAGTCGATTGCGCCGTTACACCACTTCCCGAGGGAACCGCCGGTGGCGCGTTGCTGGTGGAACTCAGTCAGATCGACCGGTTGCTGCGACTCGCGCGCGAGGAGTTGATGCGAGATCGCCAGACTGCGAATCGCGCCGTGCTGCGCGGCCTCGCGCACGAGATCAAGAACCCGCTGGGCGGTTTGCGCGGGGCAGCCCAACTGCTGGAGCGCGAGCTTGCGGAGCCCTCTCTCAAGGAGTACACGCAGATCATTATTCACGAAGCCGACCGGCTTCGAAATCTGGTAGACCGGATGGTTGGGCCGGCCCGCCCCTACCGGCGGGAGCCCGTGAACATCCACGAAGTACTGGAACGCGTACGCCGCCTGGTACTCGCTGAGCACCCAGGCGGCTTGCGGTTCGAATGCGACTTCGACCCCAGCCTGCCGGAACTCGCCGGTGACGCCGAACAGCTGATCCAGGCAACGCTGAATATCGTCCGCAATGCCGTGCAGTCGATGCAAGGCAACGGAACCATCACCCTGCGCACACGCATCGAGCGCAACTTCACCATCGGTGGCAAACGCCACCGACTAATCGTGCGCGTCGATATCGAGGACAACGGCCCGGGAATTCCTCCGGAGCTGCAGGAGCATGTCTTCTATCCGATGGTTACGGGTCGCCCGGAAGGCACCGGTCTGGGCCTGTCCATCGCGCAGGACATTGCCCAGCGCCATGGCGGGCTCATCGAATGTGTGAGCCGTCCGGGCCACACCGTCTTCACGATATATCTGCCAGCGGAGAGCGAACATGACTAGCCAGGATATTATCTGGGTCATCGACGACGACCGCTCGATCCGCTGGGTACTGGAAAAGGCCCTGGCGCAGGCCGGATTCAGCGTGCGCAGTTTCGAGTCCGGCGAGGAAATCGTTGATTTGCTGGATCGCCAGCAGCCGGATGTAATCCTGAGCGACATCCGCATGCCCGGTGTAAGCGGCCTCGACCTGCTTGCATCGATCAGCACCAAGGCCCCGCACATTCCGGTTATCATCATGACGGCGCACACGGATCTCGAAAGCGCGGTGGCCTCCTATCGCGGCGGTGCTTTTGAATACCTGCCCAAGCCCTTTGATGTCGACGACGCCGTGCGTCTTGTGCGTCGCGCGATCGAACACCGGCGCCGGCAGAAGACCGCAACCGTCGCCGTCGACCGCGCGCCAGAGATTCTCGGCGCTGCCCCATCCATGCAGGAGGTGTTCCGCGCGATTGGTCGCCTGTCGGGATCGCATCTTAGCGTTCTGATCAATGGTGAGTCCGGCACCGGCAAGGAATTGGTGGCGCGCGCGCTGCACAATCACAGTCCACGCGCCGACAAGCCGTTTATCGCGATCAACATCGCTGCCATCCCAAACGAGCTGCTCGAAAGCGAGCTGTTCGGTCACGAAAAGGGTGCCTTCACCGGCGCCATGCAGCAGCGCCGTGGGCGCTTCGAGCAGGCCAGTGGTGGCACATTGTTTCTGGACGAAATCGGCGACATGCCAGCCGACCTGCAAACGCGGCTGCTGCGGGTCTTGCAGGATGGGAAATTCTACCGGGTCGGCGGTCATGATCAGATTACGACTGATGTGCGGATCATCGCGGCCACCAATCAGAATCTCGAAAAGCGGGTCGCCGAAGGGCGCTTTCGCGAAGACTTGTTCCATCGGCTAAATGTCATTCGGATTCATCTGCCGCCATTGCGCGAGCGGCGCGAGGACATTCCGACACTCGCGCGCCACTTTCTCCGCCAGTCGGCAAAGGAATTAGGCGTTGAGGCAAAGCAACTGGCGGCCGAAACGGAAGAAAACCTGAGCCAACTACCTTGGCCCGGAAATGTCCGCCAGCTCGAGAATACCTGCCGCTGGCTGACGGTGATGGCACCGGGTCAGGTCGTGCGGATTGAAGACTTGCCGCCGGAATTGCGCGCCGATGAGAACGAGGCAGCCGCGGACGCCTGGGAGGAAACCCTGCGCGCCAGCATTGAACAACGCCTTTCCCGCGGCGAACAAAACATCTTTCCGGACATCAATGCCCATTTCGAGCGCGTGCTGATTGAAGCAGCGCTGCGTGCCACCGGCGGACGCAAGCAGGATGCTGCCCGCCGCTTGGGCTGGGGCCGCAACACCCTGGCGCGCAAGCTCAAGGAGCTGCAGCTCGAGGACTGACCGGCGCTACGGCCGCTCAAGGCCGTGATGCCAGTAAATTCCAGTGACCGTTTCGTCTTGCAGAAAATCTCTCAGGTGCGCGCCCCACTCGCCGCCTTGCCCGACCAGCCCGAGGTGATACACAGTCACCAGATTTTCCTTCCGCATCGCCGGGCTGATGTCTGCACTTCCATCGAGCGAAATAATCTCAAAACATCCCGGAAAAATGCGCGTGTAACGCAGGGCCAGATGAAAATACAGGATTGCGGCATCTGCACGATCCTCGTGCAGGGCCTGTGGCGCCTCGCGGTGATGGATGCGCTCGCCGTACACCACGCGTCCGGACCGGCCGGGTTCGAGAAAATCGAACGTGATCCCAAACCCGCGAGCATGGCGCGCCAGCGTCTCCGCATACACCTGGTAACTCGCCGACTCGGTTTCGGGATTTGAGAGAAAGATACGCACTTCCGCACGCGCAAGATCGCGCGCCGAATGGATCGCCAGCGGATTGCCAGCCCGCACCAATAACACATTCCCGCGCGAGCGCATGAATGGTTCGTGCGTCGCTACCAGACCCTTCGCCAGCAGCTGATCCAGAATTGGCGCTGGGCTGATGAAGAGGTGCGGGCGCGCCGACAGATACAGATTCCCTAGACTGAAGCCCCCGGCCGCAAGCGCCGAAGCCAGCACCCCCGGTGGCGTGGTGGCGTAAAAGACATCTCGCACCTGCGGATGGCGCACATAGAACTGCTGTAACGCATCAGCGAGCGCCATATGGTGGTTGCCATCGGAGAAGACGGTGACACCGGCGGCGACCGGATCGCCATGAAAATCGAGACAGAGATTGGATCCGGCATGGAACCACACCGGATGCTCGGGGCGGTCGCGCGCCCATTCGCGCGGCCATTGGAGCTGGGGAATCATGCAGCAGATGGACGCTAGGTTGGCTTGGCCGTGAACAACTTCCAAGCGGCAAAATCGGTCACATAGGCGAGTGCCAGCAAGCAGCCCAGCANNCAGCAGGACGCCAAGCGCATTGCGCACGGGACTTCCGCGCCTTCCTAAAACGGGCGAACGATCTGCAAACCGCTGCCAGCAGATGTCTGCGTGGCGGCGGTCACCGGATTGGTAACGAGATCTTCCAGCATCTTGCCGTTCTGGATGTGGATGCAGTGTTTCTTGACAGATAACAGTCCCTGGCGTTTCAGCGCATTAAGCGCGGTGCTGGCTGACTGCCGCGTGGTGCCGATCATGTCGGCAATTTCCTGATGTGTGAGGGAAATATCCAGCAAGGTTTCAGCATCCGATACCGGCTTGCCATAGCGCGCGCTGAGACGGATCAGAAGTTTTACAAGACGCGTGGTCACATCGTCACTGGTGAGATTGAGCAGCATGTCGGCGAGTCCACGTAACCGGCAGGAGAGCAGATCCACGACCAGCATGGCTGCCTCGCCATCGCGTTGGAGGAATTCTTTGAACCTGAACTGGGGAATGACCAGGGCTTCGGAATCGGCGCAAGCCTCGCTCGCCACCTCGCGCCGGCCGGCACGCGCCATCTCGGCCAACCCGAAAATCTCGCCGGGAAAACAGAACCACAGGATTACCGTACGTCCTACCGGCGAGAGCGCAAAAATCTTTATTCGACCCTGCGTCAGAATATAAACATTGTCGCCGGGCGAGCCCGGCTGAAACACGGCATCACCTTTGCGATACGCAATACGATGACCGAGTGCGTATAACGCGTCGCGAGTGGAGCCAGACAGTCGCCCAAGGAAGTCGGACGGCGGAACGAACCAAGGTGTTTCCATACGCTCCTCCAGAGGACCGCATTCCCTGCGATCGGCTATTGATCCCCTGCCCTCTGCACTGTCGCCCAGATGACAGACCAAAGACCCGGCTTTCTTTAATTATGATTATAAGCTTGGCTAATCCGGATGTAAGGATGGCTAATTGACGGAGTTCGTGCGTACCGGCCGGGCGAAATGTTATCCACAAACCTAGACAAAGCAAGGGGTTAGTCAATGGCAAGTACAGAAACTGCGAGCGGTGGACTACTTGGACATCTGACTCACAACATTCAAGCGAGCGGGCGCAATCCAACACGCGTGATGATTGGTTTTGTTCTCGCGTGGGCAATGTTCGCGCTGATCATGTGGGTGTTCCCGCGCCCCGAGGGGCTCAAACCAGAAGGCATGACGGTTCTCGCCATTGTCATCTGGGCAAGCATCATGTGGGTATCTGAAGCGCTGCCGGTCGGTATCACCGGTATCTCCGTACCCACACTGCTCATCCTGACGCACGCACTTCCGTGGGCCAAGGGCAAGCCACCGCTGGGTCAGGTGTTCGCTGGATTCACTGGCCACGTAGTTTGGCTGTGCCTGTTCGCGTTCATGGTCGGCGCAATCATGCAGTTGTTAAAGCTCGACCGGCGCATCGCGCTCGCCATCCTCGACAAGGTCAAGGCCTCCAATGTGGGGCGCGTCATCTGGGGTTTCTTTGGTATCAACGTCCTGCTCGCGTTCTTCATTCCGGCCGCCAATGCCCGCGCCGCCACGTTGCTACCAATCGTCAAGGGTGTGACGAATCTGCTAGGCGATTCCCCGGAGGAGAATGAGGCGAAAAAGGCCATTGTCATCCAGTCGCTGGTATACGGAACCATGATCTGCGGCGTGTTCATCATGACCGCGCATCTGCCTAACCTGATCATGGTGGATATCTTCAGCAAGGCCGGCAAGACCATCGGCTATCTCGACTGGGCGCTGATGCAGTTTCCCTATCTCGGCATGTTTGTACTGACCCAGTGGTGGGTGCGCTACCACTTCAAGACCAAGGGTATTGAGATTGCCGGCGGTCACAGCAAGATTCAAAAAATGCACAAGGACCTCGGTCCCATGAGCCGGGGCGAGTGGACCCTGCTGCTATTGTTTGCGGCGATCGCGCTGCTGTTCGCCATGGGCAAGGGCAGTCCGATTTATCAGTTGCACAGCTTGCAGCTGGGCATCATTGGCCTAATCGGCATGCTGGTGCTGTTCACGCCTGGACTATTCCCGTTCAAGTGGAAGGAGGTGCAGGATCGCACCATGTGGGGCACATTCCTCCTGCTCGGCGGCGCTATCACCATGACCGCCGCCATGAGCAAGTCCGGTCTCGCCGCCTTCCTCGCCGATATCGCACATGGCTGGGTAGTGGGACAGCCCTGGTGGATGGTGCTGCTGACCTTGATGCTGGCTACACATGTGATCCGCATCGGCATGCTTTCCAATGTCGCCGCGATCGCCATGCTGGCGCCGATCGTCTTTGCGCTGGCACCCAGACTCGACCTGCACGATGTGGCGCTGACGCTACTCGTCTGCGACACCGATACCTACGCCTATCTGTTACCGACACAGATCACGGCCGCGGTCATCGCCTATGGTTCAGAAACCTTCAGTACCGAGGACTACGCCAAGGCCGGATGGGTATGCATTCTGATTGCCGTCGCCTACGGCATCCTGATTATGGCGCCATGGTACGCCATTCTCGGCATGCCGGTGTGGGATCCGTCGGCACCCTGGCCGTTTGCCAAATAGATGATTGCACCCCGCGCCCGCCCCGCGTGGTTGGGGGGCGGGCGCTTTTTTTCCACTGGACCTTCAACTCAAATTGACTAGCTGTATGGGGCAGATCCATGAAGAAGATGACTGATCAGGAACTCAAGCAAAAACTCGGCGACTATATCGCGCCGCCGGAACTGTATGGCAAAACCAAGGACATGCCGTTTCTCGGTAAGGTCAGCTGCAACGTCGAGTCGATCGTGGCCGGCTCCTGGCAGGAAATCGTGATTGACTATGAACTCGGCGCCTCGGGCATGGCCGATGGCTCGTGGTTCAAGGCGACCTTGCGCTTCTATTCCGATTGGGCGCTGTTCCAGACCACCGATCCAAATGGCGCCAATTACGTTTCGGCGGAGTATCACGCCGCCCCGACAGTTCCAGGCCAGAGCCCGGCAACCGTGCAGTATCTCAAGGTGCGCTTCGACCAGAAGGGTCATGAACGCCCCTTCCAGAAGGCCGTCATCGTCGATACGTTTGATGGCTATCTCAAGGCCGGCGATCACATCATCATCCGCCTGGGGGACCGCCGCTTCGGCGGTCCGGGCACCCGCGTGCAGACCTTCGTCGAGCAGAACTTCAAGATTCGCTGCTACTGCGACCCACTTGGTACCTCGCGCTTTGCGGCGGTCAATCCCGACCTCGTGATTCAGATCGTACCGGGCGTGCCGGCGCAGCTCATGTGGGCCGGCTCGCGCATCGTGCGTGCCGGCGAAAAATTTCCCCTGCGGCTGCGGGCCGAAGACGAATGGGGCAACGCCTGCTGGGACCGACCCGAAAAAGTTGAAGTCAGCGCTACGCTCGACGGCAAACCCGTATACGAGAAGAAGGCGAACCTCACCGACAAGGGCTGGGCAGTACTGCTGCTAGACGACCTGCCGACCGACAAAGCCGGCGAACTCGCGGTGACCGCGCGCCTGCCCGAACACCCCTGGGTCAAGGCGCAGACCTTCTACGCAACCGTGGACAAGACATTCGAGTCACCGCGCATCTACTACACCGATCTCCATGTGCACTCGGAGGACACGATTGGTACCAACTCCACCGTCTACAACCTGACCTATGGGCGCGATGTGACCGGTCTGGACGTACTCGCGTTCGCGCACAATGACTTCAACATCACCACCGAACGCTGGCAGAAGACGGTAGAGCTGATCCGCAAGATCTCGACGGACGGACAGTTTGTTGCCTATCCAGGCACCGAGTGGTGCGGCTCATCGTGTGCGGGTGGTGACCACAATGTTGTGTTCCTGCATGATGGCGAGCCGGAATTTCCATTCCTGAAGACCGGTGAACACATACGCTCGGTCGACTGGAATGAGGACAGCAAGACCACCCAGGCAGTTCCTGGTGCCTGGCCGCTGGAAGAACTATGGGTCGCCTATGCCAAGGACCCGGAGGGGCATCTTCTGATCCCACATGTCGGTGGGCGTCGCTGCATTCTCGACTGGCATTACCCGAAGCTTGAGCGCCTCATCGAAATCGGCTCGAGTTGGGGTCACTTTGGTTGGCTCTACCAGGAAGCCATGGAGCGCGGCTACAAGATTGGCGCATCGATGGCGGGCGACGAGCACCGTGGTCGCTGCGGTGGCGGTGTGCCGGGCACGGCAGTGTTCGGCACCAAGGGTGGTATCTCCGGAGTAATCGCACCGGAACTCACCCGCAAGGCCATCGCGAGCGCATTGCGCGCCCGCCGGACTTTCGCCTCCACAGGTGAACGAACGTTCGGGCTCACACGCTGCGGCAAGCACATCATGGGCGATGAATTCGAACACAAGGGGCCAGCTACGATCGAGTACCGTTTCCTCGGCGACGCCGGCTGGGACGAAATCGTGGCGCTGGATCATACCGGCGAGATCTGGCGGCGCGAATTGCAGAAAGAACTTGGCTATTCGGATCGCAAGATCCGCTTTCGCTGGGGCGGCGCACGCGTCAAGGACCGCTACCGCTGGGCTGCCTGGAAAGGCACGGTGACCATCACGAACGCGGTCATCAATGCCTTCAACGGCCTCGGCTTCGAGCACATTGAGGAAACCTGCTGGCGGGAAAACGCGACCACTATCGGCTTCAAGAGCGATACCTATGGGGACGTGGACGCCATCGAGATCGACGTTTCGCACCTAAAGACGGCGAAGATCCGCGTGGAAGGCACCATCGATGGTTACGTGAAGGTCGGCGATCCGTTGAAGGGCAACCCGTTTGTGCATTGCCCGAAGTTCGAGTGGGAGATTACTGGCGCAGAGTTGCTTGAGGCCGCCCGGCTCAAGAAGGACCTGCCGGGGGTCGACATGTTCCTAGGCTTCGAGCGCATGTCCGATGCACCCGCCCCGCGCGAAGTAACCGGCACGCTCAATATCGACCCGCACAATGGCCCGCACGGCCATCGACCGGTGTACTTCTTTGCCCGGCAGGTCGACGATGCCAAAATCTGGACGTCGGCGCTGTTCATCACTTTCAAGTAGCGCGCCGGGCTCCCGACGCGGATCGGCCGTGAACCGAGGGGATCGGATCGATCCCCTCGGCCTTTTTTCTTTCACTCCGCGCTTGTCTATCAGACCGCCCCGCCTGTCGGGCGTCACTTGGCGTTCGCGGCACCGTCGGCGTACCTAGCTAGGCTGCAGGAGTGTCGGCCGGCAGACATGCGCGTGCTGGCAAGTAGTACAGCAGCAGAAGCTGATGGTGGCTGCACTCTCACAGGGATCCGTTTCGGCCAAGGAGGCCAAATGATTACTCGACGCTCGACGTTCATCTCCGCAATCAGCATTGCGGCGCTCGCCGTATTCTCCCAGACCGCGGTCGGTGCCGAAGCAGCGCCGGCGGCCCGGGCACAGAAGACCGCATTCGCACCATCGAGTAGCATCAATCGCTCCGGCCCGGTGGTGCGCGACGAGAGCTTCTATACAGCCGCCGGAACCGAGGCGAATCCATTGGTGTTCAGCGCGCCGCCGCGCGGCGCGAAGGAAGACGAAATCGCGACCTACCAGCCGATTGCCGACATGCTGACGGTCACGACTGGCAAGAAGTTCGTCTACCGGTACTCCGACAACTGGCTGAATTACAGCAAGGAAATGGTCAAGGGCAGCTATGACCTGGTGTTCGACGGGCCGGCGTTCAATGGCTGGCGCATCAATCACCTTGAGCACACGCCGCTGGTGAAACTGCCTGAGGACTTTGTGTTCGTGATCGTGACCGGCGCCAACAGCGCTCACATCAAGGAAGTGAAGCACCTGGCCGGCCGCAAAGTCTGCGCGCATGCACCGCCCAACCTCGGCACGCTGACGCTGCTCAGCCAGTTCGACAATCCGGCACGCCAACCGACCATTGCGACCATCAAGGGTTGGCAGCGGGCATATGAGGGACTGGTGGCTGGCGAATGCGAGGGCACGATCCTGCCGGTGCAGATACTCGGCAAGGTTGACAAGGAAGGCAGAAAAACTCGCGTGCTATACAAACACCGCGCTATGCCGAACAACGCCTTTTCCGCCGGACCGCGCATCTCGGCCGACATGCAAAACAACATCAGGAGCGCTCTGCTATCGGAGCAGGGCCGTAGTGCCACGGCGCGGCTACGCTCGAAATATGCCGGCAAGGACTTCGTGCTCGCCACACGTGACGAGTACGCTTCGCTCGGCGCACTGCTGAGAAACAGCATTTACTACTACTAGTCGCGCCGTTCGTCGCACTAATCGCCCTTTACAGCGCCCGCCAGCCGCAATCGCCCTGGCGGGCGCCTAGACTCAGTGCTGACGGGTACCGTCGAGCCGCGCAGACCGAGGAAAGGCCAAAGTTCCAGAAAACCGATCCGTCTGGATGAATCACGAACAGGGAGCGTTCGATGCAACTTCAGTCCGTCTATGTCTCTGCCACGTCGCTCGGGATAGGTGTGGCATTCAACACCGCTCGCCGACCAGCCCGAAATTCAACTCGCCCGGATGGAAGCATGGACGCTCTGTTCCTGCGCGTTACCCAACCTCGGTGCCCTGGCTTCGCTCAGTCAGTTCGATAGACCTTCGCGCCAACCGATGAAAATCAACACGGATGGCTCGCAAAACATCTTTCGCTGTGTAGCGACGGGGCAGTGCGCCGGCCAAACATTCCGACGGCGGTGCCGAGACAGATTGGCGCTGACGAGATGATTAGGTGCGTATTTCGCGACCGCCTCGAACCTCAGGTCTTGCCGGTATCGGCACGTACCTGAGCGGCGAGTCGGGCTAATACTGACAAGCGTTACGGAACTCTGGAGATCTGCGCGCAGTAATGCATGAGTCGCCTGGGGCACCCCGCACACAAACCCCTCGTGACAGCAACGCGCAGATCGCAATCTCCCAGGGTCGGCGCCTGGCAGCCACTTGGTTGCCGGGCGCCGTTTATTTTGGGGCGCGCCTTGTCGCTCGATCAAACCGCACGACGTGCCAACAGCCTGACTACCGCTGCCCGACCGCGATGATAGGGCCCCTCGTCGAGATCGGTTAGTGTTTCCTCTAGCTCGAGAATCTCGGCATCCGCAAAGTCCATTCGCAGCGTCTCAGCCGAGTAGAGCATCTCGAGCGCACGCGGACCGCCGCTTTGGTATTGGATTTGCCGCGCTGTAAAGGCTTCGAGAATCAGTAGTCCGCGCGGCTGCAGTGCCCGCAGCATACTGGCATGCAGTCGCGCACGATGAGCCGGCGGAAAGTGAGCGAAAATCGCCACCACCACATCAAATTGCGCCACTGGCCAGACCCAGTCGAAAAGATTCGCAACTTCGGTGCCTAGCGCCACGTTTCGTTCCGCGGCAAGGGCTTGCGCCTTGCGCAGCCCGACATCCGAGGCATCAACGGACAGCACCGCCAGGTCCTGTTCGGCAAGCCATACGCCGTTGCGCCCTTCCCCGTCTGCCACTGCCAGCGCGCTCATCCCTGGCCGCAAGTGTTGCGCTTGGGAAATGAGAAACGCGTTCGGGGCGGTGCCATAGGCATAACCTGGCTCCGCATATCGGGTGTTCCAGAATTCGCTTTGCATATGACTCCCGCGCGACTCGCGGGAGGGGCGGGATCAGTGACTGCTCAGGAAACTTGAGAGTGCATGGCGGCTCTCGCTATCCAGTCCCATGAACTTGATGGCAGTGCCGCTACGCGAGACGCGAGCCACCGTTGCCGGCAAGGAATAGGCTTTGGCGCCTGCGCCATTCGGAAGATCGATCATGAGCTGGACCGGCACGTCGTGCGTGAGCACTCCCCAGCCAATCTCCAACATAGCGCCCGAGAGGCTGATGTCATGGACCTGACAAAACCGATGACCAGTCGCGTGCGCGAGCATGGCCGTACGAGGCACGGGTTTCCGAGAATTGGTGCGACGCTCACTGTCCGGCACGACCAGAGCCTCCGCGACTCGCCGCCCGCCGTGGGCGGCACAATTGATTGACGACCCCATTGTACCGTGCACGGCGCTGCCTGGGTATGCCGACCGCGCCGGCTATGCCGTTGACCGGCGTGCGAGCTTGGGCAGATCGCCAGTCAGGCCACTTGCCCGGCGGGTAAGCGCACTTTTCAGGGGTATCGCGGCGTCAACCAGGTCTAGGCCGAAGTTTCGTAGCTGCGTAAGTCCCGGCAGTTTGTTGCTAAAGAGATAGCGAAAACCGCCAGTGACTGAGACCATGCCGAGATTCTCCCCCTTGCGCCAGCGCTCGTAGCGCCGCAGTACCGTCAAACTACCGACATCCTGGTGGCTGCGCTGCGCGGCAATCAGAATCTCGGCGAGCGACGCGGCATCCAGAAACCCGAGATTCACACCCTGACCGGCAAGCGGATGCACCGTATGGGCCGCGTCGCCGACGAGCGCTGCACGTGGTGCGCAATACGCCCGGACGTGGCTGAGCGCCAGCGGGAATGCGGCACGCGGACCGACCGAGCGGATGCTACCGAGGTCGTTACCAAATGCTGCCTGCAGACGCGCGACAAACGCGTTATCGTCGAGCGCAAGCAGTGCACTGGCGAGCTCCGTATCCGCTGACCAGACGATTGAACAGGTGTGCGCGTCGGCCAGCGGGAGAAACGCCAGCGGGCCCGTGCCAAGAAACCGCTGCCGCGCCACGTTGGCGTGTGGCCGCTCGGTAACGACGGTCGCCACCACACCGCTCTGACCAAGATCGAGCCGCCTCGTCTCAATACCCGTCACGCGGCGCACGAGCGAATCAGCCCCATCTGCCCCCACTACCAGCCGCGCTCCGAGCCGTCGCCCATCCCGCAACACAATGATGACCTGTTCGCTGCCAAACTCCATTGTCTCGGGAGTAACCGGGACGAGCGTGTGCACGTTGGTGAACTGTTGCAGTCTCTCTATAAGCGCATTGTGGATGACGCTATTCTCGATGATGTAGGCGAGACAGGGCTCTGCGATCTCAGCGGCGTCGAACGTGACCGAACCGCTGCCGCCTTCGTCCCGGATGCGCATCTGCTCGACGGCGCAAACGCGCCGCCGCGTCATGAAGTCCCAAGCACCGAGGTTTTCAAATATGGCGCGCGACGCGAGCGTGATGGCGCTCACTCGTAGATCAAACCCTTGCGCGGGGGGATCCTGGGCAACGCGCTGATCGAGCAGCGCCACCTTGAACGGACTGTTGCCAAGGGCACAGGCGAGGCTCGCACCCACCATGCCGCCGCCAACAATGACGATGTCGTAGTGACTCGTCATGCCGTGGCGCTCACAACGGCAGTCCGCGTGCGAGTCGCGGCAGTTTGCCGGCCATGCCACTAGTGACGCGGATGAAACCACGCTTCACGCCCGGTAACAGGTCGACCGCCACGAGCCCGGCATTGCGCGCCAGCGCCAAGGGAAAAAGGTCGCTGGAGAAAACCCGTATCAACCCATTAGTGAAGTTGGCGATGACCAGGTTGTCGCGCCTGCGCCAGCGCGCATATCGCTCGAGCAGCGCAGCGGCACCGAGGTCGGCGCCACAGCGCTGTGCGCCGGCCAGCACCTCCGCCAGCGCCGCAACGTCGCGCAGGCCGAGGTTGAATCCCTGGCCGGCAACCGGGTGCACCGTGTGGGCGGCATTGCCGATCAACACCAGCCGTTCGCGTGCGTACTCGCGCACCTTGGTGAGAGCCAGCGGGTAGGCGGCGCGCTTGCCGAGTCGCGAGAACTCGCCCAGCCTTCCGCCGAAGCGCTCCTGTAATCCCGCGAGAAACTCGTCGTCCGGACGCGCCAGCAGCTCTTTGGCCTGCGCGCGCCGGGCGCTCCATACCACGGCATAGCGGTTCTTCGACATCGGCAGCAGCGCCAGCGGGCCGGTACTGGTGAAGCGCTCATAGGCGGTGTTGGTCACGGGACGACTCGCAGTAACGTTGGTCACGACGGCGCTCTGGTCATACTCGGTGCGCTCGGCGTCAATGCCAACAGCACTGCGCACCGTTGAGTGGGCCCCATCCGCCGCCACCACGAGGCGTGCCGTAAGTGTGCGGGTTGCCTCGCCGGCACGAATCGTCACGCTTGCCGCCGCTGGCTCGATCGAAATCGACTCCATGGCCGCTGGACAAATCCAGTCGATCGCGCTCGAAGCCTGCAGCACCGACAGCAGCGCGGCGCCGAGTACGCGGTTCTCGACCACGTACCCGAGTGCCGGCAGATTCGCATCCCGCGCCGCAAGCCGGGTAACGCCAAAGTGGCCCCGGTCCGAAACATGTATGCGCTCAATCGGCGTGACTCCACCTGCGTCGATGGCATGCCACACACCGATGGTTTCAAACACGCGCCGCGACCCGTAGGCCAGCGCGATGGTGCGGTCGTCGTAGCTCGGTTGAGTGGCCGCACTGAGCGGCACGGCCTCCACGACGGCGATCCGCAGGCCAGTCGCGCCAAGCGCACAGGCCAGGCTCGCGCCCACCATCCCACCGCCAATGACAACGACATCGTAGCTTTCGTTGCGCGTCCCCATCGTCAACCCGAACGCATAATCGCTTCGATTTCGTCGATGCGCTTTGGGACATCGCGCGTCAGCACTTCATTGCCCTCGCGCGTGACGTGGACATCGTCTTCGATACGGATGCCGATGTTCCACCAGCGCTCATCAATGTCTTTAGCACCGCCACCGATGTAAAGCCCCGGCTCGACCGTGAGCACCATGCCGGGCTCGAGCAAGCGCCAATTGTCGGCGACCTTGTAGTCCCCGACATCATGCACATCCATGCCGAGCCAGTGTCCGGTGCGATGCATGTAGAAGCGCTTGTAGTCGCCCTTTTCGATATGTCCCTCGACATCGCTGCCCTTGAGCAACCCCAGATCCTTCAGCCCCTGCGTGAGGACGCGCACGGCAGTATCGTGCGGCTCGTTCCAGTGCCCACCCGGCCGCGTCTTCTCGATGGCCGCGAGCTGCGCGGCCAGCACCACCTCGTAGACGGCACGCTGTTCGCCGCGGTACTTGCCATTCACCGGAAAGGTACGCGTAATGTCTGCCGCATACCCATCAATTTCAGCGCCGGCATCGATCAACAGCAGGTCGCCATCCTTGAGGGCGGCGGCGTTCTCGGTGTAGTGCAGCACGCAGCCATTCTCTCCGCCGCCCACGATCGATGGGTAGGCCGGAAATCCCGCCCCGCCCTTCTTGAACTCGTAGAGCAACTCGGCCTCGATCTCGTACTCCATCATGCCGGGTCGACAGGCCTGCATGGCGCGACGGTGCGCGGCAGTCGAGACCTTGGCCGCCCGCTTCATGACGCGGATCTCTTCCGCACCCTTGATGAGGCGCATCTCATGCAGGATGTGATCGAGATCCACGAACTCGCCGGGTGCGTGTACGCCGTGACGCGCCTTGCCGCGAACCTCGTTGACCCAGTTCATGAGTTTCTGATCGAAACGCGGATAGCGGCCCATGCTGTAGAAAACCTTTTCGCGGTTTTCCAGCAACCCGGGCAGGATTTCGTCGATGTCGTCGATCGGAAAGGCGTCATCCGCACCGAAAAGCTCGCGCGCGCCATCCAGTCCTGCCCGGCGCCCTTCCCAGATTTCCTTTTCCGGGTTGCGCTCGCGGCAGAACAGTATGTACTCCCCCTGCGGACGACCCGGCAACAAAACGGCACAGGCCTCGGGTTCCGGGAAATGCGTGAGATAGAAGAAATCGCTGTCCGGCCGAAACGGGTAGTCGACGTCGCGATTGCGAGCGCGTACCGGTGCAGTCGGCAGAATCGCAATTCCACCGTCCATCTGCGTCATCACGTCGCGCCTGCGCTTGGCAAACACCTTCTGGTCCATGTTGGCCATTATGCCAGAGCCGAAGAGTCACTCGCAGGGCATGACCGGGCTCGGCAGCCCCCTCTGCGGGTTCCCCGACCCCCCCCGGATTAACGTTACGTTCGTTTGGGTCTACAATCGCAGCGGTCAAGGGTGGAAATCGTCCAGGTTGGGCGTGCCAACCGAAAAGCCTTTCTCTCACTCAGGAGACTTTTCATGTTAATCATTCGTCAAATCGCAAAACCGGTGTCGTACCTGGTGTCTGCTGGTCTGTTGGTGCTATCGCTGCATGTACCGATGGCGCAAGCCGCACTTGTGGGCACGGAAACCGTCACCACGTCGGCGCAGGCGCGGCAAGACCGCGATCGCATCGGCGCGCTGCTCGCGCGCGACGAGGTCAAGGCGCAGTTCGTGGCCTACGGCGTGCAGCCGGAAGTGGTACAGGCACGCGTCGACAGTCTGACGGATCAGGAGATCCATAGCCTCGCTGGCAAGCTCGATGAACTTCCGGCCGGCGGTTCTGCTCTCGGCACAGTGCTTGGCATTGCCCTTGTCGTGTTTCTGGTGCTGCTCTTCACCGACATCATGGGCTGGACCAGCGTGTTCCCCTTTACCAAGAAGGGATCCGCCCGGTAGTGAAGCGCCGAGTAGCGATCGGTCACAAACAAACCGCCCGGCTCATGCCGGGCGGTTTGTTTGTGGTGCTCGCCATGCTGTTGGGCGCGTGCGCAACACCGCAGAGCGACCGCTTGCTTGCGACTGCGTCGGCCTTCCAGCAGCCGGTCGAGCTCACCGCGGTGCCGTTCTTCCCGCAGGACGAGTACCAATGCGGGCCGGCCTCACTCGCGATGCTTCTCAACTGGTCGGGCGAGGCGATCGAGCCCGCCGCCCTCACGCCGCAGGTCTACCTGCCCGAGCGCCACGGCAGCCTGCAGCTCGAAATCCTGGCGGCGGCGCGGAACCATGGGCGCATCCCGTACGTGCTGCGCCCGGAGCTCGAATCGGTCTTCGCCGAACTCGTCGCCGGCCACCCGGTGCTGGTGCTGCAGAACCTGGCACTCGACTGGCACCCACAGTGGCACTACGCGGTTGTCATCGGCTTCGACCTGCCGCGCGCCGAAGTGGTGCTGCGCTCCGGCGCGGAAGCGCGCCTCGCAATGCCACTGCGTGTCTTCGAGCGCACCTGGGCGCGCGCTGACTACTGGGCCGTGGTGGTGCTGCCGCCCGAGCAGCTGCCGGCCACGGCCGAGGAGTCGCGTTACCTGCAAAGCGTCGCAGCACTGGAGAGGCAGCAACGCTACGAGCAGGCCGCCGCAGGTTACGCGGCGACGCTGACTCGCTGGCCGAAGAGCCTGGGCGCGCTGATCGGACTGGGCAACAGCCGATACGCGCTTGGCCAGTACGCAGCAGCGAGCGATGCGTTTCGCCTGGCCACTCGGACGCATCCCGAATCCGGGGATGCCTTTAACAATCTTGCCCACGTTTTAGCTACCCAGGGAAAACTTGATGAGGCGGCGCAGGCTGCTGACCAGGCAATCGCCATTGGCGGCCGCCATCTCGAAACCTATCGCCGAACGGCAGAAGAGATTCGCGCACGACGTGAAAATCGCAATCTATAGCCCTGCTATGGCGATGCCTTCACAGTGCGCCGACACTCCTCGTATACATGTCCCACGCCAGCGCGCAAATACTCCACCAACTCGGCATAGGCGCGCTCTTCCTCTTCCGTCGGCGCCTGCGGCGGTTCCGCTTCGCCGATGGACAGCAAATCATGTATGAACTCACCACCCTCGCCCGGTAATGCGCCGGCGTCGCGAACACCGGCGGCCAGCAGTCCGTCCAGGAAGCCGCGACACCAGCCCGCCAGTGCTTCGACCCGTTCAGAGAGCGGAGATTCCTCGGGCGGTAGCAACGGCTCGAAACTGAACTCCTCGCTTCGCAGTTGCGCCTCGGTCCACTCACACAGGCGCTCGATCAGCGCCGGCAGCGCGCTGCCGGTCAGCGGAATCTCGCCGAGTACGATCCGCTGCCAGTCTGGTGGTAGCTGCGGTGTGCACAGCAATCCGGTTAGCGCGCCGTGCACCTCGGCGGCACTTGTCACCAGATCGTCGGCGACGAGTGCCTCGGTAAGTTGCTGGTAATCCACCGGGGGAGATTCGCTGGCCGACACCGGTAACTCCGACTGGTATGGGGAGAAGCGCGCAGTCTAGCACCTGGGACCGGCAGGGCGTTGACCGCATGGCGGCACATACCTAATATTGCCTACAACATGGCCGCTACTCGTGCCCGCTCGCAAAACGACGATTTGAAGGTACTCGAGAGTCGAGTGGAAGAACTCATCGAGCGCGTGCGGCGTTTGCAGCACGAGAACGAATCGCTTCGCTCGCGCCATGATGTTCTGAGCGAGAAGCACGTCAAGCTCGCCGAGAAGACGCGCATTGCGCGCGAGCGCATCGAATCGATGATCGGGCGACTCAAGGCGCTCGAACGCACCTGAGTCATCGATGAAGGATAATCCGGACATCACGAGCGTCACAATCCTTGGCAAGGATTTCATGGTGGCGTGCCCGGAAAATGAGCGCGCCGGACTGTTCGCGGCGGCGCGACTGCTCGACAGCAAGATGCGTGAGATCCAGGCGAGCGGCAAGGTCATCGGTACCGAACGCTGTGCCATCATGGCAGCGCTAAACATTGCGCACGAGCTACTCGAATTGCAGTCTCGCGGCGGACTGCCGGATGATGTCACCGAGCGCCTGCGTTCCCTGCAGGACCGCATTGATAGCGCGCTCGCGCAGTCGCACCAATAGGTATATAGTGATTCTGCGTCCCCTGCGGTGCAGGTGACCGTTCCCGAAATCCTCTGAACCTATAAGCTCAGTCTCGGGGACCGACCGTCGGTGCTGGTGTGCAAGCCCGCCTCGTAGCGGGAAGCCTGAAAGCACCATGAAGGTCCCCACTTGAACCACACGGTTCAAGGCCACGGGAGCGGCACGGCATTCGCGGAGGGCGCCTTTCCATTCCAGATCCCCGATCACCCGCGCCTTCGCTTGTCCACGGATTTCGAAAAACCGGAACTGCGTCGCGCCCTGCGGGCACGACGACACGCGCTTTCGCCGCAACTGCGTGAACGCGCGGCCGATGCGTTGGCGGCGAATGCGGCGGCGCTGCGCGTCTGGCAGGTGGCGAGGCGAATCGGGTTTTATCTCCCCAACGATAGCGAGATAGACCCGATGCCGCTCATGGCGCGTGCGCAGTCGCGCGGCAAGTGTTGCTACCTGCCCGTGCTCTCGCGCATCAACGGCGATCGCTTGTGGTTCGCGCCGTTGCAGCACGACACCCCGATGCGCGCCAACCGCTTCGGGATTCCCGAACCACGCGTGTTACCGCGCGAGCTGGTACGCGCCGCCGCGCTGGATCTCATCCTGATGCCGCTCGTAGGTTTCGACGCCGATGGCAACCGTCTCGGCATGGGCGGGGGCTTCTACGACCGCAGTCTCGACTTTCTGCGCGGGCGCCGATTCTGGCGCAAACCGCATCTCGTCGGCCTGGCCTATGATTTTCAGCGGGTCGACGCACTCCCCGTCAATGACTGGGATGTGCCGCTGATGTCTATTGTGACCGATCGCCACACCTATATTACCGCCCAGCCCTGACGCACGACCGGATCTTCGATGAGACTGCTCTTCCTTGGTGATGTAATGGCGGCGCCCGGTCGGCGAGTGGTCAGTCGCCACCTGCCGGGCCTGCGTGAGGAGCTGGCGCCCGATGTCGTCGTCGCCAACGCCGAAAACATCGCGGGCGGCGCAGGTATCACGCCCGAGACCGCCGTCGAGCTTTTCGCCGCCGGCGTGGACGTACTAACCAACGGCAACCATGCCTGGGACAAGCGCGAGGCGCTCGACTACATCCAGCGCGAGCCGCGTCTGCTGCGTCCGCATAACTACCCANNGCCGACGAGGTGCTGGCTGCAAGGCCTGCGGACGTCAAGGCGATATTTGTCGACTTTCATGCGGAGGTCACCAGCGAAAAGCATGCGCTTGCCTGGTACCTGAACGGACGTGTTAGCGCCGTCGTTGGCACCCACACCCACGTGCCGACTGCCGACGAACGCGTACTGCCGGGCGGCACGGCGTATCTGACCGACGTCGGCATGTGTGGCTGCTATGACTCCGTCATTGGGCTCGACACCGAAAAGGCTATCCGCCGTTTTGTGGACAAATTACCAGAGCGCTTTGATACGGCCGAAGGCAGGGCAACGCTGTGCGGCGCCCTGATTGACATCGACTCGGCGAACGGCAAGGCGACGGCTATCCGGCGCGTGAGCGTCGCGGAAGATTAGCACCCCGATGCACTACTGGTTGATGAAGTCGGAGCCGGATGTGTTCAGCATCACTGATCTCGCCCGACGCCCGCGGCGACAGGCTCCCTGGGATGGCGTGCGCAACTATCAGGCACGCAACTTTCTACGAGCCATGAAGAAAGGTGATCTGGCGTTCTTCTATCACTCGAGCTGCCCGGCGCCCGGCGTATATGGCATCGTCGAAATCTGCCGGGAAGCCTATCCCGATCCCACCGCCTGCAACCCAGCAAGCGAATACTACGACCCAAAAAGCACTTCTGATCAGCCACGCTGGTTTATGGTCGACGTGCGCCTGAAACGAACATTCCGCTCGCCCACCCTGCTCGATGCCATTCGAAACGAGAAATCGCTGCGCGACATGCAGCTGGTACAGCGGGGCAGCCGGCTGTCGGTAATGCCGGTGACCGCCAGGGAATGGAAGACTATTCTCAAACTCACTGGAGAGAAAAACACATGAAAAAGCTTGGCATCACGATGCTCACGGTTCTCACGCTGGCAGCCGCGAACCTCGCCACGGGCAACGAAATTGCGGCAAATCCAAGGGTGCGCCTTACTACCAGCGCCGGCGTGATTGAAATCGAGCTCGACGCGAAAAAAGCGCCAAACACAGTCCGGAATTTCCTCGAGTATGTGGATGCCGGCTTCTACAATGGAACGGTTTTTCACCGCGTGATTCCGGGCTTCATGATCCAGGCCGGTGGCTTTCAGCCGGGAATGAAGGAGAAGACGACGCGCACACCCATTCGTAACGAGGCCGACAACGGGCTGAAGAACCTTTCCGGCACCATCGCGATGGCACGTACCCCGGACCCGCATTCGGCCTCGGCGCAGTTCTTCATCAACACAGTGGACAACGCATTTCTCGATCACCGCGACAAGAGCACGCAGGGCTGGGGCTACTGTGTGTTTGGAAAGGTCACCAAGGGCATGGACGTGGTGCGCAAGATCGAAGCGGCACCGACCCACCGCTTCGGCCAATACCAAGACGTGCCCGCCAAGGACGTCGTCATCACGCGCGCCGAACGGGTAAAGAAAAAGTAATCCCCTCGCCGCGTTGTCAGCTTTTCTGGGCTTTCAACAGGTCTCGAATGTCGGTTAGCAACTGCTCTTCCTTCGACGGTGCGGGCGGGGGCGCGGCAGCAGCTTCCTGCTTCTTCGTCTTCATCATCCAACCCAGAAACTTGACTATGAATAAGTAGAGCGCGAAGGCAACGACCAGAAAATTCACCAATTCACCGATGAACAGCCCGTAGGGGACCTCCTTGGCCCCGACCGCCAGCTTCCAGCCGAGATAGCCCTGCTCGCCTGGCATGAGCAGACTCACGAACGGCATGATGATGTGCTTCACCAGCGAGTCGACAATCTTGCCGAATGCGGCCCCGATGATGACGCCGACTGCAAGATCAATGACGTTTCCCTTGAGCGCGAAGTTCTTGAACTCCTCGAATAGCGACAAGGCCTTGTTGGCGTTGCTCATGATCAACTCTCCTGTCAGTGGTTAAAGGCGGCGCACCGCATGGGCCGCGCCGCCATCATAATCCCAGACCGCGTCGGCCGGCAGGCTTCGCGCCGAATGCGCGCGTGCGGTAAGCTGCAACCTCGCCATTCTGGAGGAATGCCATGCCGGACGGCATGCTGGCACATCTGGCAGGATTGCCGCTGTTTCTCGCCGACTTCGGGATTGGTGTGGTGCTGCTGATGATCTTCAGCTTCGTCTACACCATGATCACGCCCTATGGAGAGCTTACGCTGATTCGCCNNACAATCCAGCTGCTGGTCCTCGGCACGATCCGGCTTGCGCACCCCGAACTGTTCAAAGATATCAAGAAGCAGAAGATCTCCGCAGCGCTACTGCACGCCGCCATCTCCGTTGGCGCAGGCATTCTCAACGCGGCATCCCTGCCGCGCTAGGGTCCTCCTAGCTCAGGAACAACTTGTACGCCGGGTTGCCGGTCTCCTCGACGTACTCATAGCCAAGCGAGTCGAGGAAGCGTTGGAACTTGCGCGCATCAGCGCGCGGCACCTGCATGCCAACCAGCACACGCCCGAAGTCGGCCCCATGCGAGCGATAGTGGAACAGCGAGATGTTCCAGCCGCCGCCCATCTTGCGCAGGAACTCCATGAGCGCCCCGGGGCGTTCGGGGAACTCGAATCGGTAGAGCTGCTCATCGAGTGCATTTGGGGCGCGACCGCCAACCAGATGCCGGATATGGAGCTTCGCCATCTCGTTGTCGGTCATATCGAGCGTCGGGTAGCCGTGGTGGCGCAGCGTTGCAGTGAGGCGGGCAAGGCGCTCGGCCTCGCGCAGCTGGATGCCAACAAAGATGTGGGCGCGCTTCGGATCCGCATAGCGATAGTTGAACTCGGTAATGGCGTGGTCACCGAGAATGCGGCAGAAATTCTTGAGCGCCCCGGCACGTTCCGGAATCGTAACCGCGAGGATCGCCTCACGCCGCTCACCCACCTCGGCGCGCTCGGCCACATAGCGCAGCCGGTCGAAGTTCACATTGGCACCGGACGCGATAGTGACAAGACAGCGGTCCTTGAGGTGCCGCTGCTGCACATAGCGTTTCAGTCCGGCATAACCAAGTGCCCCGGCCGGCTCCAGCACCGAGCGGCGGTCCTCGAAAACATCCTTGATAGCAGCGCAGATTTCGTCATTCGAGACGATCACCATGTCGTCGACGTACTGGCGACACAACCGGAACGTTTCCTTGCCGACATTTCGCACGGCCACCCCATCGGCAAAGATGCCGACATGCTCGAGTTGCACGCGCCGTCCGGCACGTAGCGATCGGTCCATGGCGTCGGCATCTTCCGGCTCCACGCCAATGATTTTCACCTCCGGCCGTATCTGCTTGACGTAGGCCGCGATTCCCGAAATGAGCCCGCCGCCGCCGACAGGCACAAAGATGGCATCGATGGGAGCGGGATGCTGCTTGAGGATCTCGACGCCGATCGTGCCCTGACCCGCAATCACCTCCGGGTCGTCATACGGATGCACGAAGCTCAGACCGCGCCGGCGCGACAGCGCGCGCGCATGCACATAGGCGGCGTCGTAATTGTCGCCATGCAGCACCACGTTGCCACCCAGATTGCGTACGGCATCGACCTTGATCTGCGGAGTAGTGCGCGGCATCACGATGGTCGCGCGAGCGCCCAATCGGCTCGCGGCGAGCGCCACTCCCTGCGCGTGATTGCCGGCTGAGGCCGCGACAACGCCCTTGCGCAAGACGGCTGCCGGCAGTCCGGCCATCTTGTTATAGGCCCCGCGGCACTTGAACGAGAAAATCGGTTGCTCGTCTTCGCGCTTCAGCCACACCTGGTTGCCCACGCGGCGCGACAGCACCGGGGCATGTTCGAGCGGTGTTTCACGCGCTACCTCATAGACGCGTGCATTCAGGATCTTCTTGAGATAACTCTGCGGCACGAGCTGGCGCCTGGCGGCCCCGACCGACCCGTGGCCGGGAATTGGCCGTCGGCGGGAAGTTGTTGTTCGATACGGCTAATCTACCAACAAACGGCTTCAATATCACACGCCGAATGGGTATTCTGCCCGCCTGCCACCGCGAGAGCACATCGATTCATGACGCAGGATGACAAGAAACGGGGCGCCGCCGAAGCTGCCCTGGAGTACATCGAGCCGGGTTGGGTGGTCGGCGTCGGTACCGGCTCGACCGCAAACTATTTCATCGACGCGCTCGCCCGCATCAAGGGCAAGCTCGATGGCGCTGTGGCGAGCTCCAACGCCAGCGCCGAGCGACTGAAAAAGCACGGCATCCCGGTCCTCGACCTGAACGCCGCGGGGAGCCTGCCCGTTTACGTGGACGGGGCCGATGAGGCCACGCGGCACCTGCACCTCGTAAAGGGTGGAGGTGGCGCGCTGACTCGCGAGAAGATCGTCGCGGCGGCTTCCACCAAGTTCATCTGCATTGCCGATGATTCCAAGCTGGTCGACGTTCTCGGCAACTTCCCGCTGCCGATCGAGGTCATCCCCATGGCGCGCAGTCTCGTGGCGCGCAAGCTCGTTGCGCTGGGCGGCGATCCGGTCTGGCGTCAGGGCTTCACGACCGACAACGGCAACATCATCCTCGACGTGCATAACCTTAAGATCCTCAACCCCGTCGAACTCGAGGGCCAACTTGACCATGTTACCGGCGTTGTCACCAATGGCCTGTTCGCCCGCCGTCCGGCGGACGTACTGTTGCTCGGCGGTGCGCAAGGTGTCGAGAAGCTTACCTAGACACCGGGTCGCGCGCCGGCGCCGGCTGCTCCTCCACTGCGCGTGACTGGGCGGTTGCTGGCATAAAGCCAGCCACGGCGCACGAACCACTTCTCGATCTCCACCGCAACGAATACCACTGAGGACATCAGAAGACAGAACACCAGCTCATCAAGCGTGAGCGACTCCGTCTTGAAGATCGGATTGAGAAACGGCACGTAGATCGTGGCCATTTGCAGGCCGATCGTGAACACCACCGTTGCGATCAGGGAAGGATTGGATAGTATCCCCTGCGTGAAGAGCGAGTCGCGCTCGGAGCGAATCGCCAACACATGCCCTAGCTGTGAGAGTGTCAACACCGTGAATACCATGGTCTGCCAGTGGCCGTGGTCAGTGTAGATTGCCCATGCCTGCGTAAACAGCGAGGCGCCGCCCATGAGCAGGCCCACCCAGATCATGTGTTGCCACATACCGTGGGCGAAGATGCTTTCATGCGGCGGGCGTGGTGGTCGCTGCATCACGCCGCGCTCTTCCCCTTCGGCAGCCAAGGCGAGGCCTGGAAGGCCATCGGTCACGAGGTTGATCCACAAGATGTGGATCGGCAGTAGCGGTATTGGCAAACCGAGAAACGGGGCGAGAAATATCGTCCAAATCTCGCCCGAATTGCTGGTCATGGTGTACTTGATGNNCGCCGTCCCTCGCGTACCGCCGACACGATGGTCGCAAAGTTGTCATCCAGCAGAATCATGTGCCCGGCCTCCTTTGCCACGTCCGTGCCGGTAATGCCCATGGCCACCCCAATGTCCGCGCGCCGGAGCGCGGGCGCATCGTTCACCCCGTCACCAGTCATGGCAACGAATTCGCCCTTGTCCTGCAGCGCGCGCACGATCTTGATCTTCTGCTCGGGCGCCACCCGCGCGTAAACGCGCACGCGCTCAACGTGCTCCTCGAATTCGGCCATGTCCATGCGCGTCAGCTCGCGGCCGGTGATCACCTCGCCGCCGTCTTCGATGATACCGAGCCTCCGCGCAATCGCGCGCGCCGTGGCCGGGTGATCCCCGGTGATCATCACCGGCGCGATGCCGGCAGTCTGGCAGAGCTGCACCGCCTCGCGTGCTTCAGCACGCGGCGGGTCCATGAGCCCGACAAGGCCCAGGAACGTGAGCCCGCTCTCAATCGCCTCGCTGCACACATCGGACGGCATCTGAGGCCAGTGCCGCATCGCCACCGCCAGTACTCGCAGTCCCTCAGCCGCCATGCGCTCCGCGGCAAGCTCTGCTTCGCCGCGATCCAGGGCAATAATGCCGTCAACAGAAAGCTGGTCGTGGCAAATGGGCAAGACCTGCTCCGGCGCGCCCTTAATGAAGGCCACCACCCCGGGGGGAGTCACATGCAAGGTGCTCATGCGCGCCCGTTCCGAGTCGAATGGCACCTCCGCCCGCCGCGGATAGTCGCGCTCCAGCGCCTGCTTGTCCCATCCGGCGGCACGGGCCAGCTCGAACAGCGCCACCTCGGTCGGATCGCCGATAACACCGCCGTCCGCGCCGAGGCGGGCATCGTTCGACAAGGCAAGCGCCAGCAGCAGCGCGGGCTTAGGCGTGGTCGGCATTGCAGCCGGGAAAGCTGGAGCGGCCTCGAGCGTGAGATCCGCCGCGCGTGCATGCGACCCATCCACCCAGACTTCCTCGGCGCGCATTCGATTTTCAGTGAGCGTGCCCGTCTTGTCTGAGCAGATGAAGGTCACCGAACCCAGGGTCTCCACCGCCGGCAGTTTGCGCACCAGTGCGTGGCGGGCCACCATCTTGCGCGCACCGAGTGCGAGCGAAATCGAGACCACTGCTGGCAATGCCTCCGGAATGGCCGCCACCGCGAGGCTGATGGCGGTGAGCAGCATGAGCAACAGCGGCTCGCCGCGCAGCAGACCCGTGACGAAAAGGATTGTGCAAATGGCCAACACCACGAGCGCGAGGTTCTTGCCGAAGCGCGCGAGACGCTTTTGCAGGGGGGTCTTGCCCTCCTCCTCGCCATGCAGCAACTGGGCAATGCGCCCGAGCTCGGTCTGCATGCCGGTTGCCACCACGATACCGCGCCCCCGCCCGTAGGTAATGAGCGTGCCTTTGTAGGCCATGTTGCGCCGATCCCCCAGCGGCGCGTCCACTTCATGCAGCGCACGGATATGTTTCTCGACCGGCTCCGACTCACCGGTCAGCGCGGCCTCTTCGCAGCGCAGCTGCGCGACTTCGTCCAATCGAACATCCGCCGGCACGGCGTTGCCGGCCTCGAGCAAGACAATGTCTCCTGGAACCACTTCGATGGCCGGAATCAAGGCCGAACGGCCATCACGCAGCACATGCGCCTGAAGTGCCGCCATGCGCTTCAGCGCCGCAATCGCGCGCTCGGCGCGATACTCCTGGGCGAAGCCGATGGCCGCGTTCAAGACAATGATGGCCAGGATCACGAGCGTATCAGTGAGATCTCCGAGCAACCCCGAGATTACGGCCGCGGCGATCAACACCAGGATCATGAAATCCGTGAACTGTGCAAGGAACATCGCAAGCGGCCCGCGCCGGGTTCCCTCTGCGATCTCGTTGGCACCGAAGCGCTGCCGGCGGACCTCGACATCAGCGGCACTAAGACCTTGCGCCCCCACTTCCAGTCGCCGATGCGTGTCCTCCGCGCTTAGCAGATGCCAGGCTTGCAGTTTGTCGGCAGAAGTTGTCGCGGGCGCGGCCATGCGTCACCCCCCGCGCAAATAGAGAATCGATGTATTGAGGAGATAGATGACGAGCAGGAACAGCGCCGCCCAGCCCACGCCACGGATGAAGCGTTTGCGAGGTCGGTAGAACAGGCCGACGATCACGATGCCGGTCATCATCATCGCGGACAGCGCCGACACGGTGTGCATCGGCGAAACATTGGAGAGCAACGGACCGTTCAGGAACAAAAGGTCATCCACGGCGAGGATAGCGATATTGAATACATTACTGCCGAGCAGGTTGCTAATGGCTAGATCCAAGGCACCGATTCGCACCGCTGCGATCGTCACCACCACTTCAGGTACGGAGGTCGCTGCGGCAACGAACAACGTCCCGACAAATGTCTGGTGCCAACCCATCAGACGGGCAAGCTGCTCACCAACGAATGGCAGCCAAATACCGGCCACCACGACTACCCCGGCGGCCATCGCGTAGCGCTGCCCGGCCTGTCGTAGCGTGACATCCGCGTAGCGTTCGGCGCGCTCTTCGTGAAAGGCCTCGCGGTGATTACGCTCGTAAAAGAACACCGTACGCATGGCTACCGCATAGAGGAGCAAAATTACGGGCGTGTAGATGCCGACATGTCCGAAGCGCGGGACGCCGCCATTGACTGCGAGCTGCAGGTTGAACGCAACAATACTAATAAGAATCAGGCCGAAGCCGGCCGACAGGATATGGCCCTGGCTGGCCCGAGAATAAACCGACTCCTCGCGCTGCAGGAAGTCGAGTATGACGAGAATCAGGAGATTGAACACACAGCTTCCAAGCACGTCGCCAACCGCAATGTTCGGCGTGCCGGCCAGCGTGACGGAACTGACACCCGTGATCAGCTCAGGCAGAGACGTGACTGTGGCGAGCAGGATGAGGCCGATCCAGGTGCCACCCAAACCGGTCTTTTCGGCGATCACGTCGCCATAACGCGACAGATAGGTGCCGGCAACGCCGATCAGCACCACACACAGCAAAAACTGCAGCCACGCGAACCAGACAGCCATACGATACCTCCGCTGATGCGGTGCCCCTTAGTGTCCCCCGCCGCCGACGGCGGCGGCATTGCGTCAGGTCAATTTACGACTCGATTGATCTGGATGCCGAGCTTCTTGATGCGGTGCCAGAGGCTGCGCTCGCTAATTCCGAGGCGTCGCGCTGCCTGTGCCTGCACGCCGTTGCACTGCGCGAGGGCCTGCTGAATTGCGCGCCGCTCGACTTCCTCAAGCCACTGGTCAAGGTCCTGAACGCCGAGCTTCTCGAGCGAGAAGCCGGAATCGTCGACAGCTCCGGCACTGGCCAGAATCGCGTGTGGCAGATCGGTCAAATCGATGGTCGTGCCGCGACAGGAAAGCAGCGAGCGCTCCACAGTGTTGCGCAGTTCGCGGATATTGCCTGGCCATTGATAGCGCAGCAGCACCTCGACAGCTGCCGGCGCGATATCGGTAACGGGCCGATCGGTCTCGGCCGCGAGCTCGCGCAGGAAGCTGCGCGCCAGTAACGGAATGTCCTCACGGCGCTCGCGCAGCGGTGGCACCGTGATGCCATACACGTCGAGACGATAGAACAGGTCCTCACGAAAACGGCCCTCGCGCACCAGTGCCTTGAGGTCGCGGTTGGTCGCCGCAATGANNCGAAGCAGCTTGGCCTGCAAGGCGGCGTCAAGGTCCCCGATTTCATCGAGAAACAAGGTACCGCCATTGGCCTGCTCGAGGCGCCCGAGCCGGTTCTGAGTGGCGCCGGTAAAGGCGCCCTTCACGTAGCCGAAGAGTTCCGATTCCATGAGATCCCGCGGGATTGCCGAGCAATTGATCGCGACCCACGGAGCGTCGCGTCGAGGCGACAACTCGTGAACGGTACGCGCCACCAGCTCCTTGCCAGTGCCCGACTCGCCCACAATCAGTACATTGGTCTTGTACGGAGCCACCCGCTCGATTTCCTCGAGCAGATGGCGCGCCGCCGCGCTGTCGCCAGCAATCCGGGGCCTGCTGCGTCCGCCGCTAACTGCCGCCTTGAGTTGCTCATTCTCGCGCAGGATGTCGCGCAGCTTGATGGCGTTGTGCACGGCAATCTCAAGCTGCTCGGGCTCAAACGGCTTTGTGAGATAGTCGGCGGCGCCATCCTGCACGCTTGTCACGGCCGAACGGATCGTGCCGTGCGCCGTGACAATGATCACCGGCACGTCGGGGCGCTCCTTGCGAAACGCGAGCACGAATGCCTCCCCACCCATGCCCGGCATCTTGAGGTCAGTCAGCACCACGTCGAGATCCGGGTGCTGAACGAACTGCATTGCCTCCTCGCCATTGTCGGCCAGCCACACTTCATGACCCGCGCCTTCCAGGATCATGCGCATCACGGCCTGCATGTTCTGCTCGTCGTCGATCACGAGGATTGTGCGCTTGCTCATGCCACTCCCTCCACCACCGGAAACCACATGCCAAACCGCGCGCCGCGCCGCTCGGCGGGCAGCGCCTCCAGCCGCCCGCCGTTCGCCTCGACCAGCGTATAGGCAATTGAAAGGCCAAGCCCGGTGCCACGCTCCTTGGTCGTAAAAAACGGCTCGAACAGGCGCGGCAGGATATCGGCCGACACACCGGGACCGTTGTCCTCGACCGTCAACAACACGCGGCCGTCCTTTAGCCGGCTGGCAACGTGAATTTCGCTCTGCCCCGGGTCCATGGCCTGCAAGGCGTTGTTGAAGATGTTGCTCCAGGCCTGCTGCAACAAGGCAGTATCCGCCTGCACGCGCGCGTTGCCATGCTCGAAGCGTTTCGACACTCGCACGTCGGCACGACCGGCAAGCGCCAGATCGAGCGCCCGTTCCAGCGGCTGGGCCGGGTCAATCACTTCCAAGCGCGGCTTGCGATGACGCGAGAGATCGAGAAAGTCCTGCACCAGGTGGGCAACGCGCTGGCTTTCCTCCCGCACCATGCGTACCAGTTCGGCGCGGCGTTTGGGATCGTCATCGGCGCGCTCGAGAAGCGCCGAGGAAGTATTGATCACGCCAATGGGGTTGCGGATTTCGTGCGCTAGCGCCGCTGACAGCTCGCCGAGCGCGGCAAGCTTGTCGCGGCGGAATTCCTGCGCCTGCTCATCACGAGCCTCACGCAATCGCGCGGCCATGGCATTAAATGCCTTGGCGAGTTCACCGAACTCGTCATCGGACTTGGCGGGAACAGTGGCGTCGAAGTTCTGACCGGCAAGCGCAATTACGCCATTGCGCAGGTCGGCGAGCGGCCGGATCACGAGACGCGAAAGCAAAAGACCCGTCGCCACGCCAACAATGAGGCCGACAAGCGAGATCAGCAGGAACAGGGCTACCTGATTGGTCAGCACGTCCTGGACCCCGCGCCGCTCCAAGCCGCTGAACATGATGCCTTCGACGCGTCCGCTGCTATCGACGATCGGCGTATAGACTCCGCGATAGCGATCGGACTCGGCATCCGCGGCGTAGTACGATTTCTTGTCGCGCTCGAGCCGCTGCATGGCTTTTTCGGGCAACCCTGTCAGTGCGCGTGCGTTTTCGGACTCGGAAAACACGTCGTAGTAATTCTTGCCTTCGCGGTAATAGAGCTTGGCCTTGAGACCGGTGAGTTCCTCGAGTTCCTTGGTAAAGTCCTGGCCGAGCAGGCTACCGATCACCAGGTAGTAGCGCGCCGGACCGCGGCGCGGAGCCGGGGTAATGCCGACCGCCGCCAGCATGCTCTTTTTCTTGCGCACCACCTTCAGTACCGCCTCGGTCTGGCCCGGCTCCCAGAGCGCCTGCATCTCGAGCGGAATGGACGTATAGAGCAGCTGCCGATCCGGCGTATAGACCTGCAACAGGTTCACTCCCAGCTCCTGCGCGATGCGTCGCACCTGCGCCGGAATAGCGCCTTCAACAGACCCGCGCAGCTGCGCGACAAACCGCTTGTCGTCGGCCAGGACGCGCCCAAGCATGACGGCGTCATTCTGATAGGCCTGCAACCAGTTCTGATTTGAACGGGCTGCGTCACGAATCCACTGCTCGATGCGCTTTTCAAAACTGGAGGACACCCATTCCGCGGCGAACCAACCTGCAACCAGCATGGGCACGACGACGATAGTCGAGACCACCAGCAGCACCTTGCGCTGCAGACGTCCGAGCCGGAAAGCGGACAGGAACATATACCTCCGAAAATGTGGGGAGCTACAAAATTTGTAGCCCGGATTTTGTAGCCAACGGACATCGATTTACCAGTACCACATAACATATTGTCTTATATGGCATTTTCTTGTTCCCACCTATTGCCGTCGATGGCACACGGGTTGCTCTATGGTGGCCTGCAGGTTTCGCCACACGTGGGCCGGCCTGCTAACCCGAGGGGGTACGGCGGATGTACTGCCGGCTCACCGCGGGGAGCTGTACCCCATAACCGTAACTAACGTTAGACGAGGAAAGTATGAAGAAGACTCTGATCACCCTGTTCGCCGCCGCGTTCGCGCTCGTGTTCGGTGCCGCCTACGCTGCCGATGCCCCGAAGGCAGAGAAGAAGGAAGAGACCAAGAAGGAGCAGAAGTCGGACACCAAGAAGAAGAAGACCGAGAAGAAGAAGACCGAGAAGAAGGGCGAAGAGAAGAAGAAGGAAGAGCCCAAGAAGTAATTCTTGGTCTTTCAGCAGTAACGGCAAAGCGCCCCGCATGGGGCGCTTTGTTTTTTTGGAGTGCCCAATCTGGGAGCGGTCGTTCTGCCCCTGTTAGTATTGGCGCATATTCCGGGCGAATTGCCCATGCGCCCGACACCAACGCGGAGATGATCATGAAGAAAAACCTTGTCGCCGCCACTATTCTCGCGGGGGTCGCACTCGGTGGCATGGCGCTCGCCGCGCAGCAACCGGCACCGAAAGCCGGCGCCAAGCAGGAGACGCCCAAGGAAACGCGCAGTGATCCTTGTGCGCCAGAAAGCCCCAAGACAAATGGCGCGCCGGCGAAGAAAAGCATCGACAGCAAGAAAACGACCGGTTCCAAATCAACCGGAAAGTAATAAACTCGCGGTTCACTTGCGACTACGCCGGCGCTGTTTTGCGCGGCCCACTTTTCCCCGCTGCCACAAAGCGCCTTGTCGGGCGCTTTGTCTTTTAGCAGTCAGCCGAGCTGGCCATTCAGCCAGCGCACGAGGTCCGGTCCGGGGAGCGCGCCGGCCAAACGTGTGATCTCGCGTCCGCCGCGAAACAGCGCCAGCGTGGGAATGCTGCGAATGGAAAAACGCCCAGCCAACGCCTGCTCTACTTCGGTGTTTACCTTGGCGAAGCGGACGCGCGGCTCGAATTGATGCGCGGTCTGCACGAACACGGGGGCCATGGCACGGCACGGACCGCACCAAGGCGCCCAGAAATCCACCAGCAGCGGAATATCGGAATTCCTCAGGTGGGCGTCAAAACTAGCGCCATCGAGTTCGACCGGAGCGCCAGTGAACAGGGACTCATGGCAGGCGCCGCAGCGCGGGGCCTCACCCAGACGCTGCGCAGGCACACGATTGGTACGGTGACAGTGGGGACAGACGACATGTAGTGCCGTGGACATAAGGGGGGTTTTTCCGCGTCCACAGCATAATGAGGTCCACCCTACAATATTTCCAGTTGCCCTGTTGTTGTCCTATTTCTTGGCCGGTGCTTTTTTCTTTGGCTTGGCCTTCGCCTTCTTGGCAGCCTTCGGCTTCCTCACCGCGGCGCGCGGCTTGGCGGCCTTCTTGCCCTTGGCGCCCTTCTTCTGCATTGGTGTTGCGCTCTTGGCCGGAGCCTTGCCCAAATCCCGCCTCAGCCGATCGAACAGCGCCGCGCGTTCCGAGAGTCTTGCCACCGCGAAGTTGGCCGCATCGATGCCCGATTCACCGGGCTTCAATTGCCGATAGGCCATCTCGATCGGGTCTTCTTCAAAATCCGCGAGCCGTGCTACCTCGCCACCGACCAGATTGGCGATGGTACGCACGCGTTCGCGCGCAGCGAGATTAACTTCATGCAGCTGCTTGGCGCGCACCGGACCCACCCACGCGACGATCGACCACTGATCACCCTGATTTACCGGCTTCGCCAGAAATTCCTTCCACACATTGCCGGCTGCCGCGCAGTCCTGGCTCAACTTCTCGAGCTGCGTCGCAATGGCGCCTCGCACCTTCTGGTTCAGGGCAGAACCCCCGCGAACAGCCTGCACCGCCTGTTCAAGAATCTTCATGCATTTCTCCAAGGTAGTTGGCCGCACCGGCCGCCAGCCCGGTCCTGCCCGGGCGATCCCAATTAAGTATATTCACTGTCCGCCCCCGCGTCGGGCGCCAACAGCGACGGCTGGAACATCGGCCGCCGGAGCCGCGTGCTTGCCGGATGCCCGGATCGTCGCGGCCCCCGCCACACAAACGAAAACCGCGCCGACCAGCGAAATCAGATCCACCCCCTCCCCCCAGAAACCCCACCCGGCCAGCGCGGCGAATACCACCGTCGCGTAAATGAAGGGGCCGACGGCGGCGGCCGGGGCTTCGGCGTAGGCGCGCGTCATAAGGATCTGCGCGATTGTGGCCAACGCGCCGATTCCGAGCAGCGGGAGCCAGAGGTCGGGGCGCGGTGTCTGCCAGCGCCACAGAAGCGGTAACGCAGAAACAATTGTCGCCAGTAGGCTGAAATAGAATACGATCCGGAACGCCGGCTCGGTGCGCGTGAGCCGCCGGATCCCGACCATTGCCGTCGCGCCCAACATTCCTGCGGCGAGCCCGACCAGCGATACCGGCGAGAACAGCGAGAGGCCAGGCTTCAGGATCAGAACGATGCCGAGAAATCCGATTCCGATCGCCCCCCAGAGCCTCGGCGCGACATGCTCGCCCAGCCACCACCACGCGATGAACGGAATAAAAAGCGGCATCGAGTAGTTGAGCAGCACGGCCTCAGCGAGCGAAAGATGCCCAAGCGCAAAGAAGTAGCAGTACATCGCCGCCAGTCCTGCACCCGAGCGCGCCACATGCCCCCACGGCCGACGGGTGCCGAGACTCAACCAGCCGTGGCGCAGAATCCACGGTGCCAGCGCAACTAGCCCGAACAGGTTGCGAAAGAACACCACCATCTCGCCAGGCAAGGTCTGCGATATGAACTTGATCCCGGCCGCCATTGCCGCGAACAACAGCGCGGCACTCAGCATCAAGGCAGCGCCACGACCAATTCCCGAGACCGTCATGCGCGCGAGCATGCGCGAAGCGCTCGCCAGCTGCAATCGCACGTGCCCGCGGAACCCGGGGCTTGCGGCCACATCGGGATGCAATACACTTCGGTCCCGCGAACCCCACAATCGAGGAGCTTTTTATGGCAGAAACAGAATCGCGACTGCGTCACCTCCCGGTTTCATATTTCGCCATGGTCATGGGGCTCGCCGGTTTTACGCTTGTATTGCAGCGCGCAGCACGGCTGTGGCAGCTGCCGAGTGTGATTGGCCTCGTCGCACTCGGCATTTCCGTGCTCGCCTTCGTGGTGCTCGCCCTGCTATATGCACGCAAGATCCTGCGCTATGGCGTGGACGTGGTCACCGAATTTCGCCATCCGGTGAAGCTGGCGTTCTTTCCAACCGTGTCGATCAGCCTGATCCTTCTCAGCACCATGTTCCTTGAAGTCAACCTGAACGTGGCGAGCTTTCTGTGGTTCGTCGGCGTGCCAATTCAATTGGCACTGTCGCTGATGGTGTTGAATGCCTGGATTCACCGCACCACCTTTGAAGTCCAGCACATGAGTCCGGCATGGTTCATTCCGGTGGTTGGCAATATCCTGGTACCGATCCCGGGGGTCGCGCTCGCAGCCTACCAGGTGTCGTGGTTTTTCTTCGCAGTCGGATTATTGTTCTGGATCGTGCTTCTCACCATCATCTTCAATCGCATCATCTTTCATCAGCCACTGACTGAAAGGCTGGCGCCAACGCTGTTCATTCTGATTGCGCCGCCCGCGGTGGGATTCCTCGCGCATACCCGGCTGGTTGGGCACCTCGACACGCTCGCCTACGTGCTCTACTACAGCGCGCTGTTCCTGGGCCTCGTGCTCGTCACGCAGTTCCGCATGTTCGCGCGCCTGAGCTTTTACCTCTCATGGTGGGCCTACTCCTTCCCGATTGCGGCACTCACTCTTGCCACCATGCAGATGTATCAATACACCGGACTCATCGGATTCAATTGGATCGCCGCCATATTGGCGCTTGCCCTCACAGCGCTAATTGGACTGTTGCTCACGCTCACCGCCCGGGCAGCGCGGCGTGGCGAGATTTGCGTGCCGGATTAGACGGCGCGCAGCACGAGCTCGCCCGGATAGGGCTCCAGATAAGTCTGGCGCGCCACGTAAGGATGAGGGTGGCGGCGAAAGTGATGTTTGAGCAGGGTTAAGGGAGCGACCCTTGGTAGCTCGCCTTTTCGATAGCGCTCGATCACCTCGCGCAGCTCAGCCTTGTCGACGGCGTCAAGCTGCTTCTTGAGATATCCCATCAGGTGCATGAGCACATTGGTATGACGCGCAGGCGTGGCGCGCTTGCTGAGTGCATGCATGAATTGACCGAGATAGTCGTGTGCAAGGACGCGTGCGACGCGCCGCTCGGCCTTGGCCACCAGCCGGCCTAGCGCGCGATAGGCCTCGACGTCATGCGCCATCAAGGCCAGTTTGTGGCTGGCATGGAAATCTACCAGTCGAGCGGCCGTGACGCCGTCTTCCTCAAGATCCTGCCAGCGGCGGAACGCATACACGCGCTCGATGAAGTTCTCGCGGAGCTCCGGATCACAGAGCCGGCCCTCCTCTTCGGCGGGCAGCCACGACTGGCCGGCCAGAAAGGTGGCGGCAAAGAGGCCGCGACCCTGACGCATTGCGGGCCCGTGCGCGCCATAGACCGGCACGCGTTCAAGGCCGCAGCTCGGTGACTTGCTCTTGAAAATGTAGCCGCTCAATCCGCCTAGCTCATGGGCCATTCGCTCGCCATAAGCATGGAGCTTCGCGGTCACATCGATCGTCTGATCTTCGCGCCCGACGGCGCGAGGTGCTGCCAGTTCTCCCACCAGCCGGATCGCGGGACGCGGCACGCCCATGCCGATGCCGACCTCCGGGCAAACCGGGACAAATTCGAAGAATCGCCCGAGCGTTTCGGTAACGAAGGCATCGTGCTTGTGGTTACCGTCGTAGCGCACACGCGCGCCAAGCAGGCAGCTGGAGATCCCGATGCGGATGCGGGGGCGCCGTGAGTGCGTAGTCGGGACGGACATCTAGCTTGGCTCCATCAGGCGACTGTGCCACCGCCGTAGGGCGCCGACAATACCGATAGCGCCCCGCCGTAGTACCGGTGCGCTCACCAGCGAATTGCCATACCGGCCAGCAGAGTGTTGGCCAGACCAAGCTCCGTCAACGCGCGCCGATACCCGACGTCGATATCGAACTTGTCTGTGACCGAGACGATCAGCCCTGCAATGGCGAACGCGTAGTACGAATCCGCCTCTCGCTCGGGCGAGGCATCGGCGCCAATATCGACCACGAACTTGTAGCGCTTGGCGAGTACGTACCAGCCAGCGGTGGACAAGTGCCAGAGCGAGCGGCGATCGCCTTCAACGTTGTTGTAATTCAAGTAGCCGACGTGCAAGTGCCATCCCCACGGATCCGGCGTATAGCTTGTTACCAGGTATATGCCCGAGCGCACGCGCGCCGACCCTAGCTCCTTGTTCCGGTCACCGGTCGGAAGCGTGATGCCGGGCTTGACGGCAATGCCGAGATCGCCCTGCTCGAAAAAACGCCACTTGAGGTCGACGCCGACGTCGCCGCCACCGCTGGCGATGCTTTGCCTGTCTGCGGAGGTCGACGTGAGCCGCAAGTAGGGCACACCCAGAATCAGATCCAGGTTATCGCGCACGCCGTAAGACAATACCGCCTGTGTGACCGATGCGGTCAACAGTTCATTGTCGCGGTCCTCACGACCGTATTCCGTGGTCAGTTCAATCTGGGAGTTTCCCTTCCCCTGGGTGGCGGCATCTTCGGTAATGAGGGGGTGGGCGGCACGCGTGACCGGCGCGACTGACATGATCAATACCGCTCCCAGAAATGATACCCATCGGGCCGGACGGGAACGCCCGCTACGCGCAAAAGAAAACATTGGAAAAGGAGGACACACGAGCCGCGCATCTTGCCAGCGCTGGCACCCCGGGGGAAGGAGGGGAAAAGCGCGATATTGCCGCTAGGGGCGGCGAATCAGCCGACCGATTTCAACCGCCTCGCAAGCCGCTGCGAGACATGCGGCCTCGTGGGCGTGCGCGCGCAAGGCGTTGCTAACATCTGCCGCAGGCACGGCCATCTCGCGGGTTGCCTGTTCGCTCAATTGCCGCAACTGCTCACCCGGCCAACCGTCTTCGGCGCAACGCGCGAGCGCATGCGCCAGCTGGATGCAACGGACCCGCGGGTCGGTACTCGTGCCATTGGCTAGCGCCACCCGCAGCAGGGGTAGCGCAGACGTATAGGGATTGAGCGGCGCGGCAAGTGCCGCCAGCGAACGGCCAAAGACCCGCTCCTCCGCGACGCGCGCATCCACGCCTGGTTCAGCGAGCGCACGATCAATGTGGGCTGCCATCGCACCACCCGAAGACCAGAACTGGAGTTCGCCGGCATCGCGCAGCAGCGCAACAATGAACACTTCCTCCGGATCGACGTCGGCCCGGTAAGCCGCGATCCCGCGCGCCTGGGCCGCCGCGTGGATGCTGCGCGCGAAACAGGCCAGCGCGCGGGCACGTTGCGCCCCGTGCGCACAGTCCTCGAGCAACGCGACGACGAGAGCCGGCCGCCGCACACCGTGGAAACCGAGCACACCGACGGCGCGGCTGATGGTGGCAATGCGCACACGTTCGGGATTGCAGTGGTAGCTGTTTACCGCATGCAGCAACCGGGACGTCAACTGCAGGTCAGCCAGGATGATATGCGTGAGCCGAGCGCCGACCGATGAGTCACTGGCTTGAAGCCTGATCAGCTGTTCTATCGTTGCCGCGCGTGTGGTCGTCGCAGCGCGTGCAAGCGCTGGCGCGGGTGATTCGAGATGGGAGGGTGTCCCCTTGCTTCGCGACATGTGCACCTCTTCCGTGGTTGGCAGCATGACCCGGTACCGGGCGGCGAGGCACTACTATAGTCGCCTTCGCTCCGCGCGCCATGGCTGGGCTCGCGTCCCCCGAAATTGCCACCTACGATCAAGCACATAGCCAATCTCCGGTCCTTCATGCCGGATGCTGTTTGCTAGAATGGGCGGCATGCTGGTGCCGCACACGCTGCAATGTCCCTATTGTGGGGAACAGTTCGATACCACGCTCGATCTGTCTGGCGGCGAACAGCAGTACGTAGAGGACTGTCAGATCTGCTGCCGGCCGATCGTTCTGCGGGTACAGTTGCACCCTGACGGTGAGCTACGGGCAGTGGAGACATCTCGCGAAAATGACTAGTGCCAACCCGACCCCGGACCACTACACGCCCATCTCCTGTGATCGCTACTCGGAGCTCGAACTGGCGATCCTCAGGCGCCGGCGACTGCGCCTGCGCTGGGCGGAGGGAAACGTGATCCAGGAGGATTCGGTGCTGCCGCTGGACTTGCAGACTCGTGCAGGCGTGGAGTTCCTGACCTGTCGCCGCGGGCCGGATACGCTTGAGCTGCGACTCGACCGGATTCGCCATTGGGAGGCGGCGTGAAGCGCATCGCTGCGCTGACGCTCGGGATCGTCGCCGCGTGGGGCGTGGCCCATGCGCAAACCTGTCCGGACACTGGCATGCACGTGCAAGTGCTTGGCTCAGGGGGGCCCGCGCTGGAAACCGGACGGGCCGGGCCCGCCTATCTGCTCTGGCGGCAAGGCAAGCCGCTTGCCCTGGTTGATGTCGGCGGCGCCGCGGCATTACGCCTCGCCGAAGCCGGGGCTCGGAGTGCTGACCTCGACGTTGTCCTGTTTAGTCAGCTGCACGCAACCCACACAGCGGGATTCGTTGCGCTAGTGCAGGCGGTTAACGAGCAGGGGCGCACGCGCCCGCTGCCCGTGTACGGACCCAGCGGAAATCGCACCATGCCGCATACCATCGACTTCGTGCGCGAGCTGTTCGATCCGAACCGCGGGGTCTATCGCCACCTCGGCGATGTGCTGAATCCGCTGGCCAAGGGTGCCTGGCGGCTCGATCCGCACGATGTGCGCGAGAAGCCGCGNNCCGCATGCCCGAGCGCCGGTACTCGCCTGGCGGCTCGAAGTGGGCGACAAATCGGTGGTGTTCACAGGCGATACCAGCGGGAAGAGCGAGCGACTCAGTCTGCTTGCGCGCGGTGCGGACCTGCTGGTCGCGCACCACACCATCGCGGAATCGGCGAGCGCCGAGGAACTGGCATCCAACATGAGCCCGTCGACCATTGCACAGCTCGCCCGCGCGGCCGGGGTTCACCAAGTCGTCCTCGCGCACCGCGGACAGGCCACGCGCGGACGAGAAGACGAGACACTTGGCATCATGCGTCGCAACTATGACGGTCCGATCGCGCTCGCCAACGATCTTGATTGTTTCACTCCTTGACGGAACCCCATGGCGCGCATCCTTTACTTTGCCACCCTCGTCGACCAGCTCGGTCGCGCCTCGGAGGAGCTGCCACTTCCCGACACGGTACGGGATGTGCGTGCCCTGGTGGCGATGCTGCATGGCCGAGGCAAAAACTGGGTTACGGCGCTTGACGAGGCGACGCTCAAAGTGACGGTAAACCGTCAGTTCGCCGAACTCGATACACCGATCGACGACAATTCCGAGATTGCATTCATCAGCATGCGGCGCTGGTAGCCGTTCGTCCGTAAGCAAGTGAGGCGTGCCCGGTAGCCGCGCAACTAGCTGCTATGATTAGGCCGTCATGATCACGTCCGCACTGGAGCGCCTGAACGAACTGGTCCGCGGTCCCGACCAGGACCTCGACCTGGCCGAGGCCGCGCTGCTACTTGCCACGACCGAGTACCCGGCGCTCGATATTCCCGCCTACCTTGCGCAGCTCGATGAGCTGGCGGCGCGCCTGAGCGAACGGCTCCCGCACACTGCCGATCTTGAGCAGCGCGTAGTATCCCTCAATGAGTTTCTATTCGAAGAGCTCGGCTTTTCGGGCAATACTGACAATTACTACGACCCGCGCAACAACTTCCTCAACGAGGTGCTGGATCGCAAGCTCGGCATCCCGATCACCCTCTGCATCCTCTATATGGAGATTGGGCGGCGTGTCGGACTCGAGCTCGAAGGAGTCTCGTTCCCCGGCCACTTTCTCGTAAAGTTCGCTACCGACGAGGGCGACGTGGTGCTTGATCCATTCGCCGGCGGCGTGCCGCTCACCGAAGAAGAACTGGTGGACCGGCTGGAAGAAACCTACGGCCAGCATCGCGTCGACAACAGTGCACTGCCGCAGCTGCTTGCCGCGGCGAGCAAGCGCGACATCCTGGTGCGCATGCTGCGCAACCTGAAGGTCATCCATCTGCACCACGAGCGCTTCGAGAAGGCGCTCGACGTGATCAACCAGATTCTGCTCATCGGTCCCGAGCTGGCCGAGGAAGTACGTGAGCGCGGCGAACTCTACGAGCGCCTCGAATGCCATCGCTCCGCACTGCTCGACTATCAGCGCTATCTGCGGCTCGAACCGCAGGCGCCGGACCTGGCCGACATTCGCAACCGGATCATCGCACTCGAGCCCACCGCCCATCGCCTGAACTAACAATTGATTCCATGACTGCCAGTCCCGACACGGACGTCGACACACGGGGTGGGCCTTGGTTTATCTATATCGTCGAGTGCCGCGATGGCTCGCTGTACACCGGCATCACCAACGATCTCGACCGACGCGTGCGCGAGCACAACGAGGGTAGCGCCGCGCGCTACACGCGTTCGCGCCGCCCCGTCGCGCTGCGCTACCATGAACAAGTTCCGAGCCGCTCCGAGGCGCTGATGCGCGAGTGCGCAGTAAAACTGCTGTCCCGCAAGGAAAAGGATCAGCTCATCCGGCGCTAGCGCGCCNNGCGAGCATGCCGAGTCGCTCTCCGAATATGGCGTAGGCCATCAGTGCGGTCACCGGTGGAACCAGATAAAAGAGGCTTGCCACGCGCGCCGCCTCGCCGTGGCGGATCAGTACGTACAGCAAGCTGATGGCGCCGAGGGACAGCACTACCACCAGCCAGACGAGCGCGAAAACAAACTGCCCCGTCCACTGCACGCGCATGGTCTCGAACAGCGGCGCGAGCAAAGACATGGCAAGGGCCGCAGCCGCGAACTGAATGACACCGCCCGTGCGCAGGTCCATGTCCGCGCAGAAGCGCTTCTGATAAAGCGTACCGGCGGTAATCGCGAACAGCGCGAGAAAGGCGAGCCCGTACCCGATCGGCGTCGCGGTGCTTATCCCGATTCGCTCATGCACGACCAGCGCTACGCCGGCAAGTCCCAACGCGAGCCCGATCCACTGGCGAGGCCGAACGCGCTCGTCGAGGAGCGGGCCAGCAGCGGCGGCAGTGAGTGCCGGCTGCAATCCGGCAATAAGTGCCATGGTGCCAGCCGAGACACCCTGGTGAATGGCGACGAACACGCCACCCAGATAACCGCCATGCAACAGGAGTCCCACTACCGCGATGTGGCCGACCGCACGTGGGCTCGCTGGCCAGCGTGCCTGTGCATGCCACGCGAGCAAAGCGAGCAACACGGTCACCAGCACGAAACGCCATAGCAGGAAGGTCAATGGTTCGGCATATGGCAGACCGTACTTGGCTCCGATGAAGCCGGTGCTCCAGAGCACGACAAAGAGCATCGGCGCAATGCTGGCCCAGCGCGTGTGGCGGGCACTCATGCGTCGGGCTTGCGCCGCCGAAACGCGAGATCCCAGGCTCCGTGTCCCAACCGAGCGCCGCGCTTCTCAAAGCGCGTCATCGGCCTCTCCGATGGACGCGCCGCGTACTGACCCGCGCCGGCGAGGTTCTCCAGTCCCGAATCCGAAGAAAGCACGATCAGCATCTGCTGCGCGTAGTCCTCCCAGTCAGTGGCAAGCCGCAGAATGCCGCCGATCGCCATACGCTCTCTTAGCAGCGCAATGAATTCGGGCTGCACGAGCCGGCGCTTGCGGTGGCGCTTTTTCGGCCAAGGGTCGGGGAAAAAAATGTAGGCCGCAGCAAGTGAGCCGGGCGCGATCTGGTGCTCGAGCACTTCCTTGGCGTCAGCACTCATGACGCGCACATTCTCGAGCTGTTCCGCTGCGCAGCGCCGCAACAGCCCGCCCACACCGGGTCGGTGTACCTCGATGCCAAGATAGTTGTTCTCCGGATGCGACGCGGCCATCGTCGCCAACGCGTCGCCATTGCCGAAGCCGATTTCAAGATGCACCGGCGCAGCGCGACCGAAGACTGCGCGCAAATCGATCGGTAGCTTGCCCGCCTCGATTCCGTAGCGTGGCCACAGATCGACCAAGGCGCGTCGCTGCGCATCAGTCATGCGCCCTTCGCGGCGCACGAAGCTGCGAATGCGCCGCGGCTGGGCGAGCTCGCTCAACGCGGAATCAGAAGAACGTGCCACCCAGCGGCGAGGACGGTGTGCCGTACTGCTTACGCGGCATACGTCCGGCGAGATAGGCCTCGCGGCCAGCCTCGATGGCCTTCTTCATGGCCGACGCCATGAGCACAGGGTTCTGCGCAGCCGCAATGGCGGTATTCATGAGCACGCCGTCGCAGCCAAGCTCCATGGCGATCGCGGCGTCCGAGGCAGTACCCACGCCGGCATCAACGAGGATCGGCACGCTCGCCTCCTCGACGATGAAGCGGATATTGAAGGGATTGCGGATACCGAGACCCGAACCGATCGGCGCGGCGAGTGGCATCACCGCGACGCAGCCCATCTCGGCGAATCGCTTCGCCACGATCGGATCGTCCGTGGTGTATACCATCACCTTAAAGCCGTCCTTAATAAGAATTTCGGCAGCCTTGAGCGTTTGCGGGACATCGGGGTAGAGCGTCTTCTCGTCACCCAGCACTTCAAGCTTCACCAGATCATGCCCATCAAGCAGTTCGCGCGCGAGCCGGCAAGTGCGAATCGCGTCGTCCGCGTTGTAGCAACCGGCGGTATTGGGTAAATAGGTATAGCGCTTCGGCGGCAGCACATCGAGCAAACTCGGCTCGTTGGGATTCTGTCCAATATTGGTGCGCCGGATCGCCACGGTCACGATTTCTGCGCCGCTCGCTTCCACGGCGAGACGCGTCTGTTCCATGTCGCGATACTTGCCCGTTCCCACCAGCAGGCGGGAGCGATAGCTCTTGCCTGCAATCACGAGCGGGTCGCTCGCCAGGGTATTCAGGGTTTTTGCACTTACTGCCATACACCACCTCCGAAAATTCTCGGGTAAACCAGCGCGCCGCACTGTCGGCGAACGGTCAAGCGTTGTCGCTTCCGCCGCCAATCGCGAATACCACTTCCACGCGATCCTGATCCTTCAACGTAAATATACCGTGCTCGCTGCGCGGCACGATCTCGCCATTCACCTCGACCGCCACGCGCCGACCGGTCAATTCCATCTGCTCCAGCAAACCGGCTACCGTGGCCGGCGCGGCAAGCTCGCGCGATTCGCCGTTCACAACGATTTTGACTGCCATCGGGCGGGAGATTTCAACACCGGCAAACTTGCTAGAATGTGACGGCCATTGTACGCCCCCGCCCGTGCACCTGCCCAGCACGGGGCACATGGCAGGCACGTATTGTCTGAAGGAACTGGTCGACACATCACCTGGATCCGCTCATGCAACGCATCGGTTTCATTCATATTCCGAAGACCGCCGGGGCGACATTGCGGTCGATCATCCAGCGCAACTATTCGCTCCGCGAGCTTTACCCCATGGACACGGAGCGGGCGCGGACAGCGTTTCAACAGATGCCGGAAAAGACGAAAAACAGCATCAAAGTTGTCTACGGGCACTTCTGCATGGACGCAGCGAAATGGCTACCCGGTGACCTGGTGTTCATCAGCATGCTGCGTGACCCCATAGAACGCGCTATTTCATCCTACTATTACGAAAGGTACGTGCGCAAAACTGAACCCGCGGTCAGCATGCCGTTGCGCGCCTTCATTCAACAGGGCAATTTCCTGCCAAGCGATAATTGGGTGGTGAGGTGCTTCTCCGGTGCTTCCGAGAGTGTGCCCTTCGGCCGGTGCACGCCCCAGATGCTCGAGGCCGCAAAAAGCGCCGCGGACAGATTCGCGCTCATCGGTCTTTCGGAGCGATTTGATGAGTCCTACGCCTTGTTGTGCAAGATGTTCGGTTGGCNNACTAGAACAGCAGCTCGCCGACACAAACATCGCGCCACAACTTCGCGAACTGAAGCGGCGGCGCGAGAGCACGTGGTGCCGTATGCTCGACACGTACAGCCAGACCGCGATTGGGCGTTCGCGTCGGGTCGCGAAAACCCTATTTGGCATGAGGCAGTTCGGTTGAATTGCGGTTTGGGTCGATAGATGGCAAGGCCGGATCGACTTCACTCGCGCTTCACCTTTTGAGAGCCTCAAAAAAAATGTACCGTGCTCGCTGCGCGGCACGGTCTCGCCATTCACCTCGACCGCCACGCGCCGACCGGTCAATTCCACCTGCTCCAGCAAACCGGCCACGGTAACAGCTGCGGCAAGCTCGCGTGTCTCGCCGTTTATCAGGATTCTGGCCACCATCGGACGAAAAATTACCGCGCCGCTGAACTGACTGGGTACATGTACGAGGCCCACTGTACGCCCCGCTCCGGACACCTGCCCAGTACGACGGCGCACCCAAATCCATGAAGCCGGGATAGCCCGACGCTTTCACCGCGCGAACCACTGGAGTAATGTTTCGGCCTTCGGGACCGTTGTGATGGCTTCTTGAGGGGTTCTCTCCACGTCATACGCGGGCACTGTTTCACCATTAGCCGATGTCAAACACATCCACGCCCCGCGCCGCGCCAGACCCACCGGCAGAAACCCGCCGCCGCTATACCTTGCAGTTCGGCATCGCGGCGGCGTTCACCCTGTTGATCGTGTTGTTCGGCGGCTCGCTTATCGGCTTTCACTATAAGGAAAGCAGCGCCATGGCGCTCGGATCGGCGCGGGATCTCTTTGAACGCATTGCCCAGCAGGTGGGCACCAATATCCGCAAGCTCTATGCGCCAGCTGAAACCATCGTCGACCTGACCATCCAGCTACCGGCCGTCGAATCCGGCGCAGCGGCCGATCGACCGGCACTGTTGAGATATTTTGCCGAAGCCCTGCGCGAATATCCGACCATCTCCAGTCTGTACGCGGGTTACCCCAATGGGGAATTCTTTCAACTGAATGCGCTGCGTGACCACACCGACCTGCGGGCCGCCTTGCAGGCGCCCGACGCCACCGCGTTCGCGCTCGTCAACATCGTTCAGCGCGGCAACACACGACAGCGTTTCGTCTACTACTACGATGCCGGTCTCAAGCAGATCGGCACTCCGGTTCCACAGCCTGTCGACTATGATCCGCGCGTGCGCCCCTGGTATCAGGCGGCCATCAAGACGGACCGGCAAATCGGTAGCGGTTTTTATCTGTTCCATACGCCGCGCATCCTCGGCACCACCATCGCCCGGCGCACCCCGCATGGCAAGGCAGTGGTCGGCGCCGATCTCACCCTGCGTGATCTGGAGCAAGGTATCGGCGAACAGCGCGTGACACCATCGACCGAGATCCTGGTGTTTAATGCGCAGGGCATGGTGATTTCCTATGGCGGCCAGCGCGAGGCCGCGCATGCCCGTCGCGCCAGCGCGCACGAGAGCGCCCGGCTGCCGACCGTGCGCGAGCTGGGCGACCCGCTGTTCGAGAAACTGCATGATGACTTTGTTGCGGAAAAGCAGACCGGGGAAGTGGCGCTCGCCGTTGCCGGACGGAACTGGTTCGGGTCCATTTCGCCGCTACCCCTGCGCAGCGGCAACGAGGCCTACCTCGCGGTGCTGGTGCCGGAGGATGAACTGCTGGCGGGGGTTCGCTCGGTGCGCGATCGCAGCATTGCCATTTCGCTCGCTCTGCTTATCCTCGCCATTCTCGGAGGCTGGTGGTTTGCGCGACGGATCGCCGTGTCGCTGCGTCAGCTCGCCAACGAGGCGCAGCAGATCCGCCGCCTGAAACTCGATACACCCATCACAGTTCGGTCGCGTTTCCTCGAGGTCGATGATCTCGCCCTGACACTCGCCATGACGAAAAGAGCCGTACAGAACTTCGTCGAGACATCGAAGGCGCTTTCGGCGGAACCGGAATTCGACCGCTTGCTGGAGCGCATTCTGGAGCATATGCGGGGTGCGTGCCGCGCCGACGGCGGCGGCATCGCCCTCGCGAGCGATGACGGCAAACAGTTTGCCTACGCGCTTGCCATTAATCCGTCCATCGGTCTTCACCGGGGAGGCACCAGCGGCAATCCGGTGCCGGATCCCCCCCTGCTCCTTTCCGATTCGGCCGTGCCCGCCACGCGGGCCAATGCGGCCGAGGATGCCATTCGCGCCGGATGCACGCTGATGGTCGAGGACATTTCGGCAGATACCCGTTTTGAATGGACCACGGTCGAGCAGCGCTACGCCGGGCCCAATTGCCCGTGCCGGTCCTTCCTCGCCATGCCGCTTCGCAATCGCAAGAACGAAATCATCGGCGTGCTGGAACTCATCAACGCACGCAACGAGGACGGCGATACCCGCTCCGGCTTCGCGCCTGAAGTCGTCTCCTACCTCGAGGCTCTGTCCTCGCAGGCGGCCATTGCGCTCGACAACCGGCGTCTGCTCAAGGCGCAAAAGGATCTGCTCGATGCCTTCATCCAGCTCATCGCGAGCGCGATCGACGCCAAATCGCCGTACACCAGCGGTCACTGCCAGCGCGTGCCGGAACTGGCCCGACTGCTGGCGCGCGCTGCGCACGACAGCGATGCACCACCGTTCGGGGAATTTCGCCTGACTGACGAGGAATGGTATGAACTGCACATTGCCAGCTGGCTGCACGACTGCGGCAAGGTCACCACCCCCGAATATGTGGTCGACAAGGCCACCAAGCTCGAGATGCTATTCAACCGCATTCACGAAATACGCATGCGCTTCGAGGTGCTGTGGCGCGATGCCCAGGTTGAACAGTACCAGGCGCTGGCAGCGGGCCACACCGACAAGGCGACCTTGGAGCGCAAGCTCGAGCGGCGACTCGCGGAGTTGCGCGATGATTTTGCCTTTGTGGCGGAATGCAACCTCGGCGACGAATTCATGGCCGATCAGCGCATCGCGCGGCTCAAGGCCCTCGGCGCGCAAACCTGGAAGCGCTATTTCGACGATCGTGTCGGTCTGTCGCAAGAAGAACAACAGCGCAAGGCGAAAATCGACGTGATCGACCTGCCAGCGACGGAAACCCTGCTCGCGGACAAACCCGAACACATCATTGAGCGCGATTCAGGACGTCATCCGTTCGGAGACAATCGACACGGTTTCGACATGCTCGTGCCGGCGCACGCGTGCAACTTCGGCGAGTTGCACAATCTGGCCATCCGGCGCGGCACCCTCACCGATGAGGAGCGCTTCAAGATCAACGAGCACATCACCCAGACCATCATGCTGCTCGGCAAACTGCCCTTTCCCCGTGAATTGCGCCGCGTACCCCATTGGGCGGGCACCCATCACGAAAAGCTCGACGGCAGCGGCTACCCGCGGCGTCTGCGGGCCAATCAGCTGTCAATTCCAGACCGCATCATGGCCATCGCTGACATCTTCGAGGCCCTGACGGCGTCCGATCGGCCATACAAGACAGCCAAGACGCTCAGCGAAAGCATCCGAATCATGAGCCTGATGCGAAATGACAATCACATCTGCCCGGACCTGTTTGCACTCTTCCTGACCTCGGGTGTGTACCTGGAATACGCCCACACCTTCCTCGCGCCCGAGCAAATCGACGCATTCGACATCGCGCCGTTCGTCACAAAGCCGGCACGGCGCTAGCCGCAGTCGTCTAGCCGGGAACAAGCACCGCGCAAGCTGGTGCCCGACCCAAGTTCGATGGTCGTTCTCGAAATTCGGGCACCTTCGTCCCACCTGTAGATTCCAGACCGAGCTCGGGCGTAGTTCAATGGTAGAAGGAGAGCTTCGCAAGCTCTTCGTCGAGGTGCACAACGTCCTTGCAGAAGCCCAGAGCGGTAAATCGGATCACGTAGAGCAATCCAATCAGCGGTGTTTCGGGTAGCGCGATCGCTTCTAGAGTGCATCCAGCTCCATGAGCTGGTTCTTGGCACGGAGATCGAGGCCGGTGCGCGCGAGAGCCGAAAAGGCGCTCGCATTGACCCATCGCCGCGTGGCAGCGCAGCACCAGCGCGCGGTCAACACGTACGCATCCGGAAACATCACCACAAGGTGATCGTCGAGGTGGTTCGGATCTTGCGCCGGGCGCGCGCCGCGATGTGACCGCGACCGACTCCCGGCACGTTGCCTATTTCTTCACCCACTGACCGGAGGGGAGCCGGACGAATTGTCCCGGCGGCGTGCGCTCGATTGCCTTCTTGCCGGCCAAGGCCTCGACGGCCTCGACACTGGTTTTGTTGCGCTGAGCGATGCCCTGGTATTCAACCTTGCGTTTCTTGTTGATGTCGGCAACCAGGGACTGCACTTCACCCGAGGCGTTTGCCACCACCACCCCTAGATAGCCGTTGGGCTGTTCGCCGACCAGGCCCTGCGACTTGGCCTGCTCCAGTGTGGCCGACCAGGCTGTCGCCGCCCAACCTACCCCCGCCAGCATACCCAGGCAGAACAACACCGCGCTGCGGCGACCGGTACGAATCGATGACGCATTTGGCATGACGGATGCTCCTCTCTCTAAAACAACCCGCTTTTCTTCTCGAACAGATCCTCGAGTTCCTTTTCGACCTTCACTCNNACTTCCACCTTCACCGTCGGTGTACAGGCGGCGAGCAAGTATGCCGCGGCGAGCGCCGCCAGGAATTGAACCAATGGATGTGTCGTCATTCCCCTGATACTCCCGGTCTTGTCTGGCCGCCAGCATAGCATCGACGCCGCAAGCCGTGCACGCGCAACCGGCAGCACTCAACGATTGCGCTTGGAGCGTTCCAGCACACGCTTCTCAATCTGTTCACTGATGTCGCCGGTCAGCCGCAAGCTACGCAGCAGCATGGGGATATTTTCAGTCAGATTGATGTTAAGGTTGATCGGCTGGCCGGCGTTCCAATCCGGATTCTGGCCCTCCATCGCAACGCGCAGAGCCAGATCTCCCGTCTCGGAGTAGTCCACATCCGCTTCGAGCTTGGCGTAGTGATAGTTGCTGAGCACGTCTTGGACGAGCTTCACGCTCAGGTTCGACGCGGCCATCGCACTGGCGGCCTCATTCGGCGTGTAGCGCACCACGCCGCCTGGTGGCCGCGCGCGCAACTGACCGCCGGCGATCGTGATGCCGCGGGGTGTGACGGAGAACGGCAAGCGCCCGTCGAGCCTGCCGCTTGCTTCGACCCCGAGCTGGCGCTCCATCGCGACGATGCGCGCGACGTCGAGATTCTCGAGATCGATCGTGAAGTGGTTGGTTTTGCTCTTGCTGTCGTAGCGAACACCGCGCGCCCGCAAGCGCCCGTCGAGGAGGGTCACGGTTGCATCGTCGATAGTGATCGGCGGCAGCGGTGTCAGTGGTCCCGACTCGATCTTCGCGGCAACCGCGACGTTCTCGATCGTTCCGATCGACGCAAACATCGGATCGATCGCCGGCGCTGATACGGCCAGCGCGACACCCGCGGTTGCGAACCGGCCGGTTGTCGGTTGATAGGTTACGCGCACGGCCTCGGGCAGCGTGGCCTTCAGCTCCGAAACATGGGCGTCGGGCGTCCACAGCTTCTCAAGCATGATCTCCACTCTTGGCGCGACCGTTAGCTTGATCTCCAATGGCGTAACGACCAGCTGACCCGATATCGCATGTGGCGTGCGCAGGACCGCGGGTTCCGTGCGGCGCGTGACTTCTTGATCAATCTTGTCACTCATCACGGCAAGGACGGCCGGATCAATGCGCGCGGAAACTCGCAAGCTGTTCGCGATTCGCCAGTGAACGGTGCTGTCACCGGATGCCAGCGTCGCGTCCAGGTGCAGGTTTCCATCCGAGAGCAACTTTCCCAGTCGAACTGCCGACAGGTCCACGGATACGGTGCCGTTGGACCTTGGGAGCTGCACTGCTTCGCTACCCTGCGCCGCCAGCACCGTCGGTCCCTTGCCGCTCCAGCGCGCCTGCAAGCGGCCGTCAAGTTGCGCGAGGGACTGGGGCAGAGCGAACCAAGGCGCAAGCATCGACAGCAGCGGTCTCAGCTGAACATCGACTAATCCCCGGGTCGCGACCGTCTGCGCATCGTGTGACACCAACGCGGCAGTCATGCGCACGACCGGCTGGGCAGGCGTGTCGGCTGTCAGCACGGATGCGTTGAGTTCACCCGCCGCCGACAAGTCGAGATGCAGCTCGAACAACTGCCGCTTCTCGTCGGCAATGCTCAGGCGCGTGACCAGGCGCGAGTCCTGCCGTTGCACCTGTCCATGCGCGTAACCGGTGAACGCAAGTGTGTCGCTGCTTCGCCAATTGACCTGCAACCTCTCGACAACGACTTCCTGCAGCGGGAATGCCGCAACCCAGTTCCCCGGCAGCGGTACTGCAGTCGCTCGCGATGCCTCGGTGGACGCGGCCGCCGGTGCCGATACCAGGCGCAGCGCCGCGTCCGGAACCCGCACCCGAATAAGACGACCCTCGCGAAGCTCCGCGATGTCGTATTCGATCTCAACGTCGCGGGCGCGGAGGTTGAAGGCATATGCCGCGCGCCTTCCCGCGAACTCGACAGTGCGGATGAACATCGTGCGCCGGCCGGGATATCCCAGCTCGATCCGAACATCCGTGAGTCCTTGCGCGGTCAGTGCCCGTTGCACGATGCCGGACAGCACCACCGGCAAGGCTGCGTAGGCGATCGCCGCGAGTAGCGCGACCGCACCAACAACAAGCGGAGCAAGGCGAGCGCGAGTCAAGAGTTGGTATTTCCCGGTTGCAGCAATGGTCGCGGTGACGAGTTGCCCACCAGTCTACCGGTGAATTGCCGGGACCGTCAGGCCAGATACTCTTGCACGCTGTCGCGCGAGCTTGCGACAACGCCTCGAACTGCCTCAACATCTACTGCGAATGCCCCACACCCCCGCGACTGAGCGCCGGACTCAATTTCAGTATCGCTTGGCGTGGACCAGGACTCGCCTCAGGAAGACGGGGTGCGTCACGAATCCATTGCGCAATATTAAGGAGACTCTTGCGTGAAGTACCTCCGTCATTACAAGGCAATGAGATAGTCCGCAAGATGCTTCGCGCGTACTCTTGTTATTCGTTTCACGCGATGGTGCGCTAGTTATTGGGGCGTGATTCGTGTTTGCGCTTCCCTTCGCGCGGTCAAATCTCGTTCATCGGCGCTATGCTTCCGAGGATGTGGACAGGCAATTTAGGTTCGCCCTGGTCCCGCTCAGCCGTTGCCCACCATTGTCACTGCTCTGTTCGACATAACCGTAATCTTTCCACTGTAAAGACCGTCAATTGCGGGTCCTTTCGTCCCGCCGTAAAATGCAAGCGCTGTGCGGGTGTAGTTCAATGGTAGAACTGCAGCTTCCCAAGCTGCTAACGTGGGTTCGATTCCCATCACCCGCTCCATCTCTTCCGGGAGTAAGACCATGAAAAGACCCCTCAAGCTGGTTGCGATTGTCGTCGGCTCCCTGCTCCTGCTGCTGATCGTGGCGTTCGTCGTGCTCACGCTGCTCTTCGATCCAAACCAGTACAAGGACACGATCATCGAGGCCGTGAAGGCCCAGACCGGGCGCGATCTCAAGATCGAGAAGCGTATCGGCTGGTCGATATTCCCACGAATCGCCGTCGAGGCCGGCGGGCTCGAGCTGAGCAACGCCCCGGGATTTGGCAAGGAACCTTTTGTTCAAATTGATGCCGCCGGCGTGGCGCTGCAGCTCTGGCCGCTTCTCTCCGGAAAGGTCGCGGTCGACACCTTTTACCTGCATGGGCTTAGGCTCAACCTCGCCAAGGATGCGAGCGGCCGCAACAACTGGGCGGACATGGCTGGCGCCTCCAAAACCGCGCCAGCACCAGCGCCGAAGGCCGGCAAGCAGGCCCTGCCGATCACGGGCGTAAGTCTCGGCCGCATCGAGGTACGGAGCGCGAAGATCGTCTGGCGCGATGCCGCGGCGGGCAGCACCCTGCAGGTACGCAACGCCGAGCTCACCACCGGGCGCTTCGCGCCCAACGAACCCTTCGACCTGAAGGCCGCGCTCGAGCTGGTGCGCGATCGCGCGGCACCGATCAAGACCGGGATCGCGAGCCGCGTGACGCTCGCCGAGGATGCCCTGACGCTCGACAAGCTCGACTTAAGAGTGGATGAACACCGTCTGAGTGGTCGCATCGACGTGAGCCATTTTGCGCAGCCGTCACTGCGCTTCGAGCTGGCGTCGGACAAGCTCGACCTCGACAAACTGATGGCAACGACCCCGGGGCCGGCGCCGGCTTCGGGCAGCGCCACGCCTGCTGGCGGGCAGCAGCCCGTGGAGATTCCGATCGCAACGCTGAGAAGTCTCGATGTGCAGGGAAGGCTGCGCATCGCGAGCCTAAAGGCCATGAACCTCAACGCTTCCGAAGTGCAATTGCCGATCATCGCCAAGAGCGGGCTGATCACGCTTGGTCCGAGTAGCGCCAAGCTCTACGGCGGAACCTACCAGGGCACCACCTCTCTCGATGCACGTGGCAAGGTGCTCGCGCTCAACATCAACGAGGCGGTAAGCGCCGTCAACCTCGCGCCGCTGCTGAAGGACATGTACGGCATCAATGCCTTCCACGGCCGCGCCACTGCAAACGCCAGACTCACCGGGCGAGGCAATGACGCGACGGCTATCCGCTCGACACTGACCGGCGACGCCCTCTTCACCGTGCAGGACGGCACCATCAAGGGCGTCGACCTGAAGAAGATGGCCGATGCTGCCGAGAATGCCATCAAGGCGCTACGCGGAAAAGGCAGCGGCGATCTCGGCGCGCTGATTCCGGCACCCGGTGACGAGACTCGCTTCACCCGCCTCGGCGGCACGGTACAGGTCACTAATGGCGTCGCCCGCAACAACGACCTCGCGCTGGAGAGCCCGAGTCTGGTACGCGTCCAGGGCAAGGGCAGCGCCGACCTGGTCCGCGAGACACTCGATTACCGCGTGACCGTCGGCACGGTGCCGATCCTGATCAAGGGGCCGTTCACCAAGCTCACATATACGCCGGACGTCGAGGCGATGGCGACGCGCGCAGTAGAGCGGCAGATCGAAAAGAAGCTCAAGGAACGCTTCAAGCTGCCCTGACTGGATGCGCCTCATAAGCAGTCTTGCGCTGGTCGCGCTTCTCGTCGGCCAATCCGCTCACGCGGCGACGGTGCTCCGCTCCGACGTCACGCACGAGGGCAAGCGCTACGAGGTGCAGTTCGAGTTCCGTGTTCACGCCGAGGCAGCGCGTGTGCGCGATCTGCTGCTCGACTACGAACGCAGGCCGCTCGCTGACAGTGTTCAGGAATTGCGCCTGCTCGAGAAGCGCGCGGACGGAACCCGGCGTGTGCGCGTCGTCATGCGGGTGTGCGTGCTGTTCATTTGCCAGACCATGACCAAGAACGCCGAAATGCGGGAGCTGCCGAATGGCGACCTGCTCTCGGTTGGCGACCCGGCGGAGGGAGACTTCGATCTCATCCGCGAGCGCTGGAGCCTCAACCCGGAAGGCGATACCACCCGGGTACGCTACCAGTCCGAGCTGGTGCCGCGCTTCTTCATCCCGCCGCTGATTGGACCGTGGATACTCAAAATTCGCCTGCTGTCGGAGCTTGAGACTACCGCCGATCGCATTGAGCGCTACGCCCAGGAGCCGTACGCGGGCCGGTCGCCGTGAGCGATGCCTTCAGCCGCCGGTTGCTCGACTGGTACGACCGGCACGGGCGCAAGCAGCTGCCGTGGAAGCGCAGTCGCGATCCTTATGCCGTCTGGATTTCCGAAATCATGCTCCAGCAGACGCAGGTCGCGACTGTCGTCCCCTACTTCGAACGCTTCCTTGTGCGTTTTCCCGATATTGAAACGCTCGCGGCGGCGCGCCTCGACAGCGTGCTGCATCTCTGGACCGGTCTCGGGTACTACGCTCGGGCGCGCAACCTCCATGCCACCGCCCGCATCGTCGCGCGCGAGCACGGCGGCCGCTTCCCGCGCCGCTTCGAAGACGTTGCCCATCTTCCGGGCATAGGTCCCTCCACGGCGGGTGCCATTCTGGCGCTGGCCCACGGCCAGCGGCATGCCATCCTCGATGGCAACGTCAAGCGTGTGCTCGCGCGATACCACGCCATCGAGGGACGGGTGAATGAGCNNTTGCGCGCGTTGCCCGGTGCGCACCGGCTGCGCCGCCCGGCGGCTCGGGCGACCCGAGGCATTCCCGGTGCGCGGTGCGCGCCGCGCGCAACCGGTGCGGCGCACGCGTTTTCTGATGCTGCGGGATAGACGCGATCGCGTGCTGCTGGTGCGACGCCCTGCCAAGGGCGTTTGGGGAGGCCTGTGGAGTTTTCCCGAGTACCGCGGGCGGGACATCCGCGCGCACTGCGCCGCGGCCTATGGCGTGCGGGTCACGGCCAACAAGGCATGGCCGACGCGTCGCCACAGCTTCACGCATTTTCATCTCGACATCACGCCGATTCCCGTGCGCGTGCTGGGGGCAACCCGCGAGCGCGGGCAGACAGCCGAGTGCGTCTGGTATAACCTACGCAATCCACCGGCCCGCGGTCTGGCGGCACCGGTCAAACAGCTACTGCAACAGTTACAGTCGGGGAAATCTGATGGCGCGCATGGTGAAGTGCATCAAGCTCGGTCGCGAGGCCGAGGGGCTCGATTTTCAGACTTATCCGGGCGAGCTCGGAAAAAAAATCTTTGAGAACGTCTCGAAGGAAGCGTGGCGCGAGTGGCTCAACCACCAGACCATGCTCATGAACGAATACCGCCTGAACCCCCTCGATCCCAAGGCGCGCAAGTTCATAGAGGGCGAGATGGACAAGTACTTCTTCGGCGAGGGCTCTGACGCCCCTTCCGGCTTCGTGCCACCGCAGCGCAAGAAGTAGTCGCTTCAGGCCCGTGCGGCCCGGCTTCGCCGGGCCGTTTGCTTTTCCGGATCGCTGTTTTCAGGGCAAACGCGCTGGTTTGTACAACCCCCCGGAGCTTCTCTATAATCCCGCGTCCCCGGCCGGGTAGCTCAGTTGGTAGAGCATGCGACTGAAAATCGCAGTGTCGGCAGTTCGATTCTGCCCCCGGCCACCACTTTTCCCTTGCTAATCCTGGCCATAGCGCTAACGAGACTCTGCCGCGTGGTCTGGTCTGTGTGACAGAACGACTCGCCAGCGCCTCCTTAGCTGAGTGACGCGTTCAGTGCTACAGCGCCCCTCGCCAATCAGCCACCGGCGGCCCGCTTTTCATGTCCGACGAGGCTCGCCAGTCTTGCCACGATCTCGCTCGGCTCCAGGCGTTGCGTGTAATCGGCGTTGACGAAGTGGTACAGAATCTTTCTGTCCTGCCCGATGATATAAGTCGCCGGCACCGGCAATTTGAAACTCTGATCGCCGTTGTAGGCAGGGATGTCGATGCCAATCTTTTCATAGACGGGACGAAGCGCCTGCGGAAGCTCGAACACCAGCCCCAGCCGTTCGGCGATCCGATTGCCGGCGTCGCTTAGTATGTCGATCCTGATTGAGTGGCGTTCAGCGGTGGCCATCGCCCGGTCGGGCGTTTCCGGCGATAGCCCGACCAGCCTTGCCCCGCGCGCCTCGATTTCCGGCAGTACGTCGTGCAGCGCCTTCATCTCCATATTGCAGTAAGGGCACCAGCCGCCTCGGTAGACGTTCAACACGACCGGCGACTTGGCAAGGTAGTCCGACAAACGTCGCCGCTCGCCATGCTGATCAGGCAGCTCGAAATCGGGCACGGTATCACCGGTCTTTAGCGCACGATCCTCAATACCGGAGTGCTTCAGGTCGTTGGTGGCCTGGGCCATGGTGGCCAGAATCTCGGCAGGTACTTTCGCCTTCTTCTGGGCATTGTAGGCATCAATGTTGTCTTTCAGGTCACCCATCTGATTCACTCCTGTTTATTGTGGAACGCTCATTCAACAATGATTGACCAAAGCGGGTGGCCCGTCAAGAACTAATTTGAACGTTTGCTCAACAATGCTACGATGGGCCAATCTTCAGAGGAATTCACCATGGCGCGACCGGCCCAGTTCGAGCGAGAAGTTGTCCTGGAAAAGGCCATGGAGGCGTTCTGGAATCATGGCTTTTGCGCCACCAGCATGGCCGACCTGGTCTCGGCGACGGATCTCAAACCGGGCAGTCTCTACGCCGCCTTCGAGTCCAAGCAGGATTTGTTTTTGGCCACGCTGGATTACTACGGGCAGCGCAGTACCGCCAGGATCGAGAAGCTCCTGTCCGAGGCCGATTCACCGCTGCAGGGCATACGCCGGTACTTTCGCCAGCTCGCCGCCGAGGCGACAGACCCGAAAGCCAAGCGCAGTTGTCTGCTCGTGAACTCGGTGTTGGAGCTGGCCCGGCAAGACAAGGTCGTACAAAAACGGGTGAACCGGCATTTCGATGCGATCGAGGCTCTGTTCCGGCGCGTGCTCGAAACCGCCCAAGCCAGGGGAGAACTCTCGCGGGACAAGGACCCCAAGGCCATCGCAACCTTCCTCATGTCCAATATCTGGGGTTTGCGGGTTCTTGGCGGGACGGCTCCCTCTCCGGCACGGGCAAGATCCGTGGTCAACCAGCTCTTGCAGGTTCTCTCCTGAAACCCTGGCACTGAGCTCCGCGGCCGTATGGCGGCACTGCTGTCTAGCGATGCGCCCCGACACGGCGCCGTTACGACCGCTGCGTTTAGGATAGTCCGCTTCAGCCACGCGCGTTCAGGAAGGAGCCGCCATGAAGCTACGGATTGCGACGTTCAATGTTGAGAACCTCTTTCGTCGTCCCAAGGTCATGAACTTCGCGAGCTGGTCCGAGGGCCAGCCGTATCTCGATGACTATGCCAAGCTCACGAACCTGCTGAACCACGAGACTTACTCAGCGCAGGACAAGAAGGCAATCCTGAAGTTGCTCAGCAAGCACAAGCTGACCGCGGCCCGCCCGAGTCATCGTTACTTTGAATTGCGCTCGCTGCGCGGCCGCCTGCTCGAACGCCCGAAGGGCAAGCCGCCGAGGGTGGTCGCGAATGGCCGCGGCGACTGGCTCGGCTGGCTTGAGCTAAAGAACGAGGCGATTGCCGATCCGGCCATCGTCAACACCGCCCGCGTGATCGCGGAGGTGAACCCGGACATCATCGTGTTGGTGGAGGTTGAAAACCGCCCGACTCTCGAGCGCTTTCACGACCAAATGCTCATGCCGCAACTCGCTGCGATCGGGGCGGCGCCCTACCCCAACAACATGGTGATCGACGGCAACGACTCGCGCGGGATCGACGTCGGCATCCTGAGCCGCCACCCTATCGTGCGCATGCGCTCACACATCACCGATCGGGCCGATGGGAGCACCGTCTTCAGCCGCGATTGTCCCGAGTACTACATCGACATCGGCCAGGGTCGTGAGCTCGTCATCCTGCCCAATCACTTCGCCAGCAAGGGCAGCGACCGCACCGGCGAGCGGCGGCGCGTGCAGTCCGCCCGGGCAAAGGAAATCTACCAGACGCTGCGGACGAACCACGATCAAGTCATCGTGGCCGGCGATCTGAATGATCATCCCCAGGGAGGCTCACTCGATGCGCTGTTGCAGCAGACCGATCTGCGCGACGCCATGGGCCTGCCCCAATACAGCGGCTTTCCGGGCACCTTTCAGCGTGCCACCGCCGCGGAAAAAATCGACTATCTGCTGCTCTCGCCCGCGCTGGCCGGGCGGGTGACGCGCGTGGACGTCGAGCGGCGCGGCTATTACGCGCCCACCAAATGGGCGTCGTTCGACAACATCACCAAGGAAACCAAGGACCGCTACCAGGCCTCGGATCACCACTGTCTCTGGGCCGAGCTCGATTTGTAACGCTTATCGTCCGGCGGCACAGCTGCTCTTGTGGCGGCGTTATAATGATGTTCCCTGTCGCGTTCAGTCCTGTTGAACCATGAATTTCTGCAGTCACTGCGGTACACCGGTCGAGCTGCGAATCCCCGAAGGGGATCACCTGCCACGCTACGTATGCCCGACCTGCGGCACCATCCATTACCAGAATCCCAAGGTCGTCGTCGGCTCGATCCCGCAGTGGGAGGACAGGATTCTGTTGTGTAAGCGCGCCATTGAACCGCGCCACGGACTATGGACGCTGCCGGCCGGCTTTATGGAAAACGAGGAGACCACCATCGAGGGCGCGCTACGCGAGACCATGGAGGAAGCCGGTGCACGGGTGGAGGTCATCGACCTGCACACCATGTTCAACCTGCCGCACGTCAACCAGGTGTACGTGATGTTCCGCGCCAACCTGCTCGATCTCGATTTCGGTCCCGGCCCGGAAAGTCTGGAAGTGGCCCTCTACGACGAGAAGGACATTCCCTGGAACGAGATCGCCTTTCCGGTCATCGAGCAAACCATGAGGCTGTTCTTCGAGGATCGGCGACGCGGGACCTTCGGCATTCACACCGGCGACATCATCCGGCACCTCCTGCCGAACAACGAGCGTCGTTACGAAACCCGGATGTTGAAGCGGCGCTAGCGCGCCGGCGGCTTCGTCGCGACGTACTCGGAGAAAGTGCCGAGCTCGACATGCCGGCGAACATCGGTGAAGCCGGCATTGCGCAGCGCCTGTAACACTATTTCGGGCGGCACGCACGCCTCGATGGTGTCCCAGTAGTAGCGCATCAGCTGTGCCATCTCGGCCTGGTGCGTGGTCAGGCGCGTCATCGTCGGCACCACCCCCTTCAGGAAGAATCTCAGCATCGCGAGCCCGATGCGCCCGCGCGGGCGCGTGATCTCCAGCACGCACACCCTGCCGCCCGGTTTGAGCACGCGCAGATATTCGCGGAACAGCACTTCGAGATCGCTCGCATGCCGCAGCGCGAAACCCATGCTGAGAAGATCGAATCGGTCGTTCGGCATTGGCAGCCGCTCGCCCGGTGCCTGCACCAGCGCAATCGGCACGTTGCGTTTGGCCACTGCGAGCATGCCGCGGCTGGGATCAAGCCCGATCACCCGCGAGGCATCGCCGCTAAGGCGCACCGCCTCGCGCGCGACGAGCCCGGTGCCGACCGCCACATCCAGCACATCCATCCCTCTTGCGAGTCCCGCGCGCTCGAGCGCCTTGCGCCGGTACCAGGAGCCGCTGCCGAACGCGAGCATGCGCTCGACGTGGTCGTAGTGTTGCGCGGTGTGATCGAAGATGTCGCGCACGAAGCGCCGACGCTCACCTTCGTTGCGGTAGTACTCGGCCAGGACGGGATGGGGGGCGTGCTCGGCAGTTGCGAGCGGCGCATGGTTACTCTTCATGACGCGGCGAGTCTACCACTGGCATCGCACGCTCGACACACCCGTTAACCCCACCGGACGGACGGCTGCGTTGATACCAGCAAGCGGTCTACCCGACCGTATCCAGCACATTTAAGAAGAAGGAGCCTGTCATGCCATATCAATTTTCTGTTCGTCTCGCCGCTGCTGCCTTAATGGCGGTAATTAACGTCGCCTTGGGGGGTGTCGCGGCCAGTGCCCTGCCTCCGGAACTGCGCAGTACCGCCGCCGACCAGGGAGCGGTTGCCGTCACCATCTACAACCAGGACCTCGCGCTGGTAAAGGAGTTGCGGCGTGTGACGCTAGGTGAGGGTCAGCAGCGCCTGGCGCTGCGCGAAGTGAGCGCTCGCATGCGTCCCGAGACCGCGCAGCTTCGCAGCGTTACCGATGCGCGAGCACTCACGCTGATCGAGCAGAATTTCGACTTCGATCTGCTCACGCCGGCCAAGCTTCTCGAGAAATACGTCGGGCGAAAGGTGCGTGTGGTGCGCACCAATCCCAAAACGGGGATTGAAACCATCGAGGAAGCCGAGGTGCTCGCAGCCGCGCAGGGCGTAGTGCTCAAGATCGGCGATCGCATCGAGACCGGCATCCCGGGCCGGATCGTCTACGACAAGGTGCCGGACAACCTGCGTGACCGCCCGACTCTGGTGATGAGTCTCGAAAATCGCCACGCCGGCGCGCAGCAGATGGAGCTTTCCTATCTCACCGGGGGGCTGTCGTGGCAGGCGGACTACGTGGCGGAACTGAATGGCGACGACAAGGCGCTCGATCTGAATGGCTGGGTAACGCTCACCAACCAGAGCGGCGCGAGTTATCGCAACGCCAAACTGCAACTGGTTGCGGGAGATGTAAACCGTATACGCGATGAGCTGCGCTACGCCGCCAAGCACGGACGCGCCCTGGCCGCGGAAGCGCCTGCGTCGGCGATGGCACAGGAATCATTGTTCGAGTACCACCTCTACACGCTCGGGCGTCCGACCACGATTGCCGAAAGTCAGACCAAGCAGGTCGCGCTGCTCGCGGCGAGCCGCGTGCCAGTGAGCAAAGAACTGCTGCTTTCGGGCAACGACTACTACTACCGGTCGAGCGTTGGCAATCTCGGCCAGAAGATGAAGCTCGACGTGTACGTGGAGTTCAAGAACGATCCGGCGGCCAACCTCGGCATGCCGCTGCCGAAAGGAATCGTGCGCGTGTACAAGAAGGACCGCGCTGGCAATGCCCAGTTCATTGGCGAGGATCGCATCGACCACACGCCGAAGCACGAGAAGGTCCGTCTCAAGCTCGGCCAGGCGTTCGACGTTACCGCCGACAAGAAGCAGACCGACTTTCGGCGCCGCGACACCGGCGACAAGCGCCTCTACGAATACGAGAGCGCCTACGAAATCGTGCTGAAAAACGCCAAGAGCGAACCGGTCACGGTCACCGTGCAGGAGCCGGTGCCGGCCGACTGGAGAATGCTGGAAGAAACCCACAAGCACGAGAAGGCCGCAGCCGGCACCGCCCGCTGGCGCATCACCGTGCCGGCGGAGAGCTCCAGCACGCTGCGTTATCGCGTGCGCGTGCGGATATAGCGGGCACTCGGCAGCCGCCGGGGTGGGCAGTATGATGGTCACCTTTCATCCCGGCGGAGACTGCCATGGCGCAAGGCGACAATTTCACCCAACAATCTCTACTGACGCTGGCGGGCGCGCGCAAGGCAATTGCCGCCGCCGAGGCCGAAGCACTCAAGCACCAGTGGCCGGTCGTCATCGCGGTGTGTGATGCAGGCGGCAACCTGATTGCGCTCGCGCGGCTCGACAACGCCCAGTTCGGCAGCGTGGAAGTCGCCATCGCCAAGGCGCGCAGCGCGGTCGCCTACAAGCGTTCCACCAAGATCTGGGACGACACGCTGCACGGCGGACGCACCGCGGTGCTCGGGCTTCCCGGCCTGCTTCCCTCTGAAGGCGGTGAGCCGGTCGTGGTCAATGGCGCAATCGTTGGCGGTGTTGGCGTGAGTGGCGTCAAGCCCGGCGAGGATGGACAGATCGCACGCGCGGGCGTGGCAGCACTCAGCTAGCAACGCGATGTACCGCGGCCGTTTCGCGCCCTCGCCCACCGGGCCGTTGCACTTCGGCTCGCTGGTGGCGGCTGTCGGCAGCTATCTGCAAGCGCGCTCGCAGGGCGGCGAGTGGCTGGTGCGGATGGAAGACATCGATCCGCCACGCGAAGTGAAGGGCGCGGCAGACGACATCCTGCGCACGCTCGAGGCCTTCGGGTTCGAATGGGATGACGAGTTGCTCTACCAGCGCACCCGCAGCGAGGCCTACCGCGACGCGCTCAATCAACTTGACCACGCCAACACGCTCTATGGCTGCGTGTGCAGCCGCAAGGAAATCGCCGATTCCAGCAGCGCCGGGATCGAGGGTCCGGTGTACCCGGGCACCTGCAGACGCACGCCTATCAATGCGAGCGGCGTGCGTGCCTGGCGTGTGCGCACCGAAGGCGCACACATCCACTTCGAGGACCGCTGGCAGGGCGTGGTCGAGCGCGACATCGCGCGCGACTTTGGCGACTTCGTGGTGCGCCGGGCCGATGGGTTGTTCGCCTACCAGCTCGCCGTCGCGGTCGACGACGCCGCGCAGGGAATCACCGAGGTCGTGCGCGGCGCGGACCTGCTGGAATCCACGCCGCGCCAGATTCACCTTCAACAACTACTCGGCTTGCCGACGCCGGACTATGCCCATCTGCCGGTAGTACTGAATGAGCGCGGCGAGAAACTCTCCAAGCAGACCTACGCCGCGCCAGTGGATCGGATCGATCCGCTGCCCGCGCTATTCGCGGCGGCAGTCTTTCTCGGCCACACACCGCCGCCGGAGGTGCGCGAGGGCGATGTCGAAAGTTTCTGGCGCTGGTCCATTGAGGCCTGGAACCCTGAACGGGTGCCGCGCAAGCGCGGCTTGCCGGCGACCACCGGGGCGAGGGCGGCTTGAGTAACAGCACCACCACGCCCGACGACAACCCGCCCGCCTGGCTGCGCTGGCTTCGGCGCGCGGTGCGCGTCGAGCGCGCCGAGGCCGGGGCGATGTTGGCAGCCTTCCTCTATTTCTTCTTCCTGCTGTGCGGCTACTACATCCTGCGGCCGCTGCGCGACGAGATGGGCATCGTAGGCGGCGTAAAGAACCTGCCGTGGTTGTTCACCGGCACCTTCATCGCCATGCTGGTGGCGGTCCCGCTGTTCGGCGCGGCGGCCGCGCGCCTGCCGCGCCGCACGCTGGTGCCCGCCGTGTACGGCTTCTTCATCATTAATATCGGTATCTTCTGGGTCTTGTTTCAGGACAGCACCGCGCACGCCTCCACGGCGCGCGCGTTCTTCATCTGGCTCAGTGTCTTCAACCTGTTCGTGGTGTCGGTGTTCTGGAGCTTCATGGTGGACATCTTCCGCTCCGAACAGGGCAAGCGGCTATTCGGATTCATCGCCGCCGGCGGTACGACGGGCGCCGTCACTGGCCCGCTGCTCACGACGCAGCTCGTCGGTTCGCTCGGCCCCGTGAACCTGTTGCCGGTTTCAGGCGCGATCCTCGCCTGTGCGCTTGGTTGCGTGCTGTGGCTTAACCGCTGGGCGGAGCGGCAACCTGCCTCAACACACGCCAAGTCGACCGAAGGCGCTTTGGGCGGATCGATCTGGGCCGGACTCACGCTCACGCTGCGTTCGCACTACCTGCTGGCCGTTGCCGCTTTCATCTGGATTTTCACCACGCTCGCCACTTTCGTGTACTTCGAGCAGGCGCACATCGTGAAGGGCGCGCTGAGCGATTCCGCGGCGCGCACCGTGCTATTCGCGAAGATCGATCTTGCCGTGAACACGCTCACTATCCTCACGCAGATCTTCATTACCGGAAGGCTGCTCACGCGCTTTGGTGTCACGCCAACACTTTCTGCCATGCCGGTCATTGCGACTGCGGGCTTCGCACTACTCGCCGCCCTGCCGGGGCTCGCGGTGCTGATCGGCTTTCAGGTCGTGCGGCGCGCGGGCGATTACGCCATTACCCGCCCGGCGCGCGAGATGCTGTTCACGGTGGTGGACCGCGAAACCAAGTACAAGGCGAAGAACTTCATCGACACCGTGGTGTATCGCGGTGGCGATGCGATTGCCGGCTGGCTGTTCGCCGGGCTCGGCGCGCTCGGCCTCGGCACTGCCGGCATCGCGGCCGCGGCCGTGCCGCTATGCCTGGCATGGATGGCGCTCGCAGTGTGGCTCGGGCGGGCGCAGAAGCAGCGCGCGGAAACCGAACCCGCCGCCTAGGAAACGGGCGCCGCCTGCGGCCCCCGCACCAGGCGGCCCGACAACGCTCCGGTCGGTGCGCCGTCACGGTAAACAACTGCGCCGTTCACGATTGTCGCTGCGTATCCGTCCGCGCGCTGGACGAGGCGCCGTCCACCGCTTGGCAGGTCGTGCGCGACCTCGGGCGCATGAAGCTGAAGTTGATCGAGGTCGAGCACGTTCAGGTCGGCCTTGTAGCCGGGACGGATGAGTCCCCGGTCGCCGAGACCGACCGCTCGCGCGGTGTCATGGCTGAGCCACTTCACGACGTCCGGCAACGGCAATCGCTCGCCACGCGAGCGGTCGCGTACCCAATAGGTAAGCATGAAGGTCGGATAGCTTCCGTCGCAGATCGTCCCGCAATGCGCGCCGCCATCGCCGAGCCCGAGCACCGCACCCGGATGCCGCATCATGTCGAGCGATGAATTGAGCGAGCCGTATTCGTAGTTGCACAGCGTCACGTACAGGTTGTTGCGGCCGCCGCGCTCGAGCATGAGGTCGTAGGCGAGCTCCTCGGGAGAGACTCCCTGGCGCCTTGCGCGGGCGGCGATGCTCTGCTCCAGCGGCTGTTCGTAATCAGGCGGCTCACCAAGCAGGAACATGTGATTGAATTCGCGCGCCAGCCGACCCAGCACGATCTTCGGATCGGGATCGGCGGCTTCCGCGAGAATCCGGGCGCGCACCTCCGGCCGGCGCAATTCCTGGATCCGCTTCTCAAACGGAAGGTCTGCAAGCTTGATATAGGTCTCGCAGGTGTAGAAAGGATTGAGCGTCAGCTCATGACCGAGCATCACCCCGATCGCGCGGCTCAGCACCTGCGCCTTGATCGGCAGCCCCGCATCGGTGGCATTCGCCGCCCAGTCGAGCACGTCACGCCAGCGCAACGTCATCGGGCCGTAGGTTCCCTCGAGCAGCGACACGGACAGCGGCCGACCCGAGGTGGCGACCAGCTGGCGCAGCAGGGCCAAAGTCCGCTCCGGATCGTCGAAGTCGGTGATCATCTGCATCGCGCCCTTGCCGGAGTCCTTCAGCGCGCCCGCCAGCGCCAACAGCTCCTTGTCGGCGGCCTCGAAGCTCGGCGTGGACTTGCCGTCGCTGGAGCGNNGAGGAAGTCGAGATACTGCGGATAGGTTTCCCAGGTCCACGGCAGTCCGTCGACCAGAACGGGATGGGGTATGTCCTCAACGCCTTCCATCAGGCGAATCAGCATCTCGCGCTGATCCGGCCGGCACGGCGCAAAACCCACGCCGCAGTTTCCCATCACGACGGTCGTGACGCCGTGCGATGATGAAGGCACGAGGCGGTTTTCCCAGGTGACCTGCCCGTCATAGTGGGTGTGGATGTCGACGAAGCCCGGCGTGACGATCTTGCCCTTCGCGTCGATTACTTCCTGCGCGCGCTGGCCCAGTTTCCCGACTGCAACGATCCGGCCACCCGTGATGGCGATGTCAGCCTCGACCGGTTCGGCGCCCGTTCCATCCACCACCTTGCCGCCTGATATCAGCAGATCGACGTCATGTGCCATGCCGCGCCTCCGTATCCCGGTTGTTGACGAACTTCATGGTTTCGCGCCCCGATGGCGCGCGCGTCAGAACAACAACTGCAGTCGCAAATAGCCCCATAGGATATGCCAATGGAGGTAGTAGACAAGACGGAGAGAGATCATTGATACAAAGTCATAGCGCCGGAAGACGTACAGCTGCAGGACATTGATCACGAATACATGCAGGCCGACATAGGCATCCAGCCACGCGAGCGGCTTCCCCGAAAACACCGCGCCGAGCTGAAAGCCCGGCTCCAGCAATGCAACCGGCAGGATACAAAGCCAAACCATCCGTTCGGGGTTCAGCTTTCTGGAAATCGGGCCCAGGGCGGTCAGCAATACCCCCAAAGGGACCGCGTGAAAGACGATCTCCGCCACAAGAGCCATCGCCGGATAGAACAACAGGGACTGGGGCGCCGGAACATTAAGGTCGCGAGGAAAACCCAGAGTGAGATCGACCAGAATCACCGGGATGGCAAGCAATGTCGCGACCGTCGCAACAAAGGCTAGCCCTTTCCCGGCCTTCTTCTTCGCATAGATCTCGAACCAGCCGCGTGATTGCAGAAAACCAAGAGAGACAAATCCGGCCACGATCACCAGCGCGATCGCGAGCAGCGGATTGATGCTCCCGAAGTACGGGCGAAAGTAATCGCCGCGCGAGGGCCACAGGATCCCCGTGGCCGCGGCAGTGCCAAGAGACAAGACGGCGAGCGCGATGTACTGCTGCCGCTGGTTTGACGAAGGTTTAGTCATCCTCGCCATAGTGAACCGGGGCCAGAGAAAAGGTTTCCCGGATGCTGGTCCGATTTGCCTGCTGACGCCGGCTTCGCGGTTAACGACGCGCCTGATTTGCTGCCGGCCGAGCGACGACCGGGTCGAGCCGCTTGTTCGACAAGCGTTCCTGTTACTCGAGTGAAATCACAACTTTCTCGTTCTTGCCGTGATCCTGGACCTCGACAAGCGTTCCCTTCACCTCGGGATTTGACGAGAGCCTGACGATCTCGTCGAGATCGATCCCCTTCTCGCGAAGTGCATCAGCCGCCACCTTCGGAATCAGCTTGGATGCGACCTTGAGAACGCCGCCAGGAATGGTGACAGTCGTTTCCGGCTGCGCCGCACCACCCTTGAACACCCGAATCTTCAGATCAGCCATGATTGACTCCTTTCCGAAATCGAACCGGAGCAAGAGAGAACAAAGTTCGACTTAATCTTATCGGAAACCGTGCTCTGACCCCGATTCAGAGACTAGCTGTCCGGCTCGCCCAATCGGTTGTTCTGTCCCCGATTTGCCGGCATCCAGTCCGTATAACATCGCCACAATATACGGACCGATAGCGGGCAGCTTGTGAATCTTCGCTTTGGGTCGGCCATGCCCGATCGTATAACGGCCAATAGAACTCTCACAAAAAAAAGCCCTGTCTTGCAAGACAGGGCTCAGTCACTTTCCCACTAATGGCCTGATTCTCCCGTCAGGCCATTAGTGATGCGCAGACTATTGCACAGGGGTCAGATTCAGCATGGAGTACCAGGTCAGGTTACGCTCATAGGCTAGCGGCTTCTGAACCTGCGCGGTCCAGGGCAGGCCCGCGAAGTTGCGCCAGCCATCCTTGTCGGGATTGGCATCCTTGGTCTGAGTGTAGACGTCAGCGGTATCCGGATTGATCACACCATCATTGTTCAAATCGAGCTGGTACCCATGGGGAACATTACTGCTGTCGAGAAAGAGTTCGAGTGAGTCCGAACCTGTCCTGAAGGCATACTTGGGCTGTCCTACGAAACCTTCCCAGATGTTTCGCACATTGGTGAATGGGTCTCCGTTGATTCCATAAGAATGCGGATCGGCCAGTATATTGCCGGCCAAAACGCTACGATGGCCGGTGCGGCACAAGGTCATGATAGGCGTGTCCATTCTGCCGCCGACAATCCTGTAGATCTCCCAGTAGAGTTTTTCTGGGGTCTGAGGCGCATCACCGCCGAGGCCACTAACGGTGGGATAAGGTACGTTGTAGGCATCTTCCGGGTGCCCGGACGCGTATTCACGCAGAGAGCGGACGTCGATCAGTACCGGCTTCGGCTCGTTGGAAACATTCGTGTAGCCCTTGCTGTGCTCCATCGCCAGATAGGCATCGGACACACTGATCTCAGACTTGTAGACACGGGGAAGGCTATAGTAGCGGTTGCCATCTTGGGGAAGTCCATCGGCAAATACAGTTGCGGAGAGGGTGACGATAGCAGCAGTACCCAGGATTGTGATGCCTGTTTTGAGTTTCATCTTCTTAAAGTCTCCTCAATCATTCGAAGTTGGTGGGTGAATACACAATTTCCGATTACCTCTTTCCTCCCTTCTTGTGGATGTCGATGCGCAAAAAATGCTGCTAGCAGCGTGGCCGATCAATATAGACTACCGATCCAATATTTGGATTAAGTAATCTTAAGATATCCGAGAGGCTCTTCGGCTCCGGCTTGAGCGCCGACCCTACTCCGGTATCCTGCACGAATGAATTCTGTCACTTCCCACGGAATCTCCCGTCGCGACGTGCTGCGCGGGCTGGCGGCAGCGGGCCTGGGACTGGCGGGAGCCAGCGCGGCGGAAGGCGCGTTGTCGCCAAGACCGTTGGTTGAGCGGACGATCCCCAAGAGTGGCGAGCGCATCCCGGCCATCGGGCTCGGGACGTGGCGCACGTTCGATGTCGGCACCGCCGAGGCCGAGCGCTCTGGGCCACGCGAGGTGCTGAAGCTCTTCGCCGCCGCCGGCGCGCGCGTCATCGATTCCTCTCCCATGTACGGGCNNCTCATGCAGGTGCACAACCTGATGGATTGGGAGACGCACCTCGACACGCTGGCCGAGTGGAAGAAGGCCGGGAAGGTGCGCTACGTCGGCATCACCCACTACACCGAGAGCGCCTATGACGAACTGGAAGACGTGATGGCGCGCGCGGAGATCGACTTCGTGCAGTTCAACTACAACATTATCCGGCGCGAGGCGGAACAGCGCCTGCTGCCGCTCGCCAGGGAGCGGCGCATCGCGGTGCTGGTGAACCGGCCGTTCATGGGCTCGGACCTGTTCGACCATGTGCGCGGCAAGCAACTGCCGGCGTGGGCCAGGGAGATCGACTGCGCGTCGTGGGCGCAGTTCTTCCTCAAGTTCATCCTCTCGCACCCGGCGGTGACCTGCGCGATCCCGGCCACCAGCAATCCGAAACACGCGCTCGATAACCTCGGTGGCGCGCGCGGACGCCTGCCGGACGCCAAGATGCGCGAGCGCATGGCCGAGCACGTGGCGAAGCTCTAGTTGGGCTGACTCCGCCGATGGCCGCGCCAGCGAAAACGCTGCTCTCGATTGTCGAGCTCGGGGGTTATCCGGACTTTCGGGCGATCTACGAGCGCGCGGGCTTCAAGGTCGAGACGATCAACTCGGTGCGCAAGGCCATCACCGCGCTGCGCACGATAAAGCCGGACGTGATCGTCGCGGAGTTCAACTACCAGTCGGATTTCCGCGACCGCACGAGTTCGCTCGAATCGCTGCTCGCCACCATGCAGAGACTGCCGGACACGAAGCTGATCGTGTTCTACGAGAAGGAGTTCGAGCACCAGTTGCCGCGCGTGACCTCGCGCTTCGCGCTGCATGCCACCCTGCCGTTCCCGATCGACGAGGCAAAACTCGAGGAAGCAGTGCGCCGCGCGGCGGCCGGCTGACGGCGGCTATTGCGCGGCTGGCGCCTCGCGGATCAGGAGGCCAGTCGTGGAAACGCGCACCTCGTAGGTCTTGCCGCCGTTCGCTGGCACGAAGCTCGCCGAGCCGTATTCGGCATCGAGCAACGGCGCGAGCATGACGTAGCGCTTGCGCAGCGTGAACATGTCGACAGGCTTGTCCTCGCCGAGCGCCTGCACGGTCCGGGTCTTGGCCTTCTCCTCCTGCACATTGGTGTAGCGCCCGGCAATGCGGTCCAGCTCGTAGGCCGTATGCAAGCCGAAGAAATTCCCGATCGGCTTCCATTTGAGGATGTGCGCATCGATGTAAAGCTCATCGCCGGCCAGCTCGTGCACCACCTCGCGCCCGTCCGGCAGGCGCACGCGTGCCCGAAAGCGCTGCTCGCCGAGCGGCTCGACCTGCACGGTGGCAGCCAGGGTTTCCTGCGTGAAGGCGTGGTACCCCTGGATAGCGACACCGATCATGGAAAACAGGCCGGCGACTGCGAGACAGAGCATCGCGATGACAAGATGGGAAAACGTGCGTAGCGGCTTCTTGCGCGCGAGTGCCACCAGCGCCGCGACGATGAACAAGAAGCCGATGACGCCGAGAATGAGCGAAAAAATCGTGAGGCCGGACATGTCTGTCTCCACTTCGGGTTCTCTTCGGGGCCCAGTCTAACACTGGGGGCGCGTGAGCGCCGCCGCGCGCGGCCTCGCCCGCCGGACCCGGATGCTACAGTTGAAGCTATGAAAATTCCCGCGCTGGTCGCGCACCGCGGTTACACGCTGCACTATCCGGAGAACACGCTGGTCGGCATCGAGGCCGCCATCGTGGCGGGCGCGCGCTACGTGGAAGTGGACGTGCAGTTGACGAGCGACCAGGTGCCGGTGCTGTACCACGACCGCACGCTGGAGCGCATCAGCAATCAGCAAGGCTCGATCCACGACTACACCGCCGAACAGCTTGGCGAGTTTCGCGCGTTCGACTTGGGGCGCTTCGGCTACAAGTTCGCGCAGGAGCCGATTGCCACACTCACGGCGTTCGCCGCGCTGCTCGCGCGCTATCCGAAGGCCACCGCGTTCGTGGAGGTAAAGCGCATCGCGGTGGAGCGCTTCGGCAACAGCGTAGTGCTGTCGCGCATGTTGCGCGAGCTGCGCCCGGTGCTGCGCCAGTGCGTGCTGATTTCCTATTCTCTCGAAACGCTGATACACGCCCGCCAGCAGAGCTGGCCGGCGATCGGGGTAGTCGTCGACCGCTGGCGCGACCGCAACCTGGCGATGGTGCGCCAGATCAATCCGGAATACCTGTTCTGCGACAGCGAGGGACTGCCGCGCTTTGGCAAGCTGCGCTTCGCCAACGCCAGGCTCGCGGTGTTCGAGGTCACTGATGCTGCGCTCGCCCTCAGGCTGGGGCGCCGCGGCGTCGAACTGATCGAAACCTACGCGATCGGCGAACTGCAAACGGAACTCGAGCGTCTTACCGCACCGTGAGCCCGCAGTTCGACATCGTTGTCATCGGCGGCGGCATCCATGGCGTGGGCGTCGCGCAGGCCGCGGCGGCGGCCGGCTACAGCGTGCTGCTCATCGAGCGCGACGCCATTGCCGCGCACACCTCGCGCCGCTCCAGCAAGCTGATCCACGGCGGCCTGCGCTATCTCGAGACCGCGCAGTTTGGGCTGGTGCGCGAGTCGTTGCGCGAGCGCGCGACGCTGCTGCGCATCGCGCCGCACCTGGTGCGCCTCGTGCCGTTCTACATTCCGGTGTATGTCAGCACGCGCCGGCGACCGTGGCAGATCCGCGCCGGACTCTCGCTTTACGCACTGCTTGGGAGCCTCGGCGTGGACAACCGCTTCATCACCGTGCCACGCGGGCAATGGAGCTTCCTCGATGGCCTGCGCACGGAAGGGCTGGAGGCGGTGTTCCGCTACTACGACGCACAGACGGATGATGCCCTGCTCACCGAGGCGGTGTGGCGCTCGGCGCAGGCGCTCGGCGCCGAGCGTGCCTGCCCGGCGGAATTTCTCGGTGCCGAACGCGCCGACGACGGCTACTCAATACGTTACCTTGCCGATGGCGAGGAGCAGACCTGCAGCGCCGGCGCGCTGGTGAACGCAACCGGTGCCTGGGCAAATGAGACACTCAAACACATTTCCCCGGCGCCACCTCCACAGGCGGTGGAATTGGTGCAAGGCACGCATATCGTGCTGCCGAGCACGGTCGCGCAGGGCATCTACTACGTCGAGGCGCCAACCGACCGTCGCGCGGTGTTTGTGATGCCGTGGCAGGACAAAACCCTGGTGGGAACCACCGAGACCGCCTATCACGGCGATCCCGCCGCCGTGGCGCCGCTCGAGGCGGAAATTGACTATCTGCGCGCGACCTATCGCCATTACTTCGGCCGGCGGCCAGATGAGGTGCTGGAAAGCTGGGCCGGACTGCGCGTACTGCCACAGGGCGAGGGTGCGCATTTTCACCGCCGGCGCGAGACGGTGCTGTATTGCGCGCCGGAACACCCGCGGCTCCTCAGCGTCTACGGCGGCAAACTCACCGGTTACCGCGCCACCGGGCAACGAGTGGTGGCGTCACTCGCGAAGCTTTTGCCTTCACGCAATCCGCGTGCCAACACCGCGTTTCAAATGTTGGCCGATTGAGCACGCTCGGCACGACCCGAATTGCGCTAACTGCTTGTTCGCAAACCGCCGACGAACGGTGGCTTGTCAGCCGCGAACAGACGTCAGCAGAATCCCAACCTTCGTCAGCAAGGAGCAGCGCATGAATATCTTTGTCGGGAACCTCGCCGCCAACGTCAGCCAGGAAGATCTGCGCCGCCTGTTCGCAGGCTTTGGCACGATCGTGAAGACGCTGGTCAACAAGAACACTTCCAGCGGCCGGACGCTCGGATACGGGCACGTGCACATGGAACCGGAGTCCGCCGCACGCGAGGCGATCGAAGCGCTCCACTACGCGCCGCTACGCGGGCGCCTGATTCGCGTGCGCGAGTGCGTGGAACGCGGGCGGCTCGAGCGCCGCAAAGCACGCATGCACTGGACCGGCCTCGAGCGCCGGCGCCTCGAGCGACGCACCAGCGGCCGCAGCTATCCGGAAATGCCGGTCGAGGTACTGAACGCGGAGCTCAACCGAGCGTCCGCTCAATGGTCCAATAAAGGCCGGTAAGCGCAATCGCGGCCGAAGCCGGAATCACCACCCGGCTTCGGTACCACGGCCGGTCCTTGAACCAGTAGCCGACCGTCAGATAGGCCAGCGCAATCACCGCCAGCTGGCCGAGCTCAACCCCGACGTTGAAGCTCAACAGCCCCGTGAGAAACTCCGAGCGGGGCAGTCCCACTTCCTGCAACACGCCGGCAAACCCCATGCCGTGCAGCAAGCCGAAGCCGAACACCACGACTGGCCGCCACGCGTGCAAGCGCGGCGTGATGATGTTCTCCACCGCAACGTAGACGATCGAGGCCGCGATCAGCGGCTCGACAATAGCCGGCGACAACGAGACCAGTCCGTACACCGACAACGCCAACGTGATAGTGTGCGCCACCGTGAAGGCCGTGACCTGGATCAGTAACGGCCGCCAATGCAGGCTCAACAGGAACAGTCCGAGCACGAACAGAATGTGGTCCACGCCAAGCGGCAGGATGTGCGTGAAACCAAGACCAATGTACTGCCCGATGATCGCCAGGCGCGTCGGCCGCGCGATGCCAACGCCAATGACGTAGGCATCACTCTTGCGACCGTCCTTCAACCACAGTGCCACCCGCTCGCCGCTACCGACCGCCGGCAGGCGCACGATGCTTTGGCCGAATTCCGCCGCGTAGGCCCAGCGGAATGCGTGGGCCCCGTTCGGCACCGGCCCGCACAGGCCGAGGGTGCTGAGCCGCGCGCGGGCCTGATCGCCGACCGGCGGAATCCTGAGATCGCAGACTTCCGGCTCGCTGCGTGCGCCGTCGAATTCGAGCGTGATGCCCTTCAGGTAAACCGGCAGGTGCTTGCGCACCTCGACTTCGAGCGCGGCCGGCGCCAGCGCGCGCAGACCGTTGTAGCGCTGCGCATTGGGCGACTCGTTGGTGTCCGCATGCGCGGGGCCGATGCCGGCAAGCACCGCTTCGAGATTGACGTTTAGCACCACGCGGTAGCTGCCGTCGTCGGCGAAAGTTACGTCGGCAATAGCCGGGCGGATTTCATGCGCGCCGGCGGCAGGAACAAGCGCAAACAACAGGACGACCGCTGCCGCACGCCAACGGATGGAGTGAAACCACGCGTTCATCGGTTCGGGAAATTCCTGTGTTGTCGGGTTCGGCAACCCGCTGTTATCCTGCACGCCGCATTCAACCCCGCGGCGGTCCTACGGCGTGCGACAGTCTACGCGTAAATTCCTTGCCCTGCTCTGGCTGGCATTATTCTCCACGCAGTCAGCGGCGCATGACTTCTGGATCGAGCCTGAGCACTTCCGCCCGAAGGCCGGGGTGAGCGTGCCAATCCGGCTTTTCGTCGGCCAGGATTTCACCGGCGAGCCTGTGCCGTACATTCCCGAAGTCATTGAGCGCTACGTGGTGGCGACTGCGCGCGGCATCGAGCCCGTGCAGGCCACCACCGGAGACGACCCGGCGGGTTCGTTCGTGCCGACCGTGGGTTTGTCGGTAATTGCCTACGAGAGCCAAGAGTACGACGTCAAATTCGATTCCTATGATGAGTTCGAAAGGTACCTAGTAAAGGAAGGGCTGGAACGACATATCGAGCTCGCTTCGAAGCACCGCGAGCGTGGCAACATCAAGGAGATCTACACGCGCCACGCCAAGGCGCTGCTCGTCACGCCCGGCACTTCCGACATCGCGCCCGACCGGGCGATGGGGCTCGTGATGGAGTTCGTGGCCGACACCATCCCCTATGGACCGGGAGAATTCAGCGCACGACTGCTCTATCACGGTGAGCCGCTCGAAGACTCGCTGGTGATACTGTTCCGTAAGGACAAACCCGTGGAGAAAATCAAAGTGCGCACCGACAAGCAGGGGCGCGTCGTGGTACGGTTGCCGGCCAAGGGTATATGGCTCGCAACCTCCGTGCACATGGTGCGTACGCCGTTCTACGCGCGGCACGACTGGCGCAGCTTCTGGGCGTCGCTCACCTTCGAGGTTTACTAGCGTGTCCGCCGCGCGCCGCGTCTCGAACTTTCCCCGCCTCGCCAACCTCGGGCCGAAATCCGAGCAGTGGCTGAACGCCATCGGCGTCCATACGCAGCGCGATCTCGAGAAACTCGGCTCGGTGAGCGCTTACCGGCTGCTCAAGAATCAGGGTTATAACGCCTCTCTCAATCTGGTGTACGCCATCGAGGGCGCGCTGCGTGGCATCGACTGGAACCGACTGCCGCTTGCATTGAAGACCGAGCTCCGGGTGCGGGTTGCCGATGCCATGAAGCCGCGCTGCGCGTGGTGCGGAACCGATCCGCTGTATGTGCAGTATCACGACGAGGAATGGGGCGTTCCGGTACACGATGACCACAAGCACTTCGAGTTCCTGATCCTTGAAGGCGCGCAGGCCGGGCTTTCCTGGATCACGATCCTGCGAAAGCGCGAGGGCTATCGCGAGGCGTTCGCCGATTTCGACGCGGCACGCGTCGCGCGCTACGGCAAGCGCGAGTTTGCGCACCTCATGAAGAATCCCGGCATCGTGCGCAACCGCCTGAAAATCGAGAGCGCAGCGAAGAACGCGCGCGCCTTCCTTGCCGTCCAGGACGAGTTCGGCAGCTTCGACAAATACGTCTGGCGCTTCGTCGGCGGGAAGCCGATCCAGAACCGCTGGAAGCACATGAAGCAACTTCCGGCGCGTACGTCCGAATCGGATGCGCTGAGCAAAGACCTGAAGCGGCGCGGCTTCACCTTTGTCGGCTCAACGATCATTTACGCGCACATGCAGGCGATCGGGATGGTGAACGACCATGTCATCGATTGCTACCGCCACAAGACACTGGCGAAAAGCCGGCGTTAACGGTTCCGTCAGTAACACACCCGTCGGTCGTGGCGGTGGTGCGCCGCCCCCTAGGGGTGGGCACGATGACGCGGCAAGTGCCGGTTTTCAAACTGCCTCTGCACGACGGGAATTACCGCCGCCAGGAGCCCGCCCGCGACGGCGATCGCCCAGTCGTCGAGATGCAATGGTTTGAGGTGCAACAACGCTGCCAAACCGGGCACCTGCACCAGCACCACGGACACCAGGATGGTTAGACCGACGATGAGCTTCGCCGTGAGGCTGCGCAACTTGCTGAGTGACGCTGTGATTCCTGCACTTGCGACGGTGAGCGCAACAAGCGCCATGGCACGAGCGTGCTCGACCTCGTATCCGGCTCCGAGACTCCTGACGTAGCTGGCAGTCACCACGACCAGAATGGTCGTGCCCACCAGAACAATCGACAGCCATTGCCAGCGATCGAAGAACCGAAGCCGCGGTTCATGTTTGCGGCGAACGAGATGGTCGTCCGGCGGCAGATCCTGGAACACCAGCAGCGCGGTCGGATGAATAATCATCTCAAGCCACACAATGTGAATCGGGAGATACAACAGGGGATATCCGACCAGGGGAATGACGGCCGCCGTGATAACGAGCGGTAGGTGGATCATGAGCAGGTACTGGAAACTGAGCTGCAAATTGCGAAACAGCTGTCGACCCTCGGCGATGGCCTGCACGATGCTGCGAAAATTGTCGTCCAGCAGAACGATCGCGGATACCTCGCGCGCGCTGCGCGTGCCGCGTTCTCCCATGGCAATTCCGATATCGGCCGCCTGCAGGGCGGGGACGTCGTTAACACCGTCGCCGGTCACAGCGACAATCTCCCGTTCGGCCTGCAGGGCACGCACCAGCCCGAGCTTCTGTGCGGGAACTGCGCGCGCGATGACATCCACATCACGCAGGAACGTTCCGCCTTCCTGTTCGATTCGCGCCATCATTTCGTCGCCCTCAATGACGCGCGGCGTGCCCTTCCCGAGGCCGATTTCCCGCGCGACGGCGGTCGCCGTTGCCGGGTGATCCCCGGTCACCATGATCACGTGGATATTGGCGCGTTGGCAGCGCTGCAGGGCCTCCGGCACGCCATCGCGAACCGGATCCTCGAAGGCAATGAGTCCTGCCAGGCGAAAACCGCGGTCCGGCTCGCCGCCGGCCCACTTTTGGGGATCCAGTTCTCGCCACGCACAGGCGATGACCTTGTGCCCACTGGCAGCAAACTCCTGCGTCTGGGCTGCCCAGTTGTTCCCCTCTGGTCCTCTGAGCGCGCAGAGATTCAGGATCGCCTCGGGCGCTCCCTTCGTCGCCGCCATGAGCGTCTCGCCTTCATGGACCACGCCGGTCTCCCGTTTGCGATCTTCGGTGAATGGAAAGCATGTCAGCTCCGAGAACGCCGCCATGGCAGGTGCGGCAGCAAGGATCGCCGCATCTATCGGGTCGTTAGTCTCGTGGCGCGATGCGACCGCCGCCAGCGCGAGCAACCGCTGCTCGGATACCTCGGGCGCCGCAAGCAGATGGGCCAGGTGCAGTCGCCCTTCCGTAATGGTCCCGGTCTTGTCGGAGCATATTGCGGACACTCGCCCGATGTTCTCTACCACCACCCCGCGCCGCACCAGCGCCTGCCGCTTGGCGAGCCGGTACACACCAACGCCGAGAAAGAAAGTGAGCACTACCGGGAACTCCTCCGGCAGTGCCGCGACCGCCAATGTCAGGGCGCTGAGCACGGCGTCGAGGAGTCCATGCCCTTGGCGCAACCGTACCCACGCTAACGCGATACAGATCACCGATGCGGCAATAATCAGGACCTTTACCAGCTCCGCGACGGCACGTTGCAGCGGAGTCCGCTCGTGCGAACCCAGGATCGCGGAGCGTGCGATCTCGCCGTAGACGGTTTCGCGTCCCGTAAAGAGCACGGTCATGCGGGCGGTTCCAGTGAGCACGCGAGTGCCGGCAAGGCCCCAGTGCACGCCATCAATTCTGCCGCCACCTGTGAGCTGGGCAATATTGTCCAATGGCCGCTTACGGACCGGGAAGGCCTCGCCTGTTAGTGCCGACTCGTCGACCTGCAAACGTTCCGCTTCGAGAATGACGCCATCGCCCGGGAAGAACTGGCCCGTCTCCAGCACAACCAGATCTCCCGGCACGACCTCGGAAACGGGCACTGTTCGCGGTTGCCCGTCGCGAACGACGGTCGCCTCGACCGCGAGACGGCTGCTCAGTCCGGCAATCGAGGCCTGGGTGCGCCGGTGCAGAAACGCGTCCATACCGAAAAACGGTATGAGCGCGACAAGCAGGATCGCCGCCTCCGTATATTCACCAACTACACCGAACAGCACGCTGGTCGCGAGCAGGAACCACAGCATAGGGTCCTTGAGCGTGGCGTGAGCCACCGAGGACCAACTGGCACCGACGGCCTCGACAATGATATTGAGGCCATACTGCTCGCGACGCGACACCGCCTCGGCTGCACTGAGCCCCTGCTCAGGCGCGGGAAGACTCGTCAAACGATCCTGAGGAACGAAGCGATTCATGTACCCATCACTTCATTCGCGATGGCAGCTTGATGGTTCGGCCGGCGACCATGAAGACACCGCGGCCACGATGATGCAGGGTGCGCGGATTCTTCTCCGCCGGGTCGATCCAGGCCTTGAGTACCTCGAGCACGAAGAAGTTGTACTTGCTGGCCATGCTGGCATCCACCACGCGGCATTCGAGATTCGCGAAACACTCCGCGACCAGCGGCGCGGTGATTTTCGATGCCGGCACAGGCGTCAGGCGAAACGCCTTGAACTTGTCTACTTTGCGACCCGAAGTGTTTCCGCAACCCACTACCTGCTTCGCCAGCCTGGCCGTCGGAATGTTGATGGCACATTCCTTCGTCGCCTTGAGAGCCGCGAAGCTGAAATTACGATTGCTCAGCACGCAACCGATTAGCGGCGGCTCGAAGTCCATCATGGTGAGCCACGACAGCGTCATGATATTGGGCCGCCCTCGACGGAACGTCGTGACCAGCACCACCGGCCCGGGCTCAAGCAACTGGTATACGCGGGCAAGCGGAAGGGCTTTCTTCACCGTCGGTCCTCCTCTCGATAGATACGGAGAAAAATGGCGCTCCACCCTATGGTGCCCGCCATGCAACTGGTCGACAAGGAATGCGTGGTTACAGCCCCGTCAGCACCGATACAATAGCGTTCCCAATCGCCGGCCGAGCTGCCAGCCCTCATGTTGCTTCGGATCTTCACCATTGTCTTCCCGGTGTTCGCGATCGTCGGGATCGGTTATTTGTATGGCCGTTTCCGCCGCATTGACCTGACGGCCGCGAACCAGATCAACATGGCGGTGTTGCTTCCGGCGCTGATCTTCAGCGTGCTTTCCGGAAAGAACTTCCAGATCGGCCAGTACGGCGCGCTCGCCGCCGGGGCGGCTTTGGTTATGCTGGGCTCCGGATTGCTGGCCTGGCTGGTGGCGCGACTGGCGGGCATCCCGGCCAAGACCTTCGTGCCGCCGATGATGTTCACCAATTCCGGCAACATGGGCCTGCCGCTCGCAGTATTCGCCTTCGGCGAGGCAGCGCTTCCTGCTGCAGTGGTGGTTTTCATCGTCGAGAACGGCTTGCACTTCACCCTGGGAACCTGGCTCATGGATCGTCGTGCCCACTGGCTGGAGGTGCTACGCCAGCCAATCGTGATTGCCACGCTCGTGGGCATCGCGTTTTCTTTGAGCGGTCTCTCCCTGCCAGAGCCGCTGCCGGCGACGATCGAACTGCTCGGCCAGGCCTCGATCCCGCTGCTGCTCGTCTCGCTCGGGACGCGGCTCACGGCCATCGACCTGCGCGAGTGGCGACTCGGCTTGCTCGGTGCCATCGTTTGCCCCGTGACCGGTGTGCTGATGGTGATGATCCTCACGCCGTTCCTGAAGCTCGTCCCCGGCGAGCAGGCGTTGCTGATTCTTTTCGGCGTATTGCCGCCAGCTGTGTTGAATTTCCTGGTCGCCGAGCGCTACCGCCAGGAACCCTCCCGGGTTGCGGCAATCGTCATGATCGGGAACCTCGGCGCGATCGTGTCGGTGCCGCTGGCGCTCGCCTACGCCTTGCGCTGAATCGCGAGCGCAAGAATCGGGTTGGCGCGCACGGGCATGCGCCCTACCATGCGGCACAGACCCGGATATCGGACAATCCATGTCGGCCAGCGATTACCAGCGTATTGAAAAGGCGATCGAGTTTCTCGACGCGCATTTCCGCGAGCAACCAAGCCTGGCGCGCGTGGCGCGCGCCGCGGGTTTGAGCGCGTTCCACTTCCAGCGACTGTTCCGGCGCTGGGCCGGCGTGAGCCCCAAGCGCTTTGTCCAGTACCTGACCGCCGCGCACGCCCGCGCGCTGCTTCGCCAAACGACGAACGTGCTCGAGGCCGCTCACGGCGCGGGGCTCTCCGGCGGCGGGCGCCTGCACGACCTCATGGTTACCGTCCACGCAGCGACGCCCGGCGATATCCAAAGCGGCGGTCGCGGCCTCGTGATCCGTTACGGCACTCACCCAACCCCATTTGGCGATTGTTTCTGCGCGCTGACCGATCGGGGCATTTGCGCGCTCGAGTTCGTATCCTCGACAAAGCAGACGCTCAAGCGGCTACGCAGCGAGTGGCCGCGTGCCGAATTGCGACACGCCCCGAAAGAGACAGCGGCCGTTGCGGCGCGACTGCGCCGGCGCACCGGCGCAGCGCGCGCCCCGGTCTCGCTGTACGTGAAGGGGACGAATTTCCAGGTGCGCGTGTGGGAGGCGCTGTTGCGAATTGCGCCCGGGAAGCTCGCCACCTATGAAATGGTGGCCAGACAAGTCGGCAAACCTCGCGCGGTACGCGCGGTCGCCAATGCCGTAGCAAGCAATCCGGTGGCGCTGCTGATCCCCTGCCACCGCGTCATCCGCAAGTCCGGGGCGCTCGGTGGCTACCGCTGGGGCGT
>DKBM01000081.1:0-15715 GCA_002451215.1 Proteobacteria bacterium UBA6900
CTCTGGCTGTGCCGGCATACGCGCGCTGCTCGAGGTCGGTGGCCGCCGGGCGGGCCAACTCACAGCGGCCGACCTCGGGTTCGTCGTGGGGCCACGGCTCAATGCCGCCGGACGCCTCGAGGACATGTCGCTCGGGATCGAGTGCCTGTTGACTGACGATGACACGGCCGCCATGGAGATGGCGCGGGCGCTTGATCGTCTGAACCGCGAACGACGATCGATAGAGTCATCCATGCAGCAGCAGGCGCTCGAGGCCGTTGAGACAGCGCACGTCAACGAACAGGACGTGCCGAGCGGGCTGTGCCTGTTCGATGAGACCTGGCACCAGGGCGTCATCGGACTCGTCGCGTCGCGACTCAAAGAGCGCTTCCAGCGGCCGGTGATCGCGTTTGCGCCGGGGTCGGAGCCAGACGAACTAAAGGGTTCCGCGCGGTCTGTACCGGAACTGCATATACGCGATTGCCTCGATACCATCGCTGCGCGACACCCGGGACTGCTGGTGAAGTTTGGCGGGCATGCGATGGCAGCCGGCCTCAGTTTGCGGCGCGTCGATCTGGATCGCTTTCGTGCGGCATTCGCCGAGGAGGTGGAGAATCAACGGCGAGAGGATTCCGTGCCAGGAGCGCTGTTCACCGATGGTGAGCTCGGCATGGCTGACTTCACGCTGGATCTTGCGCAAGCCCTGCGCCGCGCCGGGCCATGGGGGCAGGGATTTCCAGAGCCTTTGTTTGATGGAGTATTCACGGTTATTGCGCAGCGCACTGTGGGTGAGCGACACCTCAAGTTCAGCCTTCGTACCGAAGACGATGGCCGCACTCTGGAAGCGATTGCATTCAATGCTGGTGAGCGGGGTCCTGCCCTGACGGGCACGCGCGTGCGCGCGGCCTACCGTCTAGACGTGAATGAGTATCGTGGTACGCGTTCGCTGCAGCTCGTGATCGAGCACTTCACTTCAGAATCCGCAGTCGATGTGCGGATCACCGGGTAGGCAGCGGATTTTGTGGAGTTATACTTGCTCTAGAAGGAGCTGGCTGGCGGCCACCGAATAATGAAGATCGGCATTATTTCTGACATTCACAGCAACCTCGAGGCGCTCGATGCGTGTCGAGAAGAGGCGCTGCGCGAGGGTGTCGAGGCGTATGTGTGCCTAGGTGATATGGTGAACTACGGGCCTGACCCTGGCCCAACACTCGATCGGATCATGGCGCTTCCGGGGCTGATTGCGGTGCTCGGTAATCATGACGAAGCCATGTTCCGGGAGCCAGTGTGGTCAAGCTCCGGCGAAGTGGAACAGGCGGCTGCATGGACCCGGAGTCAGTTGCGACCGGAGCATCTCGAGTTCCTCAAGAACCTGCATTACGTCCAGCACGCCCATGGAGCGGCATTTGCCCACGCAACGTTCGATTATCCAGACAACTGGGAATACGTGGTGGATCGCAAGCAGGCCAAGCGTGCCTTTAGCGCCGTGTCGGCAGGTGTGATGTTTTTCGGCCATGTCCATTGGCCTCAGGTCTTCGTCCAAACGACTTCAGGTGACATCGATATCATCGATCCACTGGCGGGAGAGTCCTATCCGCTGAATGACGGCTTTCGCTATCTTGTCAATGTGGGTTCGGTGGGCCAACCGCGTGACGGTATCAATGCGGCGTGCTTCGTGGTTTATGACGATGAAGCACGGACTATCTCATTTCGGCGTGCGCCGTACGATCATGCCGCCACGGCAGGCAAGATCCTCGCCGCCGGCCTGCATCCGTTCTTCGCCGAGCGTCTTGCGCGCGGACACTAGGCGGCGCGGCATCGGTCACGGACTCGGGCTTTGTGCGCTTTCACCTGAGAGTTCTGCGGCCTGCATTGGTTCTGCAACCTTGGGCTTAGCCGGTTTACGGCGTTCACGAACGACGAACACCGGGCAGGAAAGCGTTGTCAGGACCTTGTAGGTCGTGCTGCCAAGCAGAAAACGGCTTAATGCATTGCGCTCACGCGCACCGATGACCAGCAAGTCCGCGCCATAGTCGGCGACGCAGGTGCTGATTGCCTCCACGACATTTCCTGTACGCACATTGATTCCGATCGGCGCCGACATGCTGCCTGATGGCGGCAGCAGCCGATTAATGCGGTTCCGGGCACTGTGATAGCTGGCATTGATGATCTGTGCCTCACGCGCACCGTCCGCCATGCCGGTATCCTGGGGAGCGAGTACGGTCAGAACCGTGATCATCGACGGTTGCATGCGCGCGAGGCGCAGTGTGGCATCGAGCAGCGCACGGTTGATCGCCTCGATGCGCGCCCCGCTCGCGCTATCGAGGGCCACAACAATGCGATACGGGGCCGCCGGGCGGCGACCGCGATGCGCCGCAACCCAACGCTTGAGACCCTCAAGCCGATCGACGCGCAGGTCGGTGGAGCGGCGCATGAGGCGAGATGCCAGGGCCACAACGCGGCCGGGCACGGCGGGGCGCCCAAGCGCCTCCGGCGCGAGCGCCGCAGCGCGTTGGTCGAGCGTCTGTTCCAGTTTCTCCAGCGCTGCGTGGAGCTCCCGCATGCTGGCATAGCGCCGGTCGGGAACGGTTTCGAGACAGGTCATGATGATGGATTCGAACCCGCTACTCAATTCAGGTCGGTAGACCCGGGGAGAGACCGGTTCGCGCTTGATACGATTGATTACGTCCAGCTCACTGTGCGCCTCGAGAAACGGAAGGCGCGAGGTAGTCATCTCGAACAGTAGGGTGCCAATCGAAAAGATGTCACTACGCGGTTCGTCACGAACGCCCAGGAACTGCTCCGGGGCAATATAGGCGGGCGTGCCCTTTGGTTCATGGAACGACTCGAGTATCAGATCGGGCAGGTCGAGATGATTGGCCAACCCGAAATCGATAACGCGCACATCGCCCGAGGGCGTGAGCATGATATTCGATAGTTTGACGTCGAGATGCAGGATGCGTCGCTCGTGAAGCTCCGCGAGTGCTGACACGATTTTTTTCGCCAGCACCACCGCCTCACGTTCGCCGAGGCACCCGTTCGCACGAAGGTGCGTCCAGAGATCGGTGCCGTCGATGTAGGTCAGGACCAGGTATCGTTCGCCATCGGATTCGCCGGTGCGTGATTGGGATACGCGCGCAAAGTCCCCAAGGTACGGAGCGAGTCGAACTTCGTTCTCGAACGCAACTTGACTGGCCGGGTCTGTCTCGGCAGGTGCCCGCGGAAGCTTCAGGACATGCTGAGCGCCATTCTCGTCGACGGCCAGATAGAGGAGCGCCATGCCACCCTCGCCGATCTGTCGCTCGATCGTATACGGGCCCAGGCGGGAACCAGCCGGGTGCGGAATCGGGGACTGCAGCAGTGGATCGGACATGGATTGACCGTGAGGTCCTTATGGTTGGTGATGTTGTGACACTCTTGTCGGCAAGACAAGGCAACTTCCGTGCCGCCTGCCGGGCTTTTTGGTTGCCGCAGCCGGATCAAAAATAGGCAATTAGAAACAGCATGTTACGAGTCTTCTGTTGCCCACCAGGACGCTGGGCATGCTTCTGGAAGGCACGGGCTCGGACAGGGCGCGCGAGGCCGGCTTTGTTGCGATGTCACTTCGCGGCACTCGGTCCGAGCAGACGATCGCAGCTCCATTGCTCGCTGCTGCGCTGGGCCCGGCGGTTCTTGTGCATGGGGTTTTCGTGGAGGGAATGGGCGCTGTACTCTTTATCGGCATATTGTGGACTCCAGCGTGGCGCTTTACGGTTTCTCCCGCTATCCGCAGTCCATTAGAATCCGGTTGTGCGAACCCGGACACTGGAAGAGTTTGTAGGCAACACCCCGCTCGTGCGGCTTCAGCGCGTTCCGGGTCGGACTTCGAACCTGATTCTCGCCAAGCTTGAAGGAAACAATCCAGCCGGATCGGTCAAGGACCGACCCGCGCTCTCAATGATCCAGCACGCCGAGTCCCGCGGCACTATTAAGCCGGGGGATACCCTGGTCGAGGCCACTTCCGGCAACACCGGTATCGCCTTGGCCATGGCGGCTGCCATCAAGGGCTATCGTCTAATACTGATCATGCCGGAGAACCAGAGCGCCGAACGCCGCGCGGCCATGAAGGCCTATGGTGCGGAACTGGTGCTGGTTACGCAGGCGCAGGGGATGGAAGGGGCTCGCGATCTGGCAGAAGCGATGGAGCGCGAGGGTAAGGGCAAGGTGCTAAATCAGTTCGCCAATCCGGACAATCCGCTTGCCCACTACGAAGGGACTGGACCGGAGATCTGGCGTGATACGGAGGGTAAGGTCACGCACTTTGTGAGTTCGATGGGCACCACTGGCACCATCATGGGGACGGGTAGATTCTTGAAGGAGAAGAACCCTGCAGTCCAGATCATCGGCGTGCAACCATCTCCCGGGTCGCAGATTCCAGGAATTCGCGCTTGGTCCAAGGAGTATTTGCCGAAAATTTTCGATGCCCGAGGCGTGGACCGCATCATGGAGGTATCCCAGGTCGAGGCAGAGGACATGACGCGGCGTCTGGCGCGTGAGGAAGGAATCTTCTGCGGAATATCCTCCGGCGGCGCCACATTGGCGGCGCTGCGGTTGTCGAACGAGCTGCGCGATGCCGTCATCGTCACGATCATCTGTGATCGGGGCGATCGTTACCTCTCAACTGGCGTTTTTCCGGCGTAGCACGCATATGAATGTTCTGGTGTTTGATATCGAGACAGTGCCGGACGTCGAGACGGGCCGGCAGCTCTACGACCTGCAGGGCATCAATGACGAAGATGTCGCCAAGGCATTGGCAGCGCTGCGTCGCGAGCAGACCGGTGACTCGGATTTTCTTCGGCATCACCTGCATCGGGTGATTGCCATTTCTGCAGTATTGCGCAGTGCAGACACGTTGCGGATCTGGTCGCTCGGCGATCTGCAGGCCTCCGAGGCGGAGATCATCCAGCGATTCTACGACGGCATCGAAAAGTACACGCCCACGCTAGTGTCGTGGAACGGATCCGGCTTCGACTTGCCGGTCTTGCATTATCGGGCGCTCAAGCACGGGATTGCGGCCCCACGTTACTGGGAGACCGGCGCGGATGATCAGAGCTTTCGGTGGAACAATTATCTGTCGCGTTTTCACGAGCGGCATACCGACCTCATGGATGTGCTGTCTGGCTACCAACCACGTGCGGCTGCGCGTCTCGATGATATTGCGCGACTGATCGGCCTTCCGGGCAAGCTTGGCATGGACGGTTCTGCGGTCTGGGGTAATTTTCTGGCCGGCAGGCTGGAGGCGATTCGCAACTATTGCGAGATCGATGTGGTAAACACCTATCTTGTGTACCTTCGCTATGAACTGATGCGTGGCAATCTCGACAGTCCGGTTTACGAGCGCGAGCTCGGTCTGATGCGGGAAACCCTGGCCACGGCCGACAAGCCGCATTTCCGTGAGTATCTCGCCGAGTGGACCGCAGCGAAGTAGGGGCGCGTAGCCGTTTGGCGCGCAGCGGAAGACGGCGCGTGAACCGCGCGGTCGACGACCATCTTGCTACCGCTGATGTCGAATCGCTGAACTATGATGCGCGTGGTGTCGCGCGCATCGACGGGAAGGCCACCTTTATCGATGGCGCGTTGCCGGGCGAAACAGTGCGTTTTCGCCGGCTTGATCGTCGCCGCCGGCATGACAGCGGCGTGTTGGTCGAAGTCCTTCGTCCGAGCCCGGATCGAATTGATGCGGTCTGCCCGCATTTCGGGCGCTGTGGCGGTTGCAGTCTCCAGCACCTGCGCCCCGAGGCACAGATTGCCGCCAAACAGGGCATCCTGGCGGATGCAATGCAACATATCGGGCGCGTTCAGCCGGAGTCGTGGCTCGCGCCGCTTGCCGGCCCGATCTGGCGCTATCGTCGGCGTGCGCGGCTGGGTGTCCGCTGGGAGGAAAAGAAGGGCAGCGTGCTTGTTGGCTTTCGCGAGCGGCGCCGATCCATCATTACCCCACTCGACACCTGCCCGGTGCTGGACGAGCGCGCCATCATTCTGCTGCCGCATCTGAAGCGGGTCGTGGAAGCGCTTTCCTGCCCGCACCGGATTCCGCAGATTGAGCTGGCCGCGGGTGACGACGCCTTGGCGATGGTGTTTCGCCATCTGGTGCCACTGACCGAGCACGATCGCGCGACCTTGTCCCGTTTTGCGCACGATCATCGTGTGCATGTGCTCCTGCAAGGCGGGGGAATCGACTCCATTGAGCCATTGTCACCGGCTCTCCCGCCGGAACTGTGCTACCGCATACCGGACTTCGATGTCGAACTGGCGTTTGGGCCGGTGGACTTCGTCCAGGTAAACAGTGAGATGAATCGCCTCATGGTTTCGCGGGCGCTGGAATTGCTTGCCCCCTCGGCAAACGAGCGCGTGCTCGACCTGTTCTGCGGGCTCGGCAACTTTACCTTGCCGCTTGCGCGCCGCAGCGCCCAAGTGCTCGGGATCGAGGTCGATGATGCGCTGGTCGCGGCAGCCGGTAGCAATGCCCGGCGAAACGGCATATCAAATGTGGAGTTTCGGCGGGCTGATCTCTACGCGGAGCAGGGAGAGGCGCCGTGGGCCGATTTTCGGGCCGACAAACTACTGCTCGACCCGCCGCGCGCGGGTGCCATGCAAGTCATTAAACGCCTCAGGTCTCCGCTGCCCGCGCGGATTGTCTATGTGTCGTGCTATGCGTCGACTCTGGCCCGCGATGCGGCCCATCTCGTGACTGAGCTTGGCTACGAGTTCAAGGCGGCCGGTGTCATGGACATGTTCCCACACACCAGTCATGTCGAATCGATTGCGTTGTTCGTGCGACCTGGCAATGCAACTTAGCCGGCTTCGGATTGAGGTGGACGTAGCGCGCCAGACGCTCAGCGTCTTTGCCGCGGATGATAGGCTCGTTATGACGAGTAGCATCGCCACTGCCCGTAACGGGGTCGGGGAGGCAGCTGGCAGTGAACGCACGCCGCGCGGCATGCATTACATTCGCGCCAAAATCGGCGCGGGCGAACCGAGCAATTCGGTATTCGTGGCTCGCCGTCCGACTGGCGAGATCTACTCGACAGCGCTACGCGCCGCCTATCCTGAACGCGACTGGATTCTGACCAGGATCCTGTGGCTGTGCGGCTGCGAGGCTGGGCGAAACCGCCTTGGCCGTGTCGACACGATGCGCCGCTACATATACATCCACGGTTGTCCAGACGATGATCCGATGGGCGTGCCGTCCTCGCGAGGTTGCATCAAGATGCGAAATGACGATCTTGTGCGGTTGTTTGACCTGGTCGATGCCGGTACACGCGTTCTGATAAAGGAATAGAGATGTCACTCGGACCCGTCATGCTGGATGTTGCGGGTTTTGCCCTCACGGGCGAAGACCGCGAGCGCCTGCGCCATCCGCTGGTCGGCGGGGTGATCTTGTTCTCGCGCAATTTCGAGTCGCTGACGCAACTTGAGGCGCTGGTGCGCGAGATCCACGAGTTACGCGAGCCCCAGTTGTTGGTCGCGGTTGACCACGAGGGAGGGCGCATCCAGCGCTTTCGTCAGGGTTTTTCGCGCCTGCCCGCCGCCCGCCAACTCGGGGAGATCTATGACGACAACGCCAAGCGCGCGCGCCGGCTGGCGGAGCTTGCCGGCTGGCTGATGGCGGCAGAACTGCGGGCGGTGGGCGTGGATATCAGCTTTGCTCCAGTGCTCGACCTCGACCGTGGCTTAAGCGCTGTGATTGGCGATCGCGCGTTTCATGCCGATCCGGACGTGGTTGCTGATCTGGCACAGTCCTATGTGCATGGAATGCACCGCGCCGGAATGGCCGCTACGGGTAAGCATTTCCCCGGCCACGGCAGCGTGCCCGCGGACTCACATCTGGCGCTGCCCGTGGATGCACGGCCGTTGGCCGATATCCTGTCCGAGGATGTGCGGCCCTTCGAACGGCTCGTGCACTACGGAATAGAGGGAATCATGCCTGCTCACGTCGTCTACGAGCGCGTCGATCGCCAGCCAGCAGGGTTTTCGCGCTTTTGGCTTAAGGAGATCCTCCGCGGTCGACTGGGCTTCCAGGGGGTCATTTTCAGCGACGATCTGTCGATGGAGGGTGCCAAAGGTGCCGGCGACGTCGTGGCGCGTGCTCGCTCGGCCCTCGGCGCCGGTTGCGACATGGTGCTGGTCTGCAACGATCCGGCCGCCGCCGATCAGCTGCTTGCCGAGCTGGGTCCGCACGACGACCCGGTGCTGCACCTGCGGCTGGTGCGAATGCATGGTCGGCCGGCGTCCGGCCTTCTGGATCTGGCGCGCGACCATGGTTATCGCGAGGCCGTACATGCCGTTACCCAGATCGCCATCGCCTGACGTGCTGTGAAGCATTGACGCGGTAACGGTACAGATGCCGGCTGAATTGAACTAGAATATGCGCTAATCGGCGCGGCCAACCGCAACCCGCCGTCGGAGAGGACAACTGCATTGGATCTATTCAAGCCGCTCAAGAAGCTCAGGCTCGAGAGTTTTAACAATCTCACGAAGACGCTGAGTTTCAATATCTATGATGTCTGTTATGCCCCCAACGAAGCGGCACAGCGCGAGTACCTTAGCTACATCGACGAGGCGTATAACGCGCGTCGGCTGACCCAGATCCTTACCGAGGTCGCGCAGATTATCGGCGCCAACATTCTCAATATCGCGCACCAGGATTACGACCCGCAGGGCGCGAGTGTGACTATGTTGATTTCGGAGCTTCCTATCACCGAGGAGCCCCTGAATCCTGAGGCGCCTGGACCGTTGCCGGATGCCAGCGCACGCGGCGAGAACAACCTGGAGCTCCAGTTGGAAGCACCCCACAAGGAGTCGGTGGTGGCGCATCTCGACAAGAGCCACATCACCGTGCACACCTACCCGGAATCACATCCGGATCCGGCCAACGGCATCGCGACTTTCCGGGCAGACATCGATGTATCGACCTGTGGGAAAATCTCGCCGTTGCGCGCGTTGAACTACCTCATCCATAGCCTGGAGTCGGACATCGTTATTATTGACTACCGTGTGCGCGGATTCACACGGGATGTGAAGGGTGTGAAGCACTACATCGATCACAAGATCAACTCGATCCAGAATTTTGTGGACAAGCAGACCCTGGCCCGATACCAGGCGATTGATGTGAACGTGTATCAAGAGAATATCTTCCACACCAAGATGATGCTCAAGGACTCCAAGCTAGATAACTACCTGTTTGGCGTGAAAGAGGCAGATCTCTCGCCGCAGGAGCAAAAAGTTGCTGGTCAGCGGGTTCACCACGAGATTGCCGAGATCTTCTCGGGGACCAATATGGTCCGTGTCGGCTGACACGCGACCGGCGACGCCTCGGCGTGTCGCCCCTGATTTCCCTCTCACGACGGAATCTTCCCGCGTCCGGGGTGGCTAGGGACGTGGGTCAGTGGTGTTGGGCCTCGCTGATCATCCCGCCTAGATAAAGATGGCAAAACGCGTGGGCTATCTTGCGACTATGACAGAATCATTGATTTACTTTGTAATACAACAAAGTGTGAATTTTATTGCGATTGCATTCTAGATGGCTAAGAAGCGTGTAATGGTTCAGTTTGACCCAAGATGCCAGCGCTGCTCACGGCTGGCAGGCTATCTTCGCGACGTGCGGGCTGAGTATCCGGCTTACCACGCCCGCCCGGTGGCGCCGTTCGGGGCGCGCCAGCCATGGCTGCTTATTGTCGGCCTGGCTCCGGGAATGCATGGAGCGAATCGCACTGGTCGGCCCTTTACTGGCGACTACGCGGGTATCCTGCTGTATCAAACCCTGCATGAAATGGGGCTGGCGACTCGCGCCAAGGCCGTCAGCCGCCGGGATGGCCTCGCGCTACGGGGTTGCCGAATCACCAATGCGGTGAAGTGCCTGCCTCCCGCCAACAAGCCGCTACCTGCCGAAGTGAGGGAGTGCAACCGATACTTGCGCGAAGAATTGCGTGCCCTGCGGCCCGGGTCGGTTGTGCTGGCGCTTGGGCGCGTTGCGCATCAGGCAATCCTGATGGCACGCGACCTGCGGCCCGGAGCATTTCCGTTTCGACACGGGGCACGACATCGATTGCCGGCATCGCTGAATCTTCTCGATTCCTACCACTGCAGTCGCTATAACACCCAGACGCGTCGCCTCACGCCCGCGATGTTTCGCTCGGTGCTGAGAAAGGCGGTCTCGCTTCAAGCGTCGTAACAGAATGTTGGACGCAAAGCAGCTCCTTCCGTCGCTTCCCACAACCCCCGGGGTCTACCGCATGCTGGATGCGGATCGGGACGTTCTCTACGTCGGCAAGGCCCGCAATCTGCGCAAGCGTTTGCAGTCGTATTTTCGCGTGAGCGGGCAGCCGCCCAAGGTGCTCTCGATGATGCGCCAGGTGGCGGCAATCGAGACGACCGTGACGCACACGGAAAACGAGGCACTGCTGCTTGAAAACAATCTTATCAAGACGCTGCATCCTCGCTATAACATCCTGCTGCGCGACGACAAGAGCTATCCTTATATATTTATCAGTGACGGCGAGCCATTCCCGCGCATCGGCTTTCACCGGGGCAGCAAGCGCGCCAAGGGTCGCTATTTTGGTCCGTATCCGTCCTCGGCATCGGTGCGCGACAGTCTGCACTTGCTGCAAAAGGTATTTCTGGTCCGTCAGTGCGAAGACAGCTTTTTTCGTAACCGCTCACGGCCTTGTCTTCAATACCAGATCAAGCGGTGCTCTGGGCCCTGCGTCGGCCTCATTGAGCCTGAGCGCTACCAACAGGATGTGAAGGATGCCGTACTCTTTCTGGAAGGCCGCAGCTCGGCAGTGGTCGCGGAACTCGTCAAGCGCATGGAGCGGGCGTCCGAGAACCTGGACTACGAACGGGCGGCGCTTTATCGCGATCGTATCGCCGCGTTGCGCCGGATACAGGAAAAGCAGTACATCATTGGAACGAGTGGAGACGCCGATGTCCTGGCGGTGGTTGTGCAACGTGATGCCGCCTGCGTGGAGGTAACCTTCATTCGTAACGGTGCAAATCTGGGCAGCAAGACGTTCTATCCCAGAATGGGTGCCGAGGATTCCGCTGAAACTGTGCTGGCGGCGTTTCTCCCGCAGTACTATCTCGGCAAGGCGATCCCGCCACGGATCTATCTGAATTGCACGGTTCCGGACATGCAGTGGCTGGCTTCCGCCTTTTCGCAGCAGTCGGNNGACCATCAATGCTGCTGATCATTTGCGGCGCTGGCTCGCGAGCAAGACGAGCCTGGCTGAACGGCTCGACGCGCTACGTGATGCGCTCGGCCTGGATGCGAGCCCCGAGCGTATCGAGTGCTTCGACATCAGCCATACGATGGGCGAGGCGACCGTCGGTGCGTGCGTGGTATTCGATGTCAACGGACCGTTGAAGAGCGATTACCGGCGATTCAACATCGAGGGTATTCAGCCGGGTGACGACTATGGGGCATTGACCCAGACCCTGATGCGCCGCTACCGTCGCCTGAAGGAGGGGGAGGGCAAGCTCCCCGATTTGCTCATGATCGACGGCGGCAAGGGGCAGCTCGCGGCCGCTGTGGCGGTGCTGCAGGAGCTGCAGCTGGGGGGTGTCCGTCTCGTGGCCGTTGCCAAGGGTCCCGAGCGTAAGCCGGGCAAGGAGCAGCTTTTCTTGTCGGGCCAGACAGGGCCCTCTATACTGCCGGCGAACTCTTCGGCCTTGCACCTGATCCAGCAGATTCGGGACGAGGCACATCGCTTTGCAATCACCGGTCATCGGCAACGCCGTGCGAAGTCGCGCACAACATCGGTGCTGGAAGGTATTCCTGGTGTTGGTGAGCGCCGCCGCCAGGCACTCTTGAAGAATTTCGGCGGGCTGCGCGAGCTCGCGCGTGCCGGGGTTGAGGATATCTCGCGCGTGCCGGGCGTAAGTCGCGAACTGGCGCAGCGTATCTACGATCACTTTCATGAGCAGTCCGCCTGACGTATGCCCTGGAATGCGCCCAATATTCTGACGTTATTGCGGATTGTTCTGATCCCGCTTTTCGTTATCGCCTACCATTTGCCTCATCCGTTGTCGCACAAGCTTGCGACGGGAATCTTCATATTGGCCGCTGTGACGGACTGGCTTGATGGCTATCTCGCCCGGCGCCTCGAACAGCTATCGCCGTTTGGGGCATTTCTCGATCCTGTCGCTGACAAGCTCATGATCGCCGCCGCACTGATACTGCTCGTGTCCGATCCGCAGGTGCTGTCTCTGGTGGTTGACGCGCGCCTCTTCGCGTTCGTGATTCTTGTGATCCTGGGCCGGGAGATCGCCGTGTCGGCACTGCGCGAATGGATGGCGGAACTCGGCAAGCGCTCGCACGTGGCGGTTTCCCTGATTGGCAAGATCAAGACCGGCGCACAGATGGTGGCCATTCCGTTTCTGCTCTGGCAGGCGCCGCTCGCAGGCCTGCCAATTTTCCGGATAGGGGAACTGCTTCTCTATGTGGCAGCCGGGCTAACCCTCTGGTCCATGTTCGTTTACGTCCAGGCGGCTTGGCCGTCACTGAATCAGCGGCGAGACACACGCGCTTGACAGTCGGGTGGCGGACCGTAAAATGCCTGTTCTTTCGCGGGAATAGCTCAGTTGGTAGAGCGCAACCTTGCCAAGGTTGAGGTCGCGAGTTCGAGCCTCGTTTCCCGCTCCAGTCTCTGAAGGGAGGATCCGTCCTCCCTTTTTTGTTCGCCCCCGATACGGCTGGGTGGCAGAGTGGTCATGCAGCGGACTGCAAATCCGTGTACGCCGGTTCAATTCCGACCCCAGCCTCCATTTCTTTCCCCTCCATCGCCGAGCCGCTAGACTGCCTGCGTCATTGTGACGAAGCCCGGGTGGCGGAATTGGTAGACGCAACGGACTTAAAATCCGTTGGGGGGCAACCCCCGTGCCGGTTCGAGTCCGGCCCCGGGCACCACCTCCACTGCGGCAGAAAATGATCATCTACGAACTTCAGTGTGACGCGAATCACCGGTTTGAGGGTTGGTTCGCAAATTCCACGGACTTCGACGATCAGTTTGCGTCGGGTGAGATTTCCTGTCCGGTGTGCGGTGCAAAAAATTTGCGCAAAGTTCCGTCAGCGGCGCACTTGTCGTCCGCCGCCGCGGCGGACGGGGAGGGTGCCGTTTCCGATGACGAACACAAGGCAACCGAAGTGGTGCTCAGGCAGCTGGCCGAACATGTGCGCGCGAACTATGAGGACGTTGGTACTAACTTTCCGGAGGAGGCGCGTCGTATCCACTATGGCGAGTCCAAGGCGCGAAATATTCGCGGTGTAGCGACAGTGCGAGAAATTGGCGAACTCCTCGATGAGGGCGTCGCCGTGGCACCACTGCCCACCATAGGTGACAAGGAGAAGTTGAACTAAGCGGGCTATGTTGCCGTTGAACGCTGAAGGTCGCGCAGGTTGCGCACCGGCAACATTCGGGCGCGTATTCCGGTCGCACGGTAGAGCGCGTTGGCGACGGCGGGGGCGAGGGGAGGGACACCGGGCTCGCCAACGCCGCCAGGCGGTTCCTTGCTCGGTACAATGTGGACATCCACGTGCGGCATCTCGTCCATTCGAACGATGGGGAAGTCGTGGAAGTTGCTTTGCTGAACCCGCCCACCGCTGATCGTTATCTGCCCCTTTAATGTGGCGCTGAGCGCAAAAGCGACCGCGCTCTCCATCTGCGCAATCACGGTGTCCGGGTTGACCACCATGCCGCAGTCGATCACGCAGGTTACGCGCGGCACGCGAATCCGTCCGTCGTGGCCGACCTCGACTTCGGCGACCTGGGCAACGTGAGTGTCCCGGCAAGAGTACGCGGCGAGGCCTTGCGCGCGGTTGGAGGCAAGGCGACGACCCCATTTACTGATCGTGGCGACGCGCTCGACGGTTTGGCGCAGCCGTGGTGCCCCGCCAAGTAGTCTGATGCGCAAGTCTACGGGATCTATTTTTCCGGCTGCGGCATACTCATCCAGAAAACATTCCGTTACGAATGCATGGTAGCTGTCCGCCACCGATCGCCACGCTCCGGTGGGCACGGGCGATGGAACCTCGCGGATTTCGCTTCGAATGTTCGCAATTGAGTATGGCAAGTATTCCGAGGTTGATTTGTCGAGGTCGGGACCGGCAGTCCGATGATGCCAGAAAAGAGGCATTCCCTTTTTGTCGAGGCCGCCGCGAAGCAGGTGCAGGGAAACCGGCCGATAGAAATCGTGCTGCACATCTTCTTCACGTGACCACGTAAACCGCACGGGGCGACCTACGCGCTTGGCGATCTGGACCACTTCCGCCACGTAGTCTTGTTTCAGGCGACGGCCGAAGCCGCCGCCGAGCAACGTTGTGTGGACCGTCACATCGCCTGCGTCGTGACCCGTCAGCTTGCCCGAAGCCTCGTCCCACACACGTTTCGCAGCGCCCAAGACATAGCGCATCGCAACCTTCTCGGCGTTCGTGGGCGCTTGAGTAGGGGCCCAGATCTCGCAGCGACGATTCTTGAAGACCGCGGTACATCCCATTGGCTCCATCGTTGCGTGTGCCTGAAAGGGCAGCTCATATTCTGCTTCGAACGTGTGCGCGGCCGTCGCGCTTGCCGAGTCGACGTCCCCCACTGAGCGCGCGATGGTGCCTGCCTTTCGCACGGCTCGACGGAGTCCCGCCCGGATTGACTCGGATGTGACTTCGTTCCGCATCGGGTTCGCGGGAAAGCGAACCGCGCGCGCACCCTGAATGGCGGCCCAGGAATTATTTGCGATCACGGCGACACCGGAGTCGATTGGGAATACACGGAGTACACCTTTGACCGATTTAGCGGCACCGGCATCGAATTGGCTGGTGGGCGATCCAAACACAGGCGGATGCGCGATTGACGCGTACACCAGGTCCGGGAGCACGATGTCGGTGCTGTACCTGGCCGTGCCGTTAACCTTCTCCGGCGAATCGAGCCGACGTGTCGGTCGTCCAACCAAGCGAAACTTGTCAGGATCCTTCAGGGCCACCGTTTTCGGCAAAGGCATGGTGGCAGCGAGGCTGGCGAGCTCCGCGTAACTGCGTTTGCGGCGCGAGGATTCGTGAATGACCGTGGCATTCGCGGTGCGACATGTCGCGGGATCAACCGCCCATTCCTTGGCGGCTGCGGCGACTAGCATCGCGCGGGCCGCCGCGCCAGCCTCGCGAAGTGGCCTCCAGGCATTGCGGACGCTGGAACTGCCCGCGGTGCTCTGACTTCCATAAACCGGATCAGTGGTCGCGTGTTCGACGCGCATGGTGGACAAGGGCACGTCCAGCTCCTCGGCGATAAGCATGGGCAGGGCCGTGAATACCCCTTGGCCCATTTCGGCCTCGGCAACCCGAACGTGGACGAGTCCGTCCGGGGTAATTTGTAACCAGATATTGGGCCTGAAGGAGCCCGGCGTCCTGGGCCACTCGCCGTGATCGGGCTGGGACCCGAGGGAGGGAAGCACTATTCCGAGCGTCAGGCCGGCAGAGGTCGCACCTGCGGCCTTCAGGAAAGAGCGGCGAGAAATCGGCATGGCAGGTCTTTCGTAAGCCTCTATAAGCCTCTGTTCGACGTGGACAGCCCTGGCAGCAATTTCAGACTGAATGCAATGCGTGCGGTTCCTCTGCGGCAGGGCAGACCGCCTTTGGCGGGAATGGGGACCTGATCAAACCACGCCCATAGGAAGCATAGAAAATGCGAGTTAACATAATACACATTATACG
>DKBM01000121.1:0-8590 GCA_002451215.1 Proteobacteria bacterium UBA6900
CCGAACACAATGCGCCGACATTCAGCGACACGGCGTATCACCAGGCAAAGTTCACAAGCCGGCATCCGCGTAAATGCGAGCTTTCTGTTCCGCCGGGGACAGCGAGCTTGAGTCCGACTCAAAATACAGGCAGGATGAGGGCCAGTTAACGGAAGTAACCATGCCATGACTTATTGCGTCGCCATCAAGACCGACACCGGACTGGTTTTCGCCTCCGACTCGCTTACCAACGCGGGCATCGACCATGTCAGCACCTATTCCAAGATGCACACCTTCGTGTATCCGGGCAACCGCATGTTTGTGTTGCTTGCGGCTGGAAACCTCGCCACCACACAAAGCGTGGTCAAGCATCTGAACGACGATAGCCTGATGGGCAATCTGCCCTCGTTGTCCAGCGTACAGTCGATGAGCGAAGCCGTCGATTATGTCGGCCACATTTCTGCCGAAGTGCAGCGCAGCCAGGCCGAGCGTGACCTCGCCAACACCAATTTCGAAGCCACTTTCATCTTCGGTGGCCAGATTGCCGGCCACGCGCCCGAAATGTACATGATCTATCCGCAGGGCAATCATATCCACGAATCGAGCGTGCACCCGTTCTTGCAGATTGGCGAGACCAAGTACGGCAAACCCATCCTCGACCGCGTCATCCGCAGTAACACGTCGCTGGAACAGGCAGCGCGCTGCGCGCTGGTATCGATCAACTCGACAATCCGCTCCAACCTCACGGTTGGCCCGCCGGTCGAGTTGCTGATCTACCATGCCAACGCGCTTGATGGAGGACGCCGCCTTGAGTTCCATGAAGATCACCCGTACTACCGCGCGCTGGGTGACGCCTGGAACGAAGGCCTGCGCCAGGCACTCAACAACCTGCCGCCCTTCGAGTGGGAAACCCAGCCGCAGCCGCTGCAGGTGGTGGCCACCAGCAGCGGCGGTCAAATGCAGGGCTGAGCCCTCAGACTGGCGCGTACGCGGCGTCTTTCATCACTTGCGCCAGGGTGCCGTAGGCGGTTGCCCAGGCAGTTTTCATCTCTTCGGTGAATGCCGAACCCAAACCTTGTTCCAGCGTCCACAGCAGTGCGGCGCCAACCGTATCGTAGTGCGCGGACTGGACCCCGTACCCCACATGCTTGCGCGCCAGATCCTGCGCGACCGGCACCAGCTCGTCGAGTCGGCTCAGGCTATTGACGACAACGCCGAGCATTTGCATGAGCTTGCGCCCCTGTTCCTTCATGTCACCCTTGAACATGGGCCTGACCGCCGGATCAAGTGAGAACAGGCGTTGATAAAACAAGCCCGCAGCCGTGTCCTGAATTGGCACGACGGATGCCCAAGAGGTCTGGATAAGAGAAATTTGCTGGGGGGTCATGGTGTTTACCTCGTGGAGTGAATGGATGCGATGCTGAACATCGCGCCCTGACTTCGGCGTCGGCGAACTCGACGCGACGGGCTAGCAGTCACCAGCAGGGACTATGCCAAGCACCCCATCCCCGCTGGTTCCGCGATGCGAGCGGAAAGCACAGCCCCCAGGCAAGCACGCGCGCCTTCCATTTGTGCACACTGCACCGCTGGAGTGCCTGAACAAGGCATCACTGCAAGAGTGATCGAATCGTGCCCTTCATTGCACACGCGACCGGGCCGCCGTCTGACTGGCGCATCCCTTGCTTGTAATGAACGTCACCTATACTCAATCGCCATGAGCATCCACGTCGCCATCCGCCACACCACCCGTTACAAATTCGATCGCCGCGTCACACTGAGTCCGCACGTGGTGCGGCTGCGCCCGGCCCCCCATTCGCGCACGCCCATCGTCAGCTACACGATGAAGGTCACGCCAGAAAAACACTTCATCAACTGGCAGCAGGATCCGTTCGGCAATTACCTCGCCCGCCTGGTGTTTCCCGACAAGACCAGCGAATTCTCGGTCGATGTCGAGGTGATCGCCGACATGACGGTGATCAATCCCTTCGACTACTTCATCGAAGAAAGCGCCTTTCACTGGCCCTTTGACTATGAGGCGGCGCTGAAACGCGAGCTCGCCCCCTACCTTGAAACCGAGCCGGCTGGCGAAAGACTCACCGCCTGGCTGGCTGACGTGCCGCGCGACCGGGTGCACAGCAACGACTTTCTGGTCTTGCTCAATCAACGTTTGCAGAAGGACATCGCCTACACCATCCGCATGGAACCCGGCATCCAGCGCTGTGAGGAAACGCTGGAGAAGGCCATGGGTTCGTGCCGCGACTCGGCCTGGCTGCTGGTGCAGATCCTGCGTCATTTGGGGCTGGCGGCACGCTTTGTCTCGGGTTATCTGGTGCAGTTGACGCCCGACGTCAAATCGCTCGATGGCCCCTCCGGTCCCGAACAGGACTTCACCGACCTGCACGCCTGGGCCGAGGTCTATTTGCCGGGCGCCGGCTGGGTCGGACTCGATCCGACCTCAGGTCTGTTTGCCGATGAAGGCCATATCCCGCTCGCAGCCACGCCACATCCCTCGTCCGCCGCGCCGATCGATGGCATGACCGACCCCTGTGAGGTCGAATTCAGCTTCAGCAACTCGGTCAGCCGAATCCGTGAAGACCCGCGTGTGACCATGCCCTATGCGGAAGAAGACTGGGCGACGATTCTGGCGCTGGGCCATGCGGTTGATGAAAAACTGGTGCAACAGGATGTCCGTCTGACCCACGGCGGGGAGCCAACCTTTGTCTCGATCGACGACATGGAAGGCGCCGAGTGGAATACCGACGCGCTGGGTGAACACAAGCGTGAGCGCGCCGAAGTGCTGGTGCGGCGCATGAAGAAGCGTCTGCCGCCCGGCTCGCTGCTGCATACCGGACAAGGCAAATGGTATCCGGGCGAGCCGCTGCCGCGCTGGGCGCTGGGACTGTACTGGCGGCGCGATGGCGAGCCGATTTGGAAAGACGAGGCGCTGCTGGCCCAAGCCGGCTGCCGCTACAGTCACACACACGCCGACGCCCGGCGCTTTGCCGAAATGCTGGCGCAGCACCTGAAGCTGGCCACGCGCTATGCGCAACCGGCGTATGAAGACGCACTCGCCGCGCTGCTGCAAGAGGCGGAGCTGCCGCCCAATATCGAACCCGGCCACGCCGAACTGGACAGCGCCAGCCTGCGCGGCGCCTTGGCCAGCAAGCTGTCGCGCGGCCTCAACACGCCCTCCGGTTATGTGCTGCCGCTGGCATGGCATAGCAATGCGCAGCGCTGGCATAGCGCGACATGGGTGCTGCGCCGAGACCGCCTCTACCTCACCCCGGGCGATTCCCCGATGGGGCTTCGCCTGCCGCTGGCCTCGTTGCCCTGGGTGGCCGAAGATGAACGTGAACCCACGGTCGAAGTCGACCCCTTCGCAGCCCAGCAACCGCTGGCCAATTTTCATGGCGAAGTCGCCGCGCGTTACAGCAGTCATGTCGACAGCGTCCCGGCTCACCCCGAAGTCCATCCGCAGACGCCCACGACAAAGCAAAGCGTCGGGGTTCCGCACACGGCCCTGTGCGTCGAAGCGCGCAATGGTGGCCTGCATGTATTCATGCCCCCCACCCCCACGCTGGAGCAGTATCTCGACCTGCTGGCGGCTGTCGAATCCACCGCGGCCAAGCTGAAGCTGCCCGTAATCATCGAAGGCTATACGCCGCCCAGCGACAGCCGCATCGAAAAACTCATGGTCACGCCCGACCCCGGCGTGATCGAGGTCAACATCCACCCGGCNNTGCCGAGAAATTCATGCTCGATGGCCGTCACACCGGCACCGGCGGCGGCAACCATGTCACGCTTGGCGGCGCGACGCCGTCGGACAGTCCCTTCCTGCGTCGCCCGGATCTGCTGGCCAGCCTCATCACCTACTGGCAGCATCATCCGGCGCTGTCCTATCTGTTCTCCGGCCTTTTCATCGGCCCGACCAGTCAGGCGCCGCGCGTCGACGAGGGCCGTCCGGAGCGGCTGTACGAACTCGAAATCGCCTTCCAGCAGATGCCCGTCGGCGAGACGCCGCAGCCCTGGCTGGTCGACCGTCTGCTGCGCAACTTGCTGACCGACCTCACCGGCAACACCCACCGCTCCGAATTCTGCATCGACAAGATGTATTCGCCCGATTCGGCGTCGGGGCGATTGGGGATACTCGAATTTCGCGGCTATGAAATGCCGCCGCACGCGCGCATGAGCCTGGCGCAAATGCTGCTGGTGCGCGCACTGGTCGCACGCTTCTGGGATCAACCCTATCGCCAGCCGCTGGTGCGCTGGGGCACGCTGCTGCATGACCGCCACATGCTGCCGCATTATCTGTGGGCCGACCTCAAGGACGTGATCGACGATCTCAACGCCGCTGGCTTCCCCTTCCAACTGGACTGGTACAAGCCCTTCCTGGAATTCCGCTTTCCGCGACATGGCACGCTGCAAATCAATGACATCCAGATCGAACTGCGCACCGCAATCGAACCGTGGCATGTACTCGGTGAAGAATCGACCAGTCTGGGCACCGCGCGCTATGTCGATTCATCGGTCGAGCGCCTGCAGGTGAAAGTGAATGGACTCACCGACAGCCGCTACGTGCTGACCTGCAACGGGCGTCGTGTGCCACTGACCGCCACCGGAGTCCATGGCGAAGCCGTCGCCGGCGTGCGCTACCGTGCATGGCAGCCGCCGTCCGCCTTGCACCCCACCATCGGCATTCACGCTCCGCTGGTATTCGACCTGATCGACACATGGAATGGCCGCGCGGTCGGGGGCTGCACCTATCGCGTCATTCATCCAGGTGGGCGCAGCTACGACACCTTTCCGGTCAACGCGATGGAAGCCGAAGCGCGGCGCCACATCCGTTTCCAGGACTGGGGCCACACCGCCGGAAGCTTCACCCCACCACCGTGGATTGCGCCACTCGCCCGGTTCTTTCCCGGTGGCTCGCCACCCGGACCGATGTCGCCGCCCGCTGAAACGCCCGCTGGGGAATTCCCGCACACGCTCGATTTGCGTCGACGCTAACGTTTCTGCTGAGAAAGACAGACGCCACTTAGGCTGCATGGAAAGGACGGCTGGCGAAATGGCGCATCCTCAGCCCGAAAGAAAGGGTGTAAGGTGTCAAGGATGTCAGTGGCATTCAAGGGCTGATTTGATCCCATACGCATACAAACCGCTGCAGTGGGCGCGCGAAAGCAATCATGCAGCGCTATAAGATTCTTCATCGCACCTACTACAACTTCTCCTCCGAGGTTCGGCTTGAGCCTCACGCCCTCCGCCTGCGTCCCAGAGAAGGGCATGAACTGCATATCGAATCCTCAAGCCTGCAGATCACCCCTTCGGCGACCCTGCGCTGGCACCGTGACGTGGAAGACAACTCGGTTGCGATCGCGAGCTTCGACACCCCCGCCAGCCAGCTTTTGATCGAAAGCGAAGTCACCATCCAGCAATTCAACCAGGTCCCGCTCGATTTTCTGGTGGCCGACTACGCGACGTACTACCCGTTTGCCTATCTACCAGAGGATTGGATGGTGCTCTCGCCCTACATGAATATCGCCGAACAGAACGCCAGCGATCCGCTGGCCGCATGGGTTGCGAATGCATGGCAGCCTGATGAGCGGATCCAGACCTACGCCTTGTTGCAGCGCCTGTGTGTCCACATCCAGCAAACACTGGCCTATCAACTGCGCGAGGAACCCGGCGTTCAAACTGCAGCGGAAACCCTGTCTCGCGGCACCGGTTCCTGCCGCGATTTTGCAAATCTGTTCATGGAGGCCGCGCGGCGCCTGGGTCTTGCCTCGCGTTTCGTCAGCGGTTACCTCCACGCACCGCCTTCAGCGGTCAACTACGGCGCGACCCATGCCTGGGCTGAAGTCTTTCTGCCGGGTGCGGGCTGGAAGGGCTTTGATCCGACGATCGGTGAAATCGCGGGAACAAGCCACATTGCTGTCGCAGTAGCCCGGTTGCCAGAATCCGTCCCGCCCGTATCCGGTTCGTTCATTGGTCCACCCGGAGCCAATCTGGATGTAGGAGTCTGGGTGACCGAGCTGGAATAGATCGCATCGCGGGTGCACGCGCAGATAATCGGGAGAATCGAGGAAAAAACATGGCGATACGATGGTCGCAATACCCCACCAAAGGCTTTCATGATGAATTGATTGGCCCCCGGGGGCGCCCTTGGGCTGCTGCGGAACACGTGGCCAGATACCTTCGTTCGCTGAAGGACAGCGAACTGGACGAGCGGAGGACCGCGGCTGAACTGTCGATTCGCGCCATGGGCATCACCTTCACCGTATACAACCAGGATGGCGGTGCCATCGACCGGGCTTGGCCGTTCGACATCATTCCCCGCATCATCCCGGCAAGCGAGTGGCGGCGCATCGAGCGCGGGCTTGAGCAGCGCGTGCGAGCCCTCAATCTTTTCATCAACGACCTGTATCACGAGCAGCGCATCGTGAAGGAAGGCGTATTTCCGGAAGCGGTGCTCGCCGGCTCCAAGAATTTCCGACCGCAGTGCGTGGGCGTTAACCCGCCGCGATCGGTGTGGGCGCATATTTGCGGCAGCGACCTGGTGCGGGACAAGGACGGAACCATGTACGTGCTGGAAGACAATCTGCGCGTCCCGTCCGGCGTGTCGTACATGCTCGAGAATCGCCTAGTCATGAAGCGTGTGTTCCCGGAACTGTTCGAGCAGCACAGCATCCAGCCGGTCGACGACTATCCTTCGCAGCTCTACGACATGCTGTGTTCGGTGTCTCCACGCACCGCGGAGCGCCCGGAGGTCGTGGTGATGACACCGGGAATCTACAACTCCGCCTACTTTGAACACTCCTATCTCGCCCAGCAAATGGGCGCCGAGCTGGTCGAGGGGCGTGATCTCGTCGTCGGCGACGACGATTGCGTATACATGCGCACTATCGAGGGTCTGACCCGCGTCGATGTAATCTATCGGCGCATCGACGATCTGTTCATCGATCCGGAGGCCTTCAATCCCGACTCAATGCTCGGCGTGCGGGGCCTGTTACGGGCCTGGAAGCGTGGCAACGTGGCCCTGGCAAACGCGCCGGGTGCCGGTGTTGCCGACGATAAGGTGGTGTATGCCTATGTGCCACGTGTCATCAAATATTATCTCGATGAAGAGCCAATTATCCCGAACGTGCCAACCTATCTCTGCATGGACGAATTGGAGCGCTCCTATGTGCTTGCGAATCTCGACAAGCTCGTCGTCAAGCCGGCCAACGAGTCCGGGGGCTATGGTATGTTGATCGGACCGCAGGCGTCGGCCAAGGAGCGCGAGGAATTTGCCGGACTGATTCGCAAGGATCCGCGCAATTACATTGCCCAGCCGCTGCTCACGCTCTCAACCACGCCGACACTGGTCGGCACGCGTGCCGAGCCGCGCCATATCGACCTGCGGCCGTTTATTCTTTCCGGTGAATCCACGTACGTCACCAATGGAGGGCTCACCCGCGTCGCGCTGCGCAAGGGCTCGACAGTGGTGAACTCCTCGCAGGGTGGTGGCAGCAAGGACACCTGGATCGTGGAGGGCGCAACGCCATGAGCCGCGGCGCAGGGGCCCCGCGACGTGAGCGGGGATGCAACCGGCGAATTGGCGCAGGCCGCCGACAACGGGCGCTGGAATTCGCCTATCGGGTGACGGAGGCGGCAGGGTGATGCTCTCGCGCGTGGCGGAAAATCTCTACTGGTTGGCGCGCTATCTGGAACGCGCCGAGAATACGGCGCGCCTGATCAACGTCAATACCAACCTGCTGCTCGATCTGCCCAAGACTGTGCGGCCCGGTTGGGCGCCGCTTATCGAGATTGCGGGAAGCGGCGAGATCTTTCGTGGACTGAACACGGATGCCGACGAACGAAGCGTGATCCGCTTCCTGATTGGGGACACGAACAATCCCGGGTCGATCCTGACCTCACTCAGTCAGGCGCGCGAAAACTGCCGGACGGTGCGGGACTTCGTGCCGCGCGAGGCATGGGAGCAGTTGAACGAGCTTCATCTGTTCGCGAAGGGAAATCTTGCGAGCGGTATCGGGCACCGCCGCCGCTATGAGTATCTTCGTCAGCTGATCCTTGGCGTACAGCAGATCACCGGATTGCTTTCCGGCACCATGACCCATGACGAGGGCTATGGCTTCATGCGCATGGGACGCAATCTGGAGCGCGCGGACATGACCATCCGCATCATCGACGTGCGCTCGGCCAACCTGTTGCCCGGTCAGACGACCGAACTCACCCCGTTCGAGAACATTCAGTGGATGAGCGTGCTGAAGTCGCTTTCCGCCTACCAGATGTACCGCCGTGCCATGCAGGTGCGCGTGCGTCGCCCGGATGTGCTGCGCTTCCTCATCAAGGAGCGCCTGTTCCCGCGCGCGTTCTATCATGCATTGGTTGAGGTCGAGAGTAGCCTGATGGTATTGCCACGCCGCAAGATGCCGCTGGCCGTGCTCCAGGAGCTGCAGGAGCTGGTGCGCGAGTCGCAACCCGACTCGCTCCAGCAGCAGGGCCTGCACGAATTCATAGACCGTCTGGAGCTCGGACTCATCGGCTTGCACCGCGAGATCAGTGCCACCTATTTTCTGGCGAATGTCGCGGCCGCCTGAGCGCGAGCGGCAGC
>DKBM01000121.1:8623-21302 GCA_002451215.1 Proteobacteria bacterium UBA6900
TGGCTTGCTGCGCGCTTTGCCAAGGTTCTTACCTTGCGGCTGGTCACGCTGCTCGATGGCGCGATCCAGCGATTGTTCCAGCGCCGCGGCGCCACGGCGCCACCAAGCGCGTTGGCGTCCGGGCGAGTGGTCGGGGAGCTGGTGTTCTGGGTGGTGATGCTCTTCTTTCTCACGGCGGCGATGCATATTCTTGGCGTCGAGACGTTTACCGCCTGGATGCATCGCGTGCTCGGTTACCTGCCCACGCTGGTAGTCGGTGCGCTCATCATTCTTGCCGGATTTCTGGTGAGCAGCCTGGCGCGCGACATCGTCATCGCTGCTGCGCCGCTCGAGACCGCCTCCCGCCGGCTGCTCGGGCGTGGTGCACAGGCCATTATTCTTGTCACCGCCATCGTGATTGGCGCCGACCAGATCGGCATCAACATCACCTTCGTGGTCATCATTACGTCGGTCATCCTGGCGGCGTTGCTTGGCGGTGTTGCGCTTGCGCTCAGCCTCGGCGCCAGGACCTATGTGGCCAACCTGATCGGGGCGCGCTATCTGCGCGAGACCTACCGCGTGGGCCAGCGGGTGCGGATCGGCGAGCAAGAGGGGCGCGTGCTCGAGTTCTCGGCCACTGCGATCGTGCTGGAAACGACGGCCGGGCGTATGTACATCCCTGGCAAGGTGTTCAACGAGTTGCCGAGCGTGCTGCTGGTGGAGAATTCCGCAGATGAGCACCGCTAAAGATCTGACACTTGCCTACCTGCGCACGCACCCAACGGAGGCGGCGCGGGTGCTGGAGCAGTTGCCGGTTGCCGAAACGGCTGTGCTGCTCGGCGCGGTGCCGGGCCGCATTGCGGCGCCGGTCCTGAGCCGGCTTGTGCCTTCCTTTGCCGCGCGGTCGTTGGCGAACGTCGCGGACGAGAGCGTGGTGCGGCTCCTGCGGCGTCTCACGACTCCCGCCGCGGCGGCAGTGCTGAGGCATATTGGCGAGGAGCGCCGCGCGCGCCTGCTTGGCGAATTGCCGAGCGCCATGGCCGTGGCGTGCCGACTGCTCCTGCGCTATCCCGAAGACAGCGTTGGCGCATTGGCCGATACGACCGTGCTGACGCTGTTGCCCGCTACGCCGGTACGCGAGGTGCTCACACGTCTCAAGAGTGCGCAAGACGATGTCGGTGACTTTCTGTACGTGGTCGATGACGAGCGCTTTCTGCGTGCTTGCCTGCGGCCGGCGGCGCTGTTGCACGTAACGGGGACAATGTCAGTTGGGGCACTCGATCCAGTCCCGGTGTCGCGTCTGGCAGCCCAGGCGGCGCCGCGCAGTGTGCGCGATCACCCGGGTTGGAACAGCTTTTCCACGTTGCCGGTGGTGGACCGTGACGGACGGCTGATCGGTGCATTGCGGCAAAGCGTGCTAATGCAGGCCCTGGATCGCGCGCCGGCGCCGGTGCGGACGGGCACCGAGCCCGGTACGCTTGTCGCTCTGGGCGATGCCGTGTGGTCGGCAGCGGCGACGCTGCTGCATGCTGCGGTGGGAGCACTGCCCGTTTCCCGTCGGGGGCAGCCATGACGACGGCCGCCGGCAACGCTTTCGATGCGTTGAACCGGCGCTTTCTGATCGACTATCCAAGCGAGGCGGCGCAGGCTCTCGAGCCAATGTCGCCGGCCGATGCCGCCGCAGTGCTGGCGCAACAGCCGCTGCACGCCGTGGTGGCGATCTGGCCGTACCTGTCGACGGAGGTGGCCGAAGGGGTGTTGCGGGCCCTGCCGGACCGGCCGGCGCGCGGGCTCCTGACGGAGATCGAGCCGGCGCAGGCAGTGGCGCTGCTTGCGCGCCTGTCAGATCAGGAACGTGCGACCCGGCTCGCACTGCTCGATCCAGCCGTGCGCGCCGAACTGGAAACCTTGCTGCGCTACGAACCCGACTCGGCGGGCGCCATCATGGATCCACGCGTGGTCGGGTTCCGCGGCACCATGACGGTCGGCGAGGCCGAGGCACGACTGCGCGCCCGGCGGCTGGCGCGTCTGCACGAGCTCTACGTGACGGACGACACGCAGCGCCTGGAGGCGCGCGTCGAACTGCACGATCTCGCCACCGCCGATCCGAAGCAGACGCTCGCCGCCATCGCCCGGCCATTGCTTACCGCTGTGCAGGCTATCAGCACTCGCGACGAGGTGGTGGAGAAACTCGAGGAGCACAAGCTTGCCAGCCTGCCGGTGGTGGATCACGACGGACGGCTGATCGGGGTGATCCATCACGAAGGGTTGGTCAGCGCGCTCGCGCAGGAGGCGAGCCTCGACATCCAGACCATGGTGGGCGCTTCGCGCGACGAGCGGGCGCTTTCCGGGGTGTGGTTCTCGGTGCGCAAGCGGCTCGGCTGGCTGCACATCAATCTGCTCACTGCCTTCCTCGCCTCGGCAGTGGTGGGGCTGTTCGAAGGCACGATCGCGAAGTTCACCGCTCTTGCCGTGCTGATGCCGATCGTCGCCGGCCAGTCCGGCAATGCCGGCGCGCAGGCGCTCGCTGTCACCATGCGCGGAATCACGATCCGCGAAATCGGTGCACGTCACTGGCTGCGCGTGGCGTGGAAGGAAATGCGTACCGGGTTCATCAACGGCACCGCCATTGCCCTGACCACCAGTGTTGGCGTGTGGGCCTGGAGCCAGTCGCCTGGTCTTGCGGTGGTGATTGCCTCGTCGATGATCATTGCGATGGTGGCCGCCGGCCTGGCCGGGGCAGTCATTCCAATCATGCTCGTGCGCTTCGGACAGGACCCCGCCCAGTCATCGTCGATCGTGCTTACGACAGTGACCGACGTGGTGGGGTTCTTTTCCTTTCTCGGGATCGCGACGCTCCTGTCGCGTCTGCTCTAGCGTCCCGGCTCGCCGTCGTTAGCTAGGAAGTGAGTCGCCGGTAAAGATCGGCGACCTTGAAGGGCAGGGTGCGGACGTCGTCGACGATGATGTAGTGCGCCGCGCCGTACATGTGCGGAAGATATTCACGCGCTTCCTTGTCGATGGTGATGCAAAACGAGCTCACGCCGCTGCGCTTGGCCTCGATCAGCGCCTGGCGCGTGTCCTCAATGCCGTACTGGCCGCGGTAGCCGTCGTGATAGTCATCCGGCTTGCCGTCCGAGATGGTAATGAGGATCTTGGTGCGTGCTTCGACCTCGTTCAGGAGCGAGGTGAGGTGGCGGATGGCGAAACCCATGCGGGTGTAATCCTGCGGACGGATGCCACTAATGCGCGCACGCACCTCGTCGTCGTAGGGTTCGTCAATCTGCTTGATGCGGTAGAGTTCGCAACGCTTGCGGGTCATTCCCGAAAACCCGTAGATCGCATACCGGTCGCCAAGCGCTTCAAGTGCCTCGCACAGCAGCACCAGTGACTCGCGCTCGGCATCGTTGATCCATCCCTTGGTGGAGCCCGACATGTCAACCATGAAGGCGACGGCGATGTTGCGCTCGGCGCGATGCATGTGGGTGAACAGCCGGTCGGTCATTTCGCGGCCATCGCGTGCATCGGCGAGCGCCTCGACCAGCGCGTCGAGGTCGACGTCCTCGCCATTCGCCTGGCGCTTCAGGAGACGGTTTTCATCACGCATCGCTTCGAAGCTTCGGCGCAGGTGCTTCACGACGCCGGTATGCCTGGCGAGGGCATCCGTGACGAAGTGATCGCGCACCGGCGGCACATCCTTCTCGCGCATTACGCACCAGTTCTTGCGGTAGTGCTGGCGGCGGAAGTCCCACTCCGGATAGAAGGTCGCGCCCTCTTCGTGGTAAGTGCCTTTCCAGACCTCGTCAGGATCCTTGGCCTGCTCCTGATAGAGGCTCGGGTCGTATTCGCCGGGCCCGGCGGCCACGAGATACTCGTCCGGGATTTCGCCGAGATCGAGCTGGATAGAAGTGAGCAGTTCGCGGACGTTGTCGGGCGGCGCGATCGGTGCGCCGTCCAGCGTAAGCTCGAATGCCTGAGGCTCGTCGGGCGCATCGGTCGGCGGCGCCAGCTCAAACTTGGCGGGCGTCGCGTCAGTGGCCGCGGCCTCCGTCGGTGCGGCCGGTTGCATCTCCTTGGCAAGCTCCGCTAGCTTCACCCGCAGCAGGATCTTCTCGCGCTCCATTCGGGCGGCCATGCAGGCGGCGACCTCGGCGGGCCGCAATTCGACCTGGTAACAAAAGGCGGGCAGCTCCGCGGCGGCAGGCACGCGGGCAAGCAGGGCGAGGCTGTCCCTGATCGAAGTGCCGGGGCGCGCCAGCGCACCAGCAAGCTCGTTCCAGTCTGCGGCGATCCGATCCTGGTCGAGTTGCTGCTTCAGGCGCTGGATTTCGCGATACAGACCGGGAAGCTCGCGCCGGATGCAGGCCTCGAGACGCAGCGCTTCGAGCGTGGCGAGCGCGCGCAGCGCACGGTCCGGCTCCGGGTAGCCCGCGAGCGACTGCTGCAAATCAACCTGGAACGTCCCGAAGCGGGTCTGCGCCCACATGAATGTGACCATCGCCTTGGCAAGGACGAAATTGTCCTCGGCGGTCTGCATCTCCGAGATTACGGGCGGCAAGTACAGCGTCTCGCTGTCGGTGTAAACGGCGTCGCCTTCCTGCAGTTTCAGACGCCGGCCGGAGAGCCCGCGCACAAAGTTAAGCAGGATGCCGTCGATGTCTTCAAACAACGCGCCGGCAGTGTGGGCATGGCGTAGCTGCGCGAACTTGCCGACTTGATCGATGACGAGCAGGGCCGGGCGCAGTCCCTCCCGATCGTACGCGTCCATCGCATGGGTTGCCCACGCTTCCATGAGGCGGCGGTCCATGCGCGCGAGCAGTTCCCCGGAGCGGCTCGCGAAGCGGTAGGCGATCTCGATGTTGGTGGAGGCAATCCGTCGCGTCCAGCCGAGCAGAAAATCCTGCTCCTCGCGCGGACGCGCGGCGAGATCGGCCGCGAGCGGCTCAACCTTGTAGAAGGTGAACTCGACCTGCAGCCACTCCTCAAGGAGGCGGATAATTTCTTCGGCTGTGAGGCGGTCAGTGATCGCCATGAGGTTGCCTGCCGCCTCGCCTGCGCGCGCGGCGTGACGTGCACACCGTAACGGATCAATCCGGAATGCGGTACTTGTCGTCGGGATCGACCTGCGTGCCTTCGATGGGACCAACCTTGGCGGCGATCTCATCGAGCATCTTCTCGCGTTCCTGCTTGCGCGCAAGGCGCTTTTCCATTGCGTCGGGTTTGATGTCGATGGACATCTCGTTGAACATCACCTGGCGCATGAGACGGAAACCAAAATCCATCAGGGCGATGTCATCAGTGCGGATCTGCTGCTGGAGATCCTGCGGCAGGTCGTAGAGTTCGTTAAACGAGGTACTGGTCACGAACTCCCGGAAGCGATCCAGGTCGTAGCAGGCCATGAAGAACAACTGCAGGCTTCGCTGGGTAGGCTTGCCGACGGTTGGGCCGGATGACTTCTTCTTCAGGATCAGCTGGCGCCAGCCGCGGCCGTGGTCGTCATACTCGATCAGACNNTGCTTGCGCATGGAGAGCAGCGCCACGGGATAGTAGCGGCAGGCCGTTGGGCGGTCCTCATACACTGAGCATCCCTCCGCCACCATGAACTGGCAGGCGCTGCCGTTCTCGACCGGCTTCAGCTTCACGCCCGCGATGCCGCCCTTTTCAAACTCGTAGGGCACGGTGTACTTCAGCAGGAAGTCGCCCGAGCTTATCCCGAGGCGCTTCTTCAGGCGCAGGATGTCGTACGGTGTGAGCGAGATGTCGATATTGCTGCAGCACGCATTCCAGCAGGCAATGTTGCGGTGGCAGCGGAAATTGATGGTGGCGTTTCCCTCGATCAGGGCCGGCATGACCGGGCTCTTCGGAAACGGCACGTCAGCGGGATCGATCTTGATGTCAGACATGGAGATACTCTCGGGAAACAGCGGGGATCTACGGGGACAGAGTGTAACGCGAGGCAGGGGCCAGTGTCTCGGTCAACCGCAAGAAAACACCGGGATTTAGGCCATTTTTCGGCCAAATTGCGCGATGTGGGGGCGGACTTGCGCCCGCGGGGACAGTGCTTCCCGGCAATCGACGTTAGCCGGCGAGGCCAGCGTAGACATTCTGGACATCGTCGTCGGCGTCAACTTCTTCCAGGAACGCCTCAACCTCGGCACGTTCCGTTGCTCCGAGCGTGACCGGGTTCTTGGCGCGGTAACCGAGGCTCGCCGACTGCACCACGAAGCCTTGCGCGGGCAGGGCGCGCGACACCGCATCAAGTTCTGTCGGCTCCGTATAGAACAATGTGGCGTCGCCTTCAGCCGGCTCGAAATCACTCGCTCCGGCCTCAATCGCCGCCGCCTCCGGATCGGCGCCAGCGGATTGCGGTGTCGCCTCGATCACGCCGAGATGATCGAAGTCCCACGACACCGAACCCGACGCACCGAGCTGTCCCTTGCGAAACAGGATGCGAATGTTGGTCACAGTGCGATTCGGGTTGTCCGTCAGGCACTCGACGATCACCGGCACGCGGTGCGGCGCAAATCCTTCGTAGACGACCTTCTGGAAACTCGCGCCCTCGCTATCGAGCCCGGCGCCTTTCTTGATTGCGCGCTCGATGTTGTCCTTCGGCATGGACGCCTTCTTGGCCTGGTCGATGGCCATCCGCAGCCGCGAGTTCATCTCCGGATCCGCGCCCGAGCGCGCCGCGACCATGATTTCCCTCGCCAGCTTGGTGAAGATCTTGCCCTTCGCCGCCGCGGTCGTTTCCTTGATCTTGGTTTTCCACTGTGCACCCATGACTACTTCCTCTCTGTTTCCGCTGTCTTGGTCACGGAAGTCTGTCCCATTTGACTTCCACGCGTCGGCGCATCAAACCGAAAAAGAATCCGCCGCTTCGCGCATAACCGGTCTTCAGGTTGCCGGTGGCGTCGCGCGCTTCGATGCGAAAAATCGCCTGGCCCGCCGCCGTACCGAACTGCGAAAACGGACCGATGTTCACAAAGCAGTACTTGCTGCTCTGAATTTGAAATTGGTTCTGTGCGGCCCACTGGTTCAGGCGACGTTTGCCCCAGGCCACGTGCCCCACGAAGACGGCGGCAAGTAGCAGAATAAACGTGAAGAAATCCACTTTGACCACCAATTTCAACTTGCGTCTTGCTACCCATAGCGCGACGCGATTGCTGGCTAATCACCTTCGTCGCGCGGCCCGACCCAGAAGTGCGGATTGTAAGCCACCTCCCACAGATGGCCATCCGGGTCCTCGAAATAGCCGCTGTACCCGCCCCAAAACACCTTCTGCGGTTTCTTTACCAGCACGGCGCCAGCGTTCAGTGCCTGCGCCACCACGGCATCCACCTCGGCCTCCGACCCGACATTGTGCGCAAGTGCGAAGCCCTCAAACCCATGGCCTTCGGCTGGCACCGTCGCATCTGCCGCCAGTGCCTCGCGCCCGTAGAGTCCCAACCAGGTACCGTTCAATGTGAAGAACGCCACCTCCGGCGGCGACTCCATGCGCGGAAATCCCATACCCTTTTCATAAAACTCCACCGCCGCCGCCAGATCGCGGACACCGAGAGTAATCATGCTGATGCGGGGTTTCACTAGTAATGTTTGGGGTAGGTTGCGGGCCGTGGATGGCACGCGCCACAGCGAAGCGGAGCGAACTTAACCGAGAGGCAAAAGGGAATGGTCAGCTGCAGCAAGATCAGCCACACGTGCATCTTCCAATTATCAGGCCGTAGACAAGTTTCCATTGACCATCTTCTTTTTGGAATGAATATACGGCGGGGTAATAGCCCTTGACCGACGAGCGAAAGGTCACAGTAGCGTAGTTGTCCTTCGCGAAACTAATGTCGGCTGCAGAATCGGTCACATGCTCAAAAAAGTCCAGATCTGATTTAGCTGGGTATTCGGCAGGATAGTATGCCCCGCATCTCTCTCGAAACTTTTTCGTATCAAATAGGCCTTGGTACAGGTAACTGTTCTGATCCCTTAAATCGTTGAGAACTCGCTGATACGAGTATCTTGTATCGGTGCATCCCAAGCCGTGTGACTTGCTGATGGTTGCAAGCAGTGCCTTGGTGTCTTTGCTCAGGATTGCATGTCTCACATTAGCGGCCGCTTCTAGGATGGCTGCTTTGTCCTGCACCGATACCTCGTCAGAGGCGAACAGTGGGGATGCGATTCCCGCGAGAAGCGTAAGTGCAACTACATGGCTCTTCATCCAAAAGGTCCATCTCGATGTTGAGCTGCGCAGCGTGTGAGCATGACAGGAAACGGGGCGTTGCTTCACCGCGTCCGCCTCGAACCAATAGTTGGGAACCAATTATTAAGCATGATATGCCTCGAGAGCATCCCGCAGATGCTTCGTTGCGCTAACCGCCTTGTTGTAATCGGCTAATTCATATGTGTCGTATTCTTGATGATCCAATTCGTATATATGAATTCCCGTTCTCTTCTCCCACAACCAGCGGAGTTCATCTCGCACATCACTATCGATAATACCTCTGGCGAGCATGCGGTCGGCCCTTTCACAGAAGCTGTGTTTCTTTCCAATTACCCCTTTGGTGCCGTCAATAGCCATGCTTTCGCAAATGGAACCCATGAGAATAATTGCGTTCTTTATCACCATTTCTTTGGCTGTTCCTGCTAAGTCGGTTCTGTTGGTAATCCACCGCAGGACATCGGAGAGAAGGAGTGCATAGCTCAGATTCTTTTTAAGATTATCGTCACGGACAAAACCAAGACGACTTCTAAAGTGGGTGGCCGTACGCAGAAAGCCGCGAGGGAAGCGAAGCTTTCCATCTGCATGGTTCGCCTGGCCGAGGTAGTCTTGGATTGCTTGGATTTGCTCGTTTGCAGTTGCTACTGCTTCGCGAAGCTGGTCGTCATCCTCGATCAATGGCTCCTCCCTGAACGGTTTCTAACCATGAAACTTCGGCCTCGTGCCCGACCAAAATGTTCCTACATATATAGGGACATGGTACTAGAGTCGCCGGCAGTGGGGCTGGATTGATAACCCCTTATGGCGCGCCCGAGCACCGCAAGGCTTTGGGCAAGCGCCCCGAAAGGGGGCGCGGGCAGGATGCCCGCGCCTGACTCGCGCGACAGGACGTTGCGTCGAGGCAGCGTGGGCCCCAAAACCGCGGAGCGCAGGATCAGCGCGCCATGGGGGCGGCCTTTCTTTTTGTCCCTTTTCTTTGGCCGCGCAAAGAAAAGGGACCCGGGGGAGCAGGGGGGGCGGAGCACCACGCAATTAGTCGTTAACGCGAACGAACCAGGCGGCGGATGCGCGTCCGATTCAATTGACCCAGCGGTAGCCCTCCACGTGTCGATAGAAGCCGTTCGAGAACGGTACCGGAAGCCCGATAACCTGCAACCGTCGGGAGGCTTCATCGGGATCGATCTCGCGATCGAGGACGGAACGGAAGGTGCGGGCGACGGCAACCATATCCTGGCTGTGGGGCGAGATGCGGAAATGCGTTATCCCTTTCGCGGCCATCGCCTCCAGCTCGTGCACGAGGTTGAGGCAGGTGTGGGACAGGACCTGGATCCCGTTGACCGTAAGAAACGATTTGGCGTCGAGTGTCTCGAGGTCGAGACCGTCGGCGTCGTTCTCGCACACGAACTGGCAAGTGTCCTTTACCCGCCCGTGCGCGCGTGCGTGGTAGCAGCGGGCCGACAGGGCGAGCGGCGCGCGCCCGTAGACCTGCACTTCGAGCCCAATGCCGAGCGAGCGAGCGCTTGCGCCGAGGATCGCGATGGCGCCGGCGGGTATCTCGGACGGCAGGGTGACGTGGATCGCGCCTTTGCTGGCCAGAAACGCGAGCGTGTCCTCGTTGTAGACGTTGAGATAGGGGCCGATGGCGTGCGGCCGTCCCGCGAGGCGGTTGAGAGCCGAGGCGTCGTTCGCCTCGACAATCACGTCACGTCGGTCGCAGGCCAGTTCGACCGCCTGCTGGTCGCGCTGGATTGTGATCTCGGCCAGGGTCGAGAGCCGGACTTCTTTTCCGGACCGCCGCAGCCGCTCGATCACCTCGTCGAGGTACGGCGCGAAGAACGGCATGCGCTTGGAGCAGATGACCTCGCCCAGATACACCGTGTTCACCGGCGCCTCGTCGGCGACCCGGAAGTAGAAATCGCGCTTCCGTTCCGCTGGCCAGTGGAACAGGATCGGTCCGAGGCCGAGCGCGGGCGCCTGAGCGGGACGGTTCATCGCTAGCGCCACCGCTTGCCGCCGAAGGCACCCGGCGTCTCGCGATGTCCTTCGGTGAGCGCGAGGAGCCCGGCCAATTCGGGCTTGCCTCCGGCCACGCAGGTGTCCACCGCAGCGCGAAACGCCGCCACCACCGCCTGAACGTAGGCGCGCGAGCGCTGCCGGCCCTCGATCTTGAGCGCCGTCACCCCGGCGCGCACGAGTTCGGGCAACAGCGCCGAAAGATTGAGGCTGCGTGGCTCCTCGAAAGCGTAGTACGGCTCCTCGTGACCGGCGGCGCGATACCGGCCCTTGCAGACGGTCGGGTAGCCGGCCTGCTCTCCGCCGGAAAAGCGGTCGAGCGTGAACTCGCCCAGACGCATCGTGAGATTGCGCTCCGCGTCCTCTTCGTAGTGGACGTGGCAGGCGGGCGAACAAACACCGTCGGTGTTCGTCGAAACGCCGGTCACGTAGTTCGTCAGGCTGCAGCGGCCCTCGGCCATCATCCCGATGTTGCCGAACACGAAGGCCTCGATCTCGCACGGGATCGCCGCGTGTACCGCGGCGATCTCCGCCACCGTGAGGATGCGCGGAAGCACCACGCGCTTCACGCCGAACTCGCGGCAGTAGAACCGGATCGCCTCCGGCGAGGAGGCCCCGGCCTGGACCGAGAGGTGCAGGCGCTGGTCGGGGTAGGCGCGGGTGATGTAGCTCATGACCCCGATGTCGGCGGCGATGATCGCGTCCACTCCGAGCCGCACGCCGTCGTCCACGGCACGTTTCCACAGATCCGTCTGGCCGGCGGGCGGAAAGGTGTTAGCCGCGAGCAGGACCTTCGCGCCGCGCGCGTGGGCGTAGGCCACACCCTGCGCAAGCTCCTCGACTGTGAAATTGAGGCCCGGAAAATTGCGCGCGTTGGTGGGGTTCTGGAAGCCGCAATAGACGGCATCGGCCCCGGCGTCGACCGCGGTGCGAAGCGCCCCGGGCGTGCCCGCCGGACAGACGAGTTCCGGGCGGATCACGGCGTGTGGGTTTCCCGCTGCGCGCGTCGCAGCCACCGCAGGAACGAGAGGATTGCGCGGCCGGGAGCACCGGCCATCGAGGCCGCATCATCGGCCACGCTGCCGTCGAGGTCATCGAGGGTGTTTCGCAGACACACGACGGCCTCGGTGTCGCCGGTCACCTGCAGGTCGCGCGTGAAGAACAGCGCATCCCCGTCGAGCCGTCCGTCGATCATGTCGAGCAGCGTGAGCGCTGAGCCCGCGATGCGTGCGTCGTGGGGAACGGGATTCGCCCGACGTACCGCACGCAGTACCGGACGCTCGGGATCGGGAATGAGCAGCAGCACGAGCGGCAGGTTGAGCGGATCGATCAGGAAGCGGGTATGGCGGTGCGGTCCGAGGCGATGAAACAGTCCGGGGCGGCGGCGCAGGATATGCCTGACGGCCCTTGCGAGCAGGAGCTGGAGCGGAAGCAGGGGCGGGGCCGGCAGGAAGCGCGGCCATGGCGGCACGCGCCACTCGCGCGGTGGAGACGGGTGAATGGATGTGCGGTCAGCCATAGTTATGGCAGCCGATTATCTGCGCAGTTTCCGCCGGCCGACTTGATTTTGATCAAACGCAAAGAAAAAGGCCGGGTATCTCTCGATACCCGGCCCCAATTACAGCTAGCTAACGGCTCAGTTTAGTGAGCAGCAGCCTTGAACAGCTTCGACTTGTCGACCAGGTCCACGTGGGCACGCTTGAAGCAGTTCCACTTGTGGGTGGTCTTGTCGTACACCGAGTTCACGAAGCAGTGCCAGTTCTTCTCGTCGACAAAGTTCTTGTCGGTGCGATAGTAGAAGCCGGGGTAACGGCTCTCTTCGCGGAACTGAATGTGCTTCATGTGCGCTTCGGCCGTGAGGATGCGATGGTAGTTCTCCCAGGCACGCAGCAGCTCGTGCAGGTCCTTGGCACGCATCTTCTGGGCGTCTTCCTTGAGGTACTCCAGCTTCTCTTCCGCCACCTTCAGCATCGTCGCGTTGGTGTTGTAGTAGGTCGCCACACCGGCCACATACTCGTCCATGATCTTCTGCAGACGGAACTGCAGCATCTTGGGCGTGATGTAGTGCGGGTTGATGTCGATCGCCGTGGTGTAGTCCTTGTGCTGCAGGTAGTTGCGGACCGGCTTCCAGATCAGTTCAGCGATCTGTTCCGGGGTTTCCTCGAACTCCGGCTTGAGGTCCTTGTTGTCCACGCAGTACTGGACCATCGACTTGGCGCAGATACGGCCTTCGGCGTGCGAACCGGACGAGAACTTGTGGCCCGAGGCGCCCACGCCGTCACCGGCGGTGAACAGACCCTTGACCGTGGTCATCGAACGGTAGCCCCAGTTCCAGCCCTTCGGCAGGTGCGCCGGGATCTTGTCCTTCTCGGCGTGACCTTCGTCGGTCGGGGCGCCGAGGTCGGTCGGACCCGAGACCCAGATACCGCAGCAACCGGAGTGGCTGCCGAGCAGGTACGGCTCGGTCGGCATCAGCTCGGA
>DKBM01000053.1:0-3236 GCA_002451215.1 Proteobacteria bacterium UBA6900
CACGTGCACTCGGGCGCGCTCGGCTGGGTTGGCATGGTGTCGATTGGCGCCATGTACTTCCTGATTCCGCGGCTCTTCAACCGCGAGCTCTACAGCACGCGTCTCGTCGAAGCGCATTTCTGGATCGCGACCATCGGCATCGTCCTGTACATCGCCTCGATGTGGATCTCGGGGGTGATGCAGGGCCTCATGTGGCGGGCAGTCAATGCCGACGGCACCCTGACTTATTCGTTTGTTGAGTCGGTGCAGGCGATGCATCCTTTCTACATCGTGCGTACCCTCGGCGGGCTGCTGTATTTGAGCGGCATGCTGATCATGGCGTACAACATCTGGAAGACCATCGCCGGCGCCAAACCCGCCAAGGTGGCGGTGGTCCCGGTGGCAGCGCACTAGCCCAAGGGGAGAACAACATGTCCGGACATGAGAAAGTTGAAACAAACGTCGGGCTGCTGATCGTCCTCACCATTCTCGTGGTGTCGATTGGTGGTCTGGTGGAGATCGTGCCGCTGTTCTTCCAGAAGTCGATGACCGAGGCGGTGGCGGGCTTGAAGCCCTATAACGCCTTGCAGCTGGAGGGCCGGGACGTCTACGTCCGTGAGGGGTGCTACGTCTGTCACTCGCAGATGATTCGCCCATTCCGCGCCGAGACCGAGCGCTACGGTCACTACTCGGTGGCGGGCGAGTTCGTCTACGACCGGCCATTTCAGTGGGGCAGNNAAGCGCACCGGGCCGGATCTGCAACGCGTCGGTGGGCGTTACTCCGACGACTGGCACCGCGTGCACCTGATCAATCCGCGCGATGTGGTGCCGGAGTCCATCATGCCGGGCTATCCCTGGTTCGCGACCAACAAGCTCGATGGCAAGCTCATTCAGAAGAAGATGCAGGTGCTGCGCACGCTGGGCCACCCCTACACGGACGAGGAGATCGCCAATGCGCCCAAGGAGCTCGAGGGCAAGACCGAAATGGACGCGATGATCGCCTACCTGCAGAGTCTTGGTACGGCGGTGAAGGTACGGAGATAGCCGTGGGCAGCGTGACGGTACATTCCTTCTGGACGGTAGTGATGCTGGTGGTGTTCGTCGGCATCATCGTCTGGGCGTGGAGCGGCAAACGAAAAAAGGCATTTGACGAGGCGGCGCGCATTCCCCTGGAAGACGGGGACGACGCCGGGCAAGGCGCATCCGGAGAAAAGAAACATGGCTGACTTCACCAGCAATTTCTGGAACTGGTTCATCATCATCGGCGTGGTCGGCGGCATCGTCGCCATGTTCTGGCTCAACATCTGGCAGAGCGAACGACGCCGCTCGGCCGAAGAGAAAGCCAAGCCCATGGGCCACGTGTGGGACGAGAACCTGCAAGAGCTGAACAATCCGCTGCCGCGCTGGTGGCTGAACCTGTTCTATCTCACGCTCGTGTTCGGCATTGTGTACCTGATTCTGTACCCGGGGCTCGGAACCTTCGCCGGCGCACTCGGCTGGACACAGGTCGGTCAGTACGACCGCGAGATCGCTGCGGCCAAGAAGCAGTTCGATCCGTTGTACGAGAAGTACCTGAAGGAAGATCTCAAGACCGTCGCCACCAACAAGGAAGCGATCAAGACCGGCGAGCGGCTGTTCGTGAACTACTGCACCACCTGTCATGGCTCGGATGCGCGCGGTGCCAAGGGTTTCCCGAACCTGCGCGACAGCGACTGGTTGTACGGTGGCGAGCCGGAGACCATCAAGGCGTCGATCATGAACGGTCGCCAGGGCGTGATGCCGGCCTGGGGCGCGGCACTTGGAGGCGAAGGCGTGTTTCAGGTTTCGGAATACGTGCTGTCGCTCTCGGGTCGCCGCGTGAACGAGGAGGCGGCATTGGCCGGTAAGGAGAAATTCAAGCAACTTTGCGTGGCTTGCCACGGCGCTGATGGACGCGGCAACCACCAGCTCGGTGCCCCAAACCTCACCGACGACATCTGGCTCTACGGCGGATCGCAAAAGAGTGTGATGGAGACAATCGAGAAGGGTCGCAGTGGCCGCATGCCGGCGCACAACGAATTCCTCGGCGAGGCCAAGAGCCACCTGCTGGCGGCTTATGTCTACAGCCTTTCCCGCTCCTTTGATCCTGAACGGGAGCGACGCTGACGGTGAGCAACGCCCCGGAACGGGAGGAGGAGAAACAGAACGACACAGATAACAAAACCCGTGTCCCGTCCCTGGTAGAGGCCCAGGACGAGGTCGCGCGGCTGCTGAGCAAGAAGAAGCAGGCCACCCCGCCCGGGGAACACCCAGCCGTCAAATCGCCCGCCAGTCTGAAGCGCGTTATCCCGCTCGCCGAGGCTGACGCCGTTCAGGAAGCGCTGTATGCCAAACGTCAGCGCGTTTATCCACGCGAAGTACACGGTCTGCTCGCCAACTGGCGCGCGGCCATGGTCGCGGTCACGCTCGGCATCTACTACTTTCTGCCCTGGCTCAACTGGGGGCCCGGCCGTCAGGCCTTCCTGATCGACCTGCCGGGCCGCAAGTTTCATCTGTTCGCCTGGACCTTCTGGCCCCAGGACCTGTTCTATCTCAGTGCCGTCCTGATCATCTCCGCGCTGACATTGTTTCTGTTCACCGCCATCGCCGGGCGGCTGTGGTGCGGCTACACCTGCCCGCAGACCGTCTGGACGGAAATGTTCCTGTGGATCGAGCGCAAGATCGACGGCGACCGCAACAAGCAGATGAAGCTTGCCGCGAGTCCGTGGACGCGCCAGAAGATCCAAAAGCGCATCGCCAAGCACTCTGTCTGGATTGCATTGGCGCTCTGGACCGGCTTCACTTTCGTGGGCTACGTCACGCCGATCCGCCAGCTCGCCGGCAACGTGGCGAGCCTCTCGCTTGGACCCTGGGAGACGTTCTGGATCTTCTTCTACGGGCTCGCCACTTACGGCAATGCCGGCTGGCTGCGCGAGCAGGTATGCATCTACATGTGTCCCTATGCGCGTTTCCAGAGCGCCATGTTCGACCGCGACACGCTGATCATCTCCTATGACGATAGACGTGGAGAGCCGCGCGGTTCGCGCGGGCGCAAGGACGATCGCCAGGCGAAGGGACTTGGTGATTGCGTCGACTGCACACTGTGTGTGCAGGTTTGCCCCACGGGGATTGATATCCGCGATGGACTGCAGTACCAGTGCATCGCCTGCGGAGCCTGTGTGGACGTGTGCAACTCAGTAATGGACAAAATGGGCTATCCGCGCGGCCTGGTCCGCTAC
>DKBM01000092.1:0-50168 GCA_002451215.1 Proteobacteria bacterium UBA6900
TCTGCCATCGCCTCGACCACGTGCACCATGGTGTCTCGGTTGTCGGAGCTCGCGGTGATGTCGAGGAAGGTGATCTCGTCCGCGCCCTGCTCGTCATAGCGGCGCGCGATCTCGACCGGATCACCGGCATCGCGGATCTCGACGAACTTGACGCCTTTCACAACCCGACCGTTATCGACGTCGAGACAGGGAATGATGCGTTTGGCGAGGCCCATGGGAATTGGCGCAGCGAATATCGATTAAATGGGTGCGACCCCTGGTGCGCCGCGATTCAACGCCTACCAGGCAGTAAGCAAGATTGCCCTATTTGGCCAGCTCGTCCGCCAGCTTCTGCGCTTCGGCGAAATCGAGCGTGCCTTCGTAGATCGCGCGTCCGGTGATGGCNNCTGGCGAGATCGACGACATCGTGGCCGGAAAGCTTCGACCAGCCGTCAATGGCAACCTTGCCATCCCTCGCGTCAAGCCCGACGATGATATGCGTCGGGAACTCTGCGCACACATCGCTCACGAAGTGCGGTGCATTCACGGCCTTGGTGCCAAGAATCACATAACGCACGCCGAGATTCACGTATGTCTCAATCGTATCCTCGTCACGGATTCCGCCACCGACCTGAACCGGCAGGTCCGGAAAGGCATTGATGATGGCCTCGATTGCGTCCGCGTTGACCGGTGCACCGGAGCGCGCCCCGTTCAGGTCGACGATATGCAGGCGTCGCGCACCCGCCTTGACCCAGCGCCCGGCGGTCTCCACCGGATCGTCCGAAAAAACCGTAACGTCGTCCATGCGCCCCTGGCGCAGGCGCACGCACTTTCCGTCCTTTAAATCGATCGCGGGAATGACCAGCAGCGACATGCTAGATGAACATCGGTACGGAGCAGCGGGCGAGGAGATTTTGGGTTGCTTTCCCTAAACAGATAGCACAAATCACTGCACCGTGCCGTCCCAGGTCGTAAAGTTGCGCAGCAGCTGCAGGCCGGCGTGCTGGCTCTTTTCGGGGTGAAACTGCACGGCAAAGATATTGGCACGGGCGGCGGCCGAGGTAAACGTGAGGCCATAATCGGTGGTACCAGCGATCCAGGTGGGATCCGTCGAGGCCGCATAATAACTGTGCACGAAGTAGAACCGCGCATCCTGCGGGATGCCATCCCACAACGGGTGCGGACGCGTCTGGTTGACCTGATTCCAGCCCATGTGCGGCACCTTGAGCGCCTGGCGCGAGACCGGGTCGACCATCTTGTCCGCCGGAAAGCGCTTCACTTGGCCGGGCAGGATGTCGAAACCGGCCACTCCGCCGCCTTCCTCGCTCCACGCGTAGAGGGCCTGCAGGCCGAGGCAGATGCCGAGAAACGGTTTGGTCTCAAGGGCCTCAAGCAACACCTCGCGCAGCCCCTTCTCGCGCAGCGCCGCGACGCAGCCGCCGATAGCGCCCTGTCCCGGAAATACCACCCGCGACGCGCGCCGAAGCTCGTTGGCGTCATGCGTCAGCACCACGCGCAGCTGCGGCGCGACATGCTCCAGCGCCTTACAAACGGAGCGCAGGTTACCCATGTCGTAGTCGATAACTGCGATAGTGGTCATGGCTCGAGAATGGTTGACGATGTGACTGCGGACGGGATACTCGATTCCAGATACCGAATGCCGAATGTTGAGTCGAAGCGCGCGCTGCGTGCGACAACGATTCCGGAGCCAGCGCTTTTCGCCGACGCCGCGCGCCAGTAAATCCTACAAGCTTCCTTTGGTCGACGGCACGGCTGTGCCCATGCGCGTGTCGACCTCGAGCGCCATGCGCAGCGCCCGCCCGAAGGCCTTGAAGACCGTCTCGGCGATGTGGTGCGCATTCTTGCCGCGCAGACAGTCAATGTGCAGGGTCACCAGGGCGTGATTGACGAAGCCCTGGAAAAACTCTCCGATCAGATCGACGTCAAACTCTCCGATACGGGCACGCGGGTACTCGATGTGATACTCGAGTCCCGGACGGCCTGAGAGGTCAATCACCACGCGCGACAGCGCCTCATCGAGCGGCACGTAGGCGTGCCCATAGCGTCGAATGCCCTTCTTGTCGGCCACCGCCTTGGCAAAGGCCTGCCCCAGCGTAATGCCAATGTCCTCGACAGTGTGGTGCGCATCGATATGCAGATCGCCCTCGGCGCGCATCATGAGATCGATCAAGCCGTGGCGTGCAACCTGCTCCAGCATGTGCTCGAGAAACGGAATCCCGGTCTCGAGCGTACACGCGCCACTCCCGTCGAGATTGATCTCGACGGTGATGCGGGTCTCCTTGGTGTTGCGCGCCACCTGGGCGGTGCGGGGGGACATGGGCATCCAGATTCAGCGGAATGCGCCAATGGTAGCACAGCGCCCGCGGCGCGGGGATCAGAGCGCGTGCTTGAGGGCGTTCAGGAACGCGCAGTTTTCCTCCGGCGTGCCGATGGTGACGCGCAGGCAGCCGGGGATCATCCGATCGAGGTTCTTGATGAGAACCCCGGCCTTGAGTAGTGCGCTGAATACATCGGTTGCCGCTCGCGCCTCGGTGCGAAACAGAATGAAGTTCGCGCGACTGGGCCAGGCGCGAACGCCGGGCAAGGCCACCAGTGCCTGGTAGAGCCGCTCGCGCTCGACCCGGACATCGGCGGTCTGGGTATCCATGAGCTCGACGTGCTGCAGCGCGAACAGCGCGCTCGCCTGGGTGAGGCTGCCGAGGTTGTACGGCAGTCGCACCTTGTCGAACTGGGCGAGCAAGGTTGACGCGCCGGCGAGTACCCCGAGTCGCAGTCCGGCCAGCCCCTGCTTGGACAGGGTGCGCATCACCAGCAAATTATCGAACTCGGGGAGGCGCTCCATGAAGGAAGCATGCGCGAAGGCATGGTAGGCCTCGTCCACCACCACCAGGCCCGGCGCCGCGCGCACAAGCCGCTCGATCACCGCCGCATCGAACAAGTTGCCAGTTGGATTGTTCGGGTAGGCAAGAAACACGACGGCCGGACGCTCGCGCTCCAGCGCGGTGAGCATCGCGGCCTCATCGAGCGCGAAGTCGTCGCCTAACGGTACGCCCGAAAACCGCATGCCCGCGAACGTGGCGATCATCTCGTACATGACAAAGGTCGGAGTGGGCGCCATCACGACGGCGTTGGGCCGCGCGAGCGCGAGACAGATCAGCTGGATCAGTTCATCCGAACCATTGCCAAGAACCAGTTCCATGTCGGCGGGAACGGCAAGTACCTCGCGCAGGCGCGCCTTCACCACGCGCGCGCCCGGATCCGGATAGCGGTTGAGCTCGACCGCACGCACCACCTCGGCCCACGCGCGACGGACGTCCTCCGGCCACGAATAGGGATTCTCCATCGCATCGAGCTTGATAAGCCCGGTGGAGTCCGGTACGTGATACGCGGAAAGCGCCCGGATCTCGGGACGAATCAGCCGCTCAATTCTGGATTTGTCCTTCATTCGTTAAACAATGACGGTCATGGACGGGAACCAATGACGAGGAAACCTGCGCGCCAGACGCGTCGCCGATTCGTCAGTCAGGATTGACCGTCACTTCCTGATTCGGTACTCCGCCGATCGCGCGTGCGCAGTGAGACCCTCGCCACGCGCAAGCACCGAGGCCGTCCGCCCCAGCGCCGAGGCGCCGTCGGCCGAGCACTGGATGAGACTCGTGCGTTTCTGGAAATCATATACGCCGAGCGGCGAGGAAAAGCGCGCGGTGCCCGCAGTTGGCAAGACATGGTTTGGCCCCGCGCAATAGTCGCCAATCGCCTCTGGCGTGTAGCGGCCGAGGAAAATGGCTCCGGCATGGCGCACGCGTTGCGCCACGGTCTGGGGGGACTCGACCGACAGCTCCAGGTGCTCGGGCGCGATACGGTTCACCAGCGCCACCGCCTCGTCGATGTCGGCCACGGTGATCAGCGCCCCGCGCCCCTCGAGCGAGGCGCGGATAATGTCGCGACGTTCCATGTCCGGCAGCAGTTTCTCGATCGCCGCGCGCACCCGCTCGGTGAAAGCCGCCTCGAGACTGATAAGGATCGATTGCGCGTCCTCGTCGTGCTCGGCTTGCGAGAACAGGTCCATCGCCACCCATTCCGGATCGGTCCGGCCGTCGCACACCACGACAATCTCGGACGGTCCGGCAATCATGTCGATGTCTACCGTGCCGAACACCATGCGCTTGGCGGTCGCGACATAGATGTTGCCGGGGCCAACGATCTTGTCCACTTTGGGGATCGTCTCGGTGCCATGGGCGAGCGCCGCCACCGCCTGCGCGCCGCCAATACTGAATACACGATCGACACCGCCGATCGCGGCGGCGGCCAGCACCAGGTCATTCAGCTCGCCCCCGGGCGCCGGCACGACCATGACGAGCTGTCCGACACCGGCAACCTTGGCCGGTATGGCGTTCATCAGAACGGAAGAAGGATAGGCTGCCTTTCCGCCGGGCACGTACAGGCCTACACGATCAAGCGCGGTAACCTGCTGACCAAGCAACGTGCCATCGGCCTCGGCGTACTGCCAGGACTCGATACGTTGGCGCTCATGGTAGCGACGAATTCGATCTGCGGCGGCCTCCAGCGCCTGGCGCTCAGCCGCGCCAATCGCCGCACGTGCATCATCCAGACGCGCGAGTGGAATATCGAGCGCGCCGGCGTGTTTCACCTCGCGGCGATCGAAGCGGCTGGTGTAATCGAGCACTGCGGCATCACCGCGTGTTCGCACCGCCTCGACGATTTCGCGCACCGTTGCTTCCACCGCCGGATCGAGCGACTGTGTACGATCGAGCAACGCATCGAATGCCAATTTAAAATCGGCATCTCGGCTGTTCAGCAGTCGAAGCTTGAGACTCATGTCAGCAGGCTCCTGTGGGCGGCCGCCATGCGACGCGCCAACCGGTTTATCCCAGCGCGGCGGCGATGCGATCGACGACCGCCTTGACGGCGTCGCGCTTCATCTTCATGGCCGCCTTGTTCGCCACCAGCCATGCGCTGATATCGGCAACGTGTTCGACCTCGACCAGTCCGTTGGCCTTGAGGGTATTGCCGGTCGAAACCAGGTCGACGATGCGCTCAGACAACCCCACGAGCGGCGCCAGCTCCATCGAGCCATACAGCTTGATGATGTCGGTCTGAATGCCCTTGGAAGCGAAGTGGCGGCGGGAAATATTGACGTACTTGGTGGCGACGCGCACGCGCGTCCAACTCTTGGGGTCGTCGCGCGCCGCGAGCCCGGCGGGTTCGGCCACCATCAACCGGCAGCGGGCGATGCCGAGATCCATCAGCTCATAGAGCCCATCGCCTTCGTATTCCATAAGCACGTCCTTGCCGGCCACGCCGAGATCCGCGGCACCGAATCGCACGTAGGTTGGCACGTCCGCGGCTCGGATGATGGTCAGCTTCACATCCGGGAGATTGGTGTCGAGTATCAGCTTGCGGCTGCGCGCTGGATCCTCGCTCGGCGTGATGCCGGCGCGCGCCAGCAGCGGCAAGCCCTCTTCGATGATGCGTCCCTTGGAAAGCGCGATGTTGACCACCGGGGAAGACGCCGCGCCGCGCCCGCCCTGCTTGGCAGCGCTCATGTCACGCCGATGCCGACTCGCGCGGCGCAGTGCGCACGTTGCCCGGCACGCGCCGGATACGCGCGCCGAGCTGCGCGAGCTTCTCCTCGATGCATTCGTAGCCGCGATCGATGTGGTAGATCCGATCGACCACCGTCTCACCTTCCGCGACCAGACCGGCNNGTGATGCCTGGCACTCCGCGCACGATGGCCGTGTTGCCCTCCATCTCGATGTTGGCGCCCATGCGCTGCAGTTCGTAAACATGCATGAAGCGGTTTTCGAAAATAGTCTCGGTCACCGTGCCGGTGCCCTCGGCAATGGCGTTCATGGCAATGAACTGTGCCTGCATGTCGGTCGGGAAAGCCGGATACGGCGCGGTGCGCACGTTGACCGCCCTGGGCCGGCGGCCGTGCATACGCAGATGCACCCAGTTGTCGCCGTGCTCGATCTCCGCGCCGGCCTCGGCGAGCTTCTCGGTGATCGAGGCGAGAATGTCCGGGCGAACGTTGCGCAACCGCACGTCGCCGGACGTCATGGCGCCGGCAACGAGATAGGTGCCGGTCTCAATGCGGTCCGGCAAGATGTGGTGGCTGGCGCCATGCAGACGCGGCACCCCTTCGACCGTGATCTCGTCAGTGCCGGCGCCTGTGATGCGGGCGCCCATGGCGTTCAGACACACCGCGAGGTCAGCCACTTCCGGCTCGCGTGCCGCGTTTTCGATTACCGTCGTGCCGTCAGCCAGCGTCGCGGCCATCATGATGTTTTCGGTGCCAGTCACAGAAACCATATCCATAAATATACGCGCGCCCTTCAGGCGCTTGGCCCGCGCCCGGATGTAGCCGCCGTCGAGATTGATCTCGGCGCCCATCGCCTGCAGACCTTTGATGTGCAGGTTAACGGGACGTGACCCGATGGCACAGCCGCCGGGCAGCGACACCTCGGCCTCGCCAAAGCGCGCCACCAGCGGCCCGAGCACCAGCACCGAGGCGCGCATCGTTTTCACCAGCTCATAGGGGGCACGCACGGACGTGAGATTCGAGGCATGGGCCTCGATCACCATCTTGTCACCGACCACCAGTTGCACACCCATGCGGCCAAGCAGCTCCATGGTGGTGGTGATGTCCTGCAGGTGCGGCACGTTACTCACCAGCAGCGGCTCGTCGGTAAGCAGCGAGGCCACCAGCACCGGCAGCGCTGCGTTCTTGGCACCGGAGATGCGGATTTCGCCGCGCAGCGGTCCGCCACCGGTAACAATCAGCTTGTCCATTGTCGGGTCTTCAGGGTTCGGGGATGACGAGCACCCCGTTGCGGTCCGGCGCCAGCCGGCGCCGGGTCGGCAGGGATGATAACACGAGGGTACGAGGCCCGCCCGCCGCAGGGCAGGCTAGCGTAGATCCAGCGCCTTGCCGAGTCCGCTCACCTGCACGATCTGGTGCACCTGCTCGGCAGCACGCACGAAATTCAGTTCGCGGCCAGCGCGTTCGGCGCACTCCTGCCATTCGAGCAGCAGTGCCACCCCGGCACTATCCACGCGGGTGGCCCCGGCCAGATCGATGGTGAGTGGGCCGGCGTCAGGCCGGAACCAGGATTCGCTTGCGGCCAGCATCCGCGCCACGGTATCGAATGTAAGCGCGTCGCTTATCGCAATGGCTTCGGCGTCACGAGACGGTTTGTTGCCGGTCACTTGCTGCCCTTGCCCTTGGCTTCCACCGACTTGCCAACCGGATCCTCGATCTTGCCCTCGCGGTTGTCCTTGGCGAGCTGTGCGATCAGGGCGTCGAGCCCGCTTTGTTGCACGCGCTCGGCGTAGGTTGTCTTGAAACTGGTGACAAGACTCACGCCGTCAATCGTCACGTCGTATACCTTCCACGGGTCGGTGGCCTCACGCCGGAAGAAGCTGTAGGCGAGCGGCACGTTGCGTGCGCCGGCGGTCGACTTCACCTCAACCCGGACCTCCGCAGTGCGTTCGGTCAGCGGCCCGCGGTAGGGCAAATAGATGATCTCCTCGTCGGTGTACTTGAGCAGCGCGGTGGAATAAGTCCGCACCAACAGATCGCGGAACTCGCTGGCAAAGCGCGTGCGCTGATCCTCCGAGGCCTTGCGCCAGTTCTGGCCAAGCACGAGCTTGGACATGGCGCGGAAATCGAAATGCGGAAGCACCAGCTCATCGACCATGGCGTAGAGCTTCTTGCTGTCCGCAGCATACGCATCCTTATTGGTCTTGATGCGCTTGAGGATTTCTTCGGTCGCCTGGCGTACCAGCACATCCGGTTCGGCCGCTGCCGCCAGTGCCACGCCCGCACACCACACCACCAACAGAGCCCACCACCCTAAACGCCTACGCATCATCACTCTCCCGCTGTCGTTAACTACTTCTTGCCGCTGCTACTCGCGAGGTTGGCGACCAACTGGCCGATCAGCTTCTCAAGCACCAGGGCGGATTGCGTAAGCATTAGACTATCGCCCTGGCGTAAAAATTCCTCATCTGCCCCGGCTTCGAGCCCGATGTACTGCTCCCCCAACAGGCCAGCCGTGAGAATACTGGCGCTTGAATCGCGCGGGATCTTGCGGAAACGCCCGTCGATCTCAAGGGTAACCACGGCCTGGTATTTGTCACTGTCGAACACAATCTGCGAGACCCGCCCGATGCGCACCCCGGCCAGCGTGATCGGCGCCTTGACCTTGAGCTGGCCGACGTTGTTGAAGCGTGCGGTGACCTTGTAGCCGTCCACGGCTTCCATTGCCGTCAGGTTACTCACACGAAACGCAAGCATGGTGAGCGCCACCAGCCCGGCGATCACGAACACGCCCACCCAGAACTCAATCAAACGATTGTTTAACATCAGCTGCCTCCCATCATCAACGCCGTCATGATGAAGTCGAGCCCCAACACCGCGAGCGACGCGCTCACGACGGTGCGGGTGGTGGCGCTCGCCACGCCGGCCGAGGTTGGCACGCTGTCGTAGCCCTCGAACACGGCGATCCAGCTCACCACAAACCCGAATACCACGCCCTTGATCAGGCCGTTTACCACATCATCATAGAAATCCACCCGGTCCTGCATCTGCGACCAGTACACGCCCGCGTCCACGCCGAGCTGGATCACCCCTACCACATAGCCGCCATAGATGCCGATCACGGTAAACATGGCAGCCAGTAACGGCAACGAGATGAGTCCGGCGACGAAGCGTGGCGCGATCACCCGCGTCATTGGGTTCACGGCCATCATCTCCATGCCGGCAAGCTGCTCAGTTGCCTTCATGAGGCCGATCTCCGCTGTGAGCGCCGAGCCAGCGCGTCCTGCAAACAGCAGTGCAGTGACGACCGGTCCGAGCTCGCGGGTGAGCGAGAGCGCCACCAGCAGGCCGAGAGACGCCTCGGAACCAAAATCCACCAGCGTGTTGTAACCCTGCAGTCCGAGCACCATGCCGACGAATATGCCGGAGACAAGAATGATGGCAAGTGTCAACACGCCGACTGAAAAGAGCTGATGCACCACGAGCCGCGCCGCCTTGGCCGCGGCAGGTCCGGGGCGACTCGGAAGACGCCAGGAACGCACCAACAACACATGCAGAAACGCGGCGGCGTGACCGAGACGCACGATGCGGGCGAGCGCCCAGCGACCGATGCGATGAACGACAGTGTCTGTCATGCCCGGCTTCCCGGGTGGCGCAGGTCGTCAACGTAATCGGCGGCCGGATAATGAAAGCGCACCGGCCCATCGGGCAGACCGTCCAGAAACTGGCGCACGTGCTCCTCGCTCGATGCCTGCATCTCCTGCGGGCCACCCTCCGCGATGACCCGGCCGTCACCGATCAAATACACGTGGTCGGCAATCGTCATGGCTTCGGCCACATCGTGCGTCACCACCACCGAGGTGATACCGAGCGCCCGATTGAGGTTACGAATCAGTTGGGCGATCACGCCCATCGAGATCGGGTCGAGTCCGGTAAAGGGCTCGTCGTACATGACCATCATCGGATCAAGCGCGATGGCACGCGCCAACGCCACGCGCCGCGCCATTCCACCGGAGAGCTCCGCGGGCATCAGATCGCGCGCGCCCCGAAGCCCCACGGTCTCGAGCTTCATCAGCACTACCTTGCGCAGCAGGGATTCCGGCAGCCGCGTGTGCTCGCGAATCGGAAACGCCACGTTCTCGAACACCGTAAGATCAGTGAACAGTGCCCCGGTCTGAAACAGCAGGGCCATGCGTTTGCGCAACTCATACAGCGCGCGCGTACGAAGCGACGGGACTGACTGGCCATCGACCAGGATATCGCCGCTATCGGGACGCAGCCGCCCACCAATGAGATTAAGCAGCGTGGTCTTGCCGCAACCGCTGCCACCGAGAATGACAGTTATCCTCCCGCGCGCCACCGACAGGCGCATGCCCTGCAGCACCGGCCGCCCGGCGCGCGCGAAGTGCACATCGCGAATGTCAACAAGTACATCGCGATCCGGCGTGGAGGGAGAATTCAATCGTGATCCTTGGGAACCGCCGCGGGGACCGCGGGCGCTGCCATTCTAGCGCAGGGCCACGGGCTGCGGATAACCGCCGGGCCGCCGGCCAACCACCGGGGCCCGGGGGGACGACCATTACTTGTGGGCGCGGTGCTTGACCAAATCGTCGACNNACGGCCGGATCGGCCAGCGTTGAGGTATCGCCGATTTGGTCTGCCTCGTTGGCGGCGATCTTGCGCAGAATGCGACGCATAATCTTGCCCGATCTCGTCTTCGGCAGTCCCGGTGCCCACTGGATGACATCGGGCGTCGCAGTCGGACCAATCTCCTTGCGTACCTGTTGCACCAATTCCTTCTTCAGATCATCCGTCGGCGTCACCCCCACCTTGAGCGTGACGTAGCAGTAGATACCCTGGCCCTTGATGTCGTGGGGGAATCCGACCACCGCAGCCTCGGCGACCGAAGGGTGCAGCACGAGCGCCGATTCCACCTCGGCCGTGCCGAGGCGATGACCGGAGACATTGAGCACATCATCAATACGCCCGGTGATCCAGTAGTACCCGTCCTTGTCACGGCGCGCACCGTCGCCGGTAAAGTAGTAGCCGGGATAGGTCTTAAAATAGGTATCGACGAAACGCTGATGATCGCCGTAGACGGTGCGCATCTGTGCCGGCCACGGACGCTGGATCACCAGTGCGCCCTCAGCAGGGCCTTCCAGCAGCTTGCCGGTGCCGAGATCGACGATCCCGGGCACCACTCCGAAAAAAGGATTGGTGGCGGACCCCGGCTTCAATGCCGTAGCTCCCGGCAGCGGCGTAATCAGGTGCCCGCCGGTCTCGGTTTGCCACCACGTGTCCACGATCGGTACGCGACTGTCACCTACCACGTGGTAGTACCACTCCCAGGCCTCGGGATTGATCGGCTCGCCAACCGTGCCGAGCAGTTTCAGGCTTTTGCGCGAGGTCTTCTTGACCGGCGCCTCCCCTTCGCGCATTAGCGCGCGGATCGCGGTCGGAGCGGTATAGAACGTGTTCACCTTGTGCTTGTCGACGACTTCCCAGAAACGCGAGGTGCTCGGGTAGTTCGGCACACCCTCGAACATCAGCGAGATGGCGCCGTTGGCGAGCGGCCCATAGACGATATAGGTGTGACCCGTGACCCAGCCGACGTCGGCTGTGCACCAGTAGATATCGCCTTCGTGATAGTCGAACGTGTACTTGTGGGTTATGGCGGCGAATACCAGGTAGCCGCCGGTCGTATGCAGCACGCCCTTGGGCTTGCCGGTCGAGCCCGAGGTGTAAAGAATGAACATCGGGTCCTCGGCGTCCATTTCCTCAATCGGGCAGTCGGCCGAGGCCTTGGCAACCTCATCCTGATAGACAAGATCCCGGCCGGCCTTCATGGCGACTTTCCCGTGCGTGCGCTGGAAGACCACTACGGTGTGGACGTTCGGGCACTTTTCCAGCGCCGTGTCGGTGTTGGCCTTGAGCGGAATCTTCTTGCCGGCGCGTATGCCTTCATCGGCAGTGATGACAACGCGGCAATCGGAATCGAGGATACGGTCGGTAAGCGACTGCGGCGAAAATCCACCGAATACCACCGAATGAATGGCGCCGATGCGCGTGCAGGCAAGCATCGCCACCGCCGCGGCCGGCACCATCGGCATGTAGATGCATACGCGGTCGCCCTTCTTGACGCCACGGCTCTTCAGCACGTTGGCGAACTTGCACACCTCGGCATGCAGCTGGCGATAGGTAATCTTCTGGTCTTCCTTTGGATCGTCCCCCTCCCAGAGAATCGCGACCTGGTCGCCACGCTTGTCCAGGTGCCGGTCGAGGCAATTGTAGGAGACGTTGAGCTTTCCGCCGACGAACCACTTGATGTAGAGATTGCCGGCGTCGAAGCTCCAGTCCGATACCTTGGTCCAGGGCTTCGACCAAGTGACAAACGCCTTGGCCTGTTCCGCCCAGAAACCCTCTGGATCCTTCACCGAGCGCTCGTACATCGTGCGGTATTTGTCGGCATCAATATGGGCGTGGGCCGCGACTTGAGTCGGGACCTTGTAGATTTTTTCTTCAGACATGCTTGTTCCTCCGCTCGGGTTGAGGCGCAAACCCAGTGTACAACCGAAAGTTATCAATGCCGACTCGGGCATTGCGGGATGCGGGACGGTCCCGAGTCCCTACTCTCCGCGCCAGGCGCGGCGGCCGGCGCGTGTACGCCGGCGAACGACGCTGTCGGTATGATGCGGGCATTTTTCTACCCGTCGAATCCGATGTCAACGATCGCCCACACGGAAATCCGAGACAGGCGCAGAGCGCTTTAGGGCACGGCTCAACAGGAGATGCGATGCGCTCCAAGCGTTCCGTTCCGTGCGTCGACAGAATGCGCGCTCTGGCGACCCCGGTCCGGGGATGATACAAGAGGCGACCGGCCATGAAGACTCAGCAATCACGGGAAGCCAGGAACTCATGACGAAGCAGACAACGCGGGCCCAGCGATTTGCAGTCTGGGCCGTGGGCCTGCGGGAAGGGCTGCGCGATTACTTCGGCGCGCTCGGTCGCCGCAGGAGCGAGCCGATCAACGACCTCGCGACGCTAAGGAGTTTTCTTGAGACACGCGCCAGTTACCTCGCACAGACTTCCCTGTACAGCTATTTGCGAACGCGCGCCGGTATGCTCTACCCGCAACTATTCGAAGACGATGAATTTGTGCGCTCGGTCAACATTGCCAAATGGCATGTCTGGCTCGCGTGCCTGTCGGATCTGTCCGTCTACGCCGGCGGGCTGCTGGCGCGGCATTCACAGACACTGGCACCGGAAGTCAGCGCGCTCATGAGGCGCGTGACGAGCTCGATCCTCGATAACGCGGGGGTTCCCGCCGATGCCGACGAGCAGTTCGCGTCGCATGCCGAACGTGTACGTGCGCGCCTGGCATCCTGCGACTGGGAGCGGGTAGACGACGACGAGACACCATTTTCCGAGAGCCCGACGGCACTCATACGCTGGGCGCCCATTGTCGAGAACCTCAAGGAGCTCGATGAGGAGATCGTGCGCAACTCAGTGCGCTTTCGCTGGCAGGAGATACGCCGCGAACTGCGTCGTCACCTCGATGCCGAGGCCGTCCTTCGGTCCGCTAGCTAAGAAACTTCGGAAAGGGCCGACCCGGGGCTATTTCGGCGCCCAGACTAGTTGACGATCAGCCCGATCAGATGGGCGATACCTTGGGCCAACTCGCTCTCCAGCGGGAACGACAGCATACCCATCACCGAATAACCGAGCAGCCAGGGCATCAGATAGAAGCGCGTCATGTAGAAGAACCACGCCACATACAGCGGCACCAGCGGCGGCACCAGGAATGAGGGCGTGATCGGGGCAAACAACTTCAACAGCGGGTTGGTCACCTTGATAAAGAACCGGTTGAAAAAAAACCGGCTCTCTTCGGGAAGAAACAGCCGCATGCCGAAGCGGCCGATCAGGGTCCACATGATCATGCCGAGCACGTAGTCGACAATGATTGCCCAGAGCGGGATTGTCTCAGTCACTGCGAAACTCCCTGTACACGCGACGCCAAATTTGGTCCAGAAAAAAATAAAGCCGGGGCGAGAAACTCGCCCCGGCTTTGAGCATTACTAAACGCCTGTCAGTGTGACGCCTCCAGGATCGTCTTGCCCTTCGGGATGCGGACTTCGTCGATCATGGCTTGCGTTTCCTTGTCGGGGGCCTTGGTCATCAGCGAGACGACGACCATCGCGATCAGGCTCACCGTCGCGCCGACCATGCCGAAGCGCAGATCATCCATGCCCCACCAGGGCTTCATGCCACCCCACTTCACCGCGTAGAGGTACCACGAACCAGCACCCAGGCCGAACACCATGCCGGCGATCGCACCCGCCCGGTTCGCCCGCTTCCACCATACTCCGAGAACAAGCGGGAAGAACAAGCCGGACATGGCAAAGCAGAACGCCCACGCCACTGCGCCGAGGATACCGGTGAGCTTGAAGCTTGCGACAATCGAGGCCAATGCGCCAATACCGAGCAGCAGCACACGGGCAACGATGAGGCGCTTCCGGGTCTCCGCCTTCGGGTCGATGATCTTGTAGTACAGATCGTGCGAGAGCGCGTTGGCGATGGCGAGCAGCAGACCGTCGGCCGTGGACATCGCGGCCGCGAGGCCGCCGGCAGCGACCAAGCCTGAGATCACATACGGCAGGCCGGCGATTTCAGGTGTCGCCAATACCACGATATCGCCACGGATAAAGAACTCGTTGATCTGCAAGATCCCGTCACCATTGAAGTCCTTGAGCGCCACCATGCCGATACTGCTCCACTTCTGGATCCACGTCAGGTTGGACACATCGGCGATCGACTTGCCGATGATGCTGGTCGCCAGATTGGGATCGAGCAGCTGCAGCTTGGTGAAGGTCGCGAGTGCCGGCGCCGTGAAGTACAGCAGGAAGATGAAGAACAGCGACCAGGCGACCGAGGTACGCGCAGCGCGCACCGATGGCGTGGTGAAGTAGCGCATCAGGATGTGCGGCAACGACGCGGTGCCGATCATCATGCATGCCACCAGCGTCACGAACCGCCAGGCGGCAATCGGCCCCTCACCCGGAGTGGCGTGCAGCACCGTCAGCGCCTTGAGCCCCGGGAACTGCGCGGCGATTTCCCCGGTCGGTTTCAGGACACCCACCTGCAGTATCGGTTCGAGTTCCATGATTCTGGCAACGGCATTGCCGTATTCCACGTGCGGGAACGGGCCGAAACCCTGCTTCATCGACATCCAGAACACCGGGATCAGGTAGGCGATGATGAGTACGATGTACTGTGCCACCTGCGTCCAGGTTACCGCGCGCATGCCACCCAGCATTGCGCAAAGCAGGATGCCGACCAGGCCGACCCATACACCTACCTCGAACGGCACACCCAGGGTGCGCGCCGCGATGGTGCCGGTTGCGTTGATCTGCGCCGTCACGTAAGTGAACGACGCAACCACCAGCACGACCACGGCAAAGAAACGCGTCAGGTTGCCGCCGTAGCGCGTGCCAATGAAGTCCGGCACCGTGTAGCAGCCAAACTTGCGCAGGTACGGCGCCATCAGCGTCGCGACCAGCACGTAGCCGCCGGTCCAGCCGACCACAAAGGCGAGGTAGGCATGGCCCCCGAGGTAGATGCCGCCGGCCATGGCGACGAACGAGGCGCCGGACATCCAGTCCGCGGCGGTCGCCATGCCGTTGAACACTGCCGGCACCTGGCGGCCGGCCACGTAGTAGGCCTGAACCTCCATCGTGCGTGACAGGTAGCCGATCAGCGCATAGATGACGATGGTGAAGGACACGAACAGGATGCCGATGGTATCGGCACCCATGCCGAGCTTCTCGAACCACGCCAGCATGGCGAAGAACAGCAGGAAGCCCCCGGTGTAGAGGGTGTAGATTCTGGGGAGGTTCTCGATGAACGTCGTCCCCTTCTTGAATATTGGCATGATCGGTTTCTCCTTTTAGTCTTCTTCGGCCATGCCGAATTTGCGATCGATCGTGTCCTGCTGCTTAGCGAAGACAAACAGCTGGACGACGAATACGATCAGGGAGCCCTGCGCCGCCATATAGAACCCGACCGGAAAGTGCACAAAGCTGATTTTGTTGAGTTGCGGCGCGAACCAGTGAACGACGAACGCGAAAATGAACCATATGACCAAGTGAGTGATCATCAGGTTGCGCGTTGCGTGCCAGTGCGCTTCCTGTTGCCCAGTATTTGTAGCCATCGACGTTCCTCCGTACTTACTTAAATGATGGTGAGCGAGATATCTACCTGACGTTTACCCGCCCGAGCTTTGCTGACGACGCAGCTTGCGACGAACCGGATACCACGCGAAGTCCCGCTAACCGCGGGACTTCGTCACCCGCACTCTCGCTATTCTTGTTGCGTTCACGGCGTCGTTACCCCCTTATGGTTGTTATGACCGCTTCACTTCACGTGCGCGCGACATGGGCAATCCTTGCCTGGGTGTCACGCACCCCTTTCCCAATTCCATTCCACGGAATCCTTGCCTGCCTGTCGGCCCGCTCCCGCAGGGCAACGACCGGCCTGTTCCCACTACCACCCCGGCTACCGGTCGGGGCCTGACCCACCTGAACCGGCGGACCATGGTGCCATAGTCTCCTCTTATGCCGCCATAGTGTCCTCTTTGTGGTTGATCCAGATCAAGCGGCGCCCAAGCCGCTCAGAACCCCCCTGCCATAGCCGAACGCTGCTGGGCCTCTGTCTCCGCGAGCAATGCTCCGATGGTCTGCATTCCGCGCGCCCGGGCACGCGCCAACAGGATCAACATGAGCTCTCCGGTTGCGTGCACGTCATCAATCGCCCGGTGGCGGGCGCGCACGTAAATGCCGAAATACTGAAACCATTCATCCAGACTCGCCCGCGGCAGGCGCGCCTCCGGAACCAGCGCCGGCGCGAGATAGGCGAGATCGATCCACCGGTTGACGAGACGCACACCGAGATATTCGCGCGTGGCGCGATCCAGCATGATGCGATCGAACGGCGCGTGGTAGGCGAGCAACACATGCGCGCCAGCAAGCTCCAGAAAATCCATCAGCGCCTGCTCCGCCGGCAAGCCGGCAGCCTGCTCGGTGGGGGCAATGCCGTGCACCAGAATGTTGGCCTTGGTTGACACCTGTTCCTGGAAGATCACGCGCTCAAAGCTGGCGCCGACATCCAGTCGCCCTTGCTTGAGCGCACAGGCGCCCACGGCCAGCAGCCGGTCGCGGCGCGCATCGAGTCCGGAGCTCTCGACATCCACCACCACGAACTCCGCCTCGGCGAGCGGTGTGCGCTCGGGATCTGGCGCGAGCGCGCGCCACGCCGCAAGCCGTGCCGCAAACTCGGGCGGCAGCTCGATGCTGGGACCAAACAGGCGTGCCAACAGGCTCATAGCTGATAGTCCAGCGCAAGCCGCGACTGCAGCTTGCGCGCCTGCCGGAATGCTTCCTTAAGGATACGGCGATCCAGATCGTTCAGCTCATCGGGATTCACGCGATTGTCGAGCGGCAACCCCTTGGCTTCCAGCGCCTGGTGGCGGCGCATGCGCAGCAACTGAATGAAGTCATAGGCATCGCACCACGCATCCGCCTCGGTTGCCGACACCACGCGGGTCTTGGCCAATGCGCGCAGGCGCGCACTAGTATTGGTCTCGGCGATCCGGTGCGCGAGCGCCAGCAAGCGCGCGCCGTCTACGAACGGCAACGCGCCGCGCATCTTGAGGTCAATGGTGTTGGCATGTTCGCCGTCGGTGTCCACCACGAAGTCCCGCACCAAACCGAGCGGCGGCTCATTCTGAAGCGCATTCTGCGCGAGCTGGCGCAAGAAGCGGGGTGTGGCAGCGGCGCGGCGCAGCACGCTCGCCCGCAACTCTCCCGCACGCTTCTCATCGCCATGGATCGAACGGAAATCAAAGAAGATGCTCGCGTTCAGCAGGTCCTCCGGCTCGCCCTTGTCTATCCAGCTGCTGTAGCGCGCGTCCCACTCTTTGAGACTGAGACAACACGCCGGATTGCTTGCCATGATGTTGCCCGTGCAGAGCGGGAAACCGCAGGCATCGAGCGCTTCGTTGATCTTGCGCGCGAGCGGCAGCAGTTCCTCGCGCGCGGCCTCGGCATCGCTCGCACTTGCCGCGGCGAAAAGCATGCCGTTGTCCTGGTCGGTCTTGAGCGTCTGCTCGCCGCGGCCCTCGCTGCCGAAGGAAAGCCAAGTGAACGGCGTGCGCGGATTGCCGTGCTCCTCGAGCGCCAGCGCAATGACCCGGCGCGTGGTGTGATCGTTGAGCAGCGCAATGATCTGGGTGAGCTGCCCGACCGAGGCGCCCTGCGCGAGCATCTGTCCCACCAGGCGATGGACGTCCTGCGACAGGCGAATGAGCGTGTCCAGATCCGGCGCGTGCGTGATGGAACGGGACAGGTTGACGAGCCCGACACGCTGCAGCGAAAACAGGTCTCGCTCGGAAATCACGCCGACAAGACGGCCGTCGTCCACCACGCACAGATGGCCGATGCCGCGTTCAGCCATGAGCATGGCGGCCTCCTGCGCGGAGGCCTCGGGCCGCAGCGCCAGCGGCTGCGGCGACATGACCTGCTCGATCGGCGCATCAAGCGAACCGTTCGACACCACCACCCGCGACAACAGATCGTGCAGCGTGAACACGCCAAGCGGGTGAACCCCGGCATCGGTAACGATAATCGAGCCGGTGCGCTGGCTGTTCATGGTGCCCACCGCCTCACGGATCGGCGTTGTCGGCGCACAGGTCACTGGTTTGCGGCGCACCAGACTCTTCAGCGGCGCGCCAAGCGCACTGTCGCCGGAAATTTCGCTCGCCAGACTGGCTTGCGTGGCGCGCAGGGCTTGATCGAGCAAATTCGCCAGCCGGCGCGTGCAGAAATCATGGAACGCCGGGCTGCGCCGCAGCAAGGCGTCGAAATGCTCAAACGGCAGTTCGAAGCAGAATGTATCCTCGACGGCGCGCATCAGCGTGGTGGTGGAGCGCCGCGACAGCAGCGCGCCGATCGGAAAGCACTCGCCCGCCACCAATTCCCAGGCCTCGGTGCCACGCCGCTCGCCGCGCACCCGACCCTTCTTGATGATGTAAAAGGTGTCGGCGATGGTGCCGCCGGAATGAATGATAACTTCGTCTTTGGCGTAGAAGCCGAGTTTGAGGTGCGCAGCCAGATACTCGAGGTGCTCGCGCTCCATGTGCTGGAACGGCGCATGCTTCGATAGGAATTCGATGACCGGCGCGGTCGCCTGCCGCGCCTGCTGGTCGCTCGTTCGATTGCTGTCGGTAACGGAACTCATTCCGGCATCAGGTATCCGGTACGGCTCGTTCATCACCGCGCGCAAATCCGGTGCGCGCACCCAGACAGCCTTCCTGGCGAACGGCGCGTCTGCACCGTTGCGATTTACGTCCTCTTCACCGCACGCGCTGCGCCGGCGTTGCACCGCCAAGGTGCATCCGTGGAAGGTTAACAGGAACAATTACGTGAGGCGAACACAGCATGACCCTGGAACGCTAACGCCTTTCGGACGGCCTGAGTATGAACGGCGCTACCATCGGATCGTATTGCTGGGAGAAAATGACCACAATTCAGCAAGATGCGGAATCCGGTCGATGGCCTGGATTCCATATGGCGGAAACCGGAGATTCACGCTGTCAGGCAGGCGACAGCCGTTCGATCCGCGCGAAGCCGCGCCGGGCCGATTACGACGGAGACCAAAGCAACCATGGGTGAAGTCGTTCGATTGAAGCGGCCAGCGGCGCGCAGGAAAGCCGAGGGCAAAACGCTCTGCAAGAGCGGCTTTCACAAATGGCGGGTCGTAACCGAGCGTCAGTTCGACGTCAAACAGGGGAGGCTCGTCACACTGCTGCGCTGCGCACGCTGCCGTGAGGAGAAGATCGAGCTGCGTTGAGCACCACTGTATTCAGGCCAGATGACGCCCGAGGTCGCGCGCCTTGGCAAGCCAGTGCTCACGACGTGCCGCGCTCGAGTTGCGCAGCGGACCCATCTCGGTGATACGCACCGGTTTCACGCCGCAGAATCCCAGGATCGATCGCTTCATCGTATGGTGCCCCGGCTGGTGGAACACCAAACGGTAGATGAGCGGCGGTGTATTCATTGTCACGATGAGGCGCGCGCTTTTGCCAGTAAGCAGCTTGTCCCACCAAGGCGAATCCGCGTGAATGCGCATCGCAAAACCCTGCTGGAAGACCCGCTCGACAAAAGATTTAAGTAGCGCCGGAATGGTGCCCCACCAGATTGGATAGACAAACACCAAATGATCGGCCCAGCGAATCGACTCCTGCGCCGCGGCCAGATCCGGCTCGAGCTCAGTCGGCGCATCGGCGCTCACGGGCCCGAACGGATTGAACGTCAGGTCTCCCAGGAATAGTTCGCGCACTTCAGCCGGCGCCGCGCGCGCGCCCTCGGCATAGGCGGCCGCAACCGCACCACCAAAACTCTGACGCTGCGGTTGGCCCAGGATCACAAGAATCTTCTTCGACATGTCGGACGACATCCGTTTGGAAATGCGCAGTCTGCCCGTAAGTCACGGAAGGTGACTTGACGCACGTCAACCCTCGAGCAGTATCTTCTCGGCTGCCTCCAGAGCCTCGGGAGTGCCCAGTAACACCACCACGTCGCCAGCTACCAGCCTGGTTTCCGGTCCCGGATCCGGGCCGCGGATTCCGCCGCGGCGCACCGCGCTCACCGCAACGCCCAGCGCATCCAATGACAGCTCGGCAAGCTGGCGGCCCACGGCCCTGGCGCCTTGCGGCAGAGTCACCGAATGAAGGCGCGTACGATAAGCCGTATCGGTCGATTCCTCGAACAGATCCTCGCCATGAAAGAAGCCGCGCAACATCCGATAACGGTCGCGGCGCACATCCCGCACGTGTCCGACGATGCGCGAGACCGGCACGCCGAGCAACAACAACAGGTGAGAGCCCATCATCAGGCTACCCTCCAGGCTCTCTGGCACAACCTCGGTGGCGCCGGCCGCGTTGAGGCGCTCAAGATCGGCATCATCGCGCGTGCGCACGATCACTGGCATGTCGGGCCGAAGGTGGCGCGTGATCTCGAGAATACGGAGCGCCGAAGGCACATTTTCGAATGACACGACCAGTGCGCGGGCGCGCGCAAGCCCTGCCGCCTCGAGTACATCGCGCCGGTCGGCGTCGCCATAGACCACCGGTTTGCCGGCATCGCGCGCGTCGCGCACGCGCAACGGGTCGAGATCGAGTGCGATATAGGGAATGCCGTCCTGCTCCAGCATCCAGCCCAGGTTTTGTCCCGATCGACCGAACCCGCAGACGATCACGTGACCCTTGCTCGCCTCGGCCTCGGCACGAATCACCTCGAGATCGCTCTGTCGGGCGCGTGTGTAGGACGGCACCAGTCGCTTGGCGACGAAGCCGTTGTAACGGATCACGAGCGGCGCGAGCAGCATGGAGAGCACCACGACCGCCAGCACAATCTGCGCGACATCACCCGCGAGCAGCTGAAATTGCTGGGCCTGGAGCAACAGTGCGAACCCAAACTCTCCGCCTTGCGAAAGCACCAACCCGGTGCGCAATGCCACACCCGTCTCGAGCCGGAAAATCCGTCCCACGGCGAGCACGATCAGTGTCTTCACGAGCAGCAGCGCAATCACGCCGGCCAGCGCTACCGGCCAGAGCCGCTCCAGCACGTTCATATCGAGCAACATGCCAACAGTAACGAAGAACAATCCGAGCAGGATGTCCCGGAACGGCAGGATGTCGCCCTCAACCTGGTGCCGATATTCGGTTTCACCGACCATCATGCCGGCGAGGAAAGCGCCGAGCGCAAGCGACAAGCCCGCCTGCTCGGTCGCCCAGGCGCTTGCCAGGGTAAGCAGCAACACGGTGAACATGAAAAGCTCGCGTGAACGCCCGGCCGCGACCTCATGAAACAGCGGTCGCAATAGCCAGCGGCCGATTACGAAAATCGCCGCGAGTACCGCAACACTCTTGAGGAGTGCCCGCCCCAGCGTGAGCCACAGCGACTCGGTACCGGCACCACCCAGCGCCGGAATAAGGATCAGAAACGGCACCACCACGAGGTCCTGAAACAGCAGCACGCCGAACGCGTACCGGCCATGGCGCGAGCTTTGCTCGAGCTGGTCGACGAGTAGCTTCATCACGATAGCGGTCGATGACAGCGCCAGCATCCCGCCAATCACGATCGACCCCTCGGGCGCAACACCGAGCCACCAGGCGATCGTTCCGAACCCGACAGCAGTGAAGAGCACCTGCGCACCGCCGAGCCCGAACACCGTCACCTTCATTGCCATCAGCTTCGACAACGAAAACTCCAGGCCCAGCGTGAACATGAGGAAAACCAGCCCAAACTCGGCGAGATAGCGTGTCGTGGCCGAATCCGGCACCCAGCCAAGCCCGAACGGACCGACCACTACGCCAGCGACGAGGTAAGCGAGGATCTGTGGCAGGTGCAGATAGCGGAACAGCACCACCAGCACCACGGCGACACCGAGCAGGATCAGGGCAATGTGAAAACCGGTTGAATCCATGGGAGTCTGATCCCGCTCTGATATACTCGGCCCAGATTACCCGATCGCCGCAGCGTGGCGAAGATGACCACTCACACCTCGTTCGAAGACCTCGGCCGCGAAGTCCTGATGCTCGAAGCCGACGCCGTCGCCGCGCTCGCCGAGCGCGTCGACGCGCAGTTCGCGCGCGCCTGTGAGCTCGCTCTCGCCTGCCGCGGACGCGTAGTCGTCATCGGCATGGGCAAGTCCGGGCACATCGGCAGCAAGATTGCTGCCACGCTCGCCTCCACCGGCACACCGGCCTTCTTCGTGCATCCCGGGGAAGCCTCGCACGGCGACCTGGGCATGATCACGCCAGAAGATGTCGTGCTCGCCATCTCGAACTCTGGCGAGACGGAAGAAATCGTCAAGATCCTCCCAATCATCAAGCGCATGGGAGCGAAGCTCATTGCGCTGGTCGGGCGCACCGACTCTACGCTCGGGCGCCAGGCCGACGCCATCCTGAACGCAGCGGTCGCGAAGGAAGCATGCCCGCACAACCTGGCGCCAACCGCCAGCACCACCGCCGCACTCGCCGTCGGTGACGCGCTTGCGGTGGCGCTGCTTAAGTCGCGCGGCTTCACGCCCGAGGACTTCGCGCGCTCGCATCCAGCCGGCAGTCTGGGGCGCCGCCTGCTGTTGTACGTCTCGGACATTATGCATACCGGCGCCGAGATTCCGCAGGTGCCGGAATCGGCGAGCCTGCGCGACGCGCTGCTCGAAATGACCGGCAAGGGACTTGGCATGACGGCGATCGTGGCCGCCGACGGGCGCCTCGCGGGTATTCTCACCGATGGTGATTTACGCCGGTTGCTCGAAAAGGGCGTGGACGTCCGCGATGCCAGCGTTGCTGAAGTGATGATCCGCTCACCCAAGACCACACTACCTGATCGGCTGGCGGCCGAGACGGTGCAGCTCATGCGCTCGCTCAAGATCAATGGGCTGATGGTGGTCGATGCCGATCGGCGCGTGGTTGGCGCGCTCAACATGCACGACCTGTTGCGCGCGGGAGTGGTGTAATGACGGAGCTGCTCGCCCCCGATTTCCCGATCAATGCGGCGGTGCTCACGCTGGCGCGCCCGATCAAGCTGGTGCTGTTTGACGTCGACGGGGTGCTTACCGATGCGCGTCTCATCCTCGGTGACGACGGCCAGGAATACAAGGCGTTCAATTCCAAGGACGGGCATGGTCTGAAAATGCTGCAACGCAATGGCGTGGCGGTCGGCATCATCACCGGGCGTACCTCGCGCGTGGTCGAGCACCGCGTGCGCGACCTCGAGATCCGCCACGTCTACCAGGGCTGCAAGGAGAAATTGCCGGTCTACCAGCGACTCATCGCCGAACTCGGGCTTTCACCGGCAGAGACGGCCTTCGTGGGCGATGACGTCGTCGACCTGCCGATCATGTTGCAAGTCGGGCTTGCCATCGCCGTGCAAGACGCGCACGTCCTGGTGCGGCGTCACGCCCACTGGGTGACGCCAAGTCCGGGCGGTCACGGTGCAGGCCGCGAGGTTTGCGAAATGCTCATGTACGCGCAGGGAACCTATACAAGCGAAATGCAACGTTACTTTTCCGTCCACCCCGGTACGAGCAGCGCTCCGCGGGCATGAAGGTCGATGCCCACACGCTCGCAGCGGCGACCGTGGTGCTGGGACTCGCGGCTCTAAGCTGGTGGATGGTGCGCATCGCGCGCGATGAGCCAGTATTGTTCGTCGAGACGCCGCGCCATGAACCGGATCTCGTGATGGAAAGCTACCGTGTTGTCACGCTCAATCCCGATGGTTCGCGCAAATACCAGCTCACGGCCGATCGCCTCACCCACTACGCTGATGACGGCAGCGCCGAACTGGATCGGCCCTATCTCGTGCAATATGGAGATGGCGCGCCGGTGCACGTGCGCGCGCAGCGCGGCTGGATGCCCCAGACCCGCGCCTTCATCGACATGCGCGGAGACGTGCGCATGACGCGCGACCGGGACCCGACGAGCGGCGGCGCTGAGCTCTTGACCGATCACCTGAAGATACTGCTGGACCGCAAGCAATGACCCGGCGCGCAATCGTGATTGCATTGCTTGGTGTCCTGGGCGCCCATGCCCAGGCAGCGCAGCCTTTGGCGCAAACTGCTCCGCTTCAGGCGCGCGCCAAGAGTGTCGAGCTTGATCAGAAGACAGGTGCCACGCGCTATCGCGGCGACGTTCAGATAGCGCTCGGCAACCTAAATGTCAAAGCAGACTACCTCGAAGTGATCCTCCGCGAGGGACAAGTCAGCGAGGTGCGGGCCAAGGGCGATCCAATCGTGCTGCGCCGGGAGGCCGATGGCGTGGAACCCGAAATCGAGGTACACGCCCAGCGTCTCGAGTTCAGCATGGCGACCCAACAGATCGAGCTATTCGAAGACATCTCGATGCGCCAGGGACAGGACGTGCTACGCGCGCAGACAGCGCGCTACCACATTCTCACCCGTCGGTTCGAGGCGAAGGGTGACCCCAGTCGCAACCAGCGTGTGCTCGCCGTCTTCCACCCGCGCGAACCGCTGGATATCAAGCCGTGAGCGAACTCGTTGCCGAGCATCTGAGTAAGCAGTATCGCAAGCGTGTGGTGGTGCGCGACGTCTCGCTCACCATCCGCTCCGGCGAGATCGTTGGCCTGCTCGGTCCGAACGGCGCCGGCAAGACCACCTGCTTTTACATGATCGTCGGCCTGGTGCCGATGGATTCCGGCCGCATCGCGCTTGACGGGCGCGATGTCAGCGGTCTCGCCATGCACGCCCGCGCACGACTGGGTGTCGGATACCTGCCGCAGGAACCATCGGTGTTCCGCCAGCTCACGGTGCAAGACAATCTGCTCGCAATCCTCGAGACCCGCCGCGATCTGAGCCTCTCGGGCCGTATGGAGCTGCTTGAGCGCCTGCTCAAGGAACTGAACATTGAGGCGCGCCGCGCGGCACTCGGCATCAGTCTTTCCGGCGGCGAGCGGCGCCGCGTCGAGATTGCCCGGGCACTCGCCACGGAGCCGCGTTTCATCCTGCTCGATGAACCGTTTGCCGGCGTCGACCCGATTTCAGTACTTGAGATCCAGAGTCTCGTCCGTCACCTTCAGGGGCTCGGCATCGGCGTGCTGATCACTGATCACAACGTGCGCGAAACACTGAAGATCTGTGACCGCGCCTACATCCTGAATGACGGCCAGGTACTCACCGCCGGGACCCCGGGGGAGATTCTCTATAATGAGGATGTCAAGCGTGTCTACCTCGGGGCCGACTTTCGCCTCTGACCGCTCAGTACCGTTCCCGCTGCCTGCCCGGACAGCGCGCGGAATTCGACTAGACTAGACTGAGAAACTTAATTGAAGGAGCCCCTTCCGGATGACCGCCCCTCTGCGGTCGGCCTTTGCAGGACCTGGTAGATGAAGCAGTCACTCGATTTTCGTCTTGGCCAACACCTGACGATTACCCCGCAGCTGCAGCAGGCAATCCGCCTGCTGCAGCTGTCATCTATTGAATTGCAGCAGGAGATTCAGGAGGCGCTCGAATCCAATCCCTTGTTGGAAGAGAAGGAGGAAGATTCCGTCGAATCCAAGACGGAGTCGCCGGAGCCCGAGTCCGGGAACGGCCAAGACCACGACACGGAGAGCTACGAAACCAGCGATGCCGGCTCGCTCGAGCCTGAAGCCGAAATGAAACCAACCGACGAGATCGAGTCGAGTACCTTCGACGATGCCAACAGCACGAGCGAGTGGGACGAGAATTTCGATCTGCCGATCGCCTCGGGTTCGCGCGGGGGTGACGATGACATGCCTGATCTCGAGGCCCGCAACAGCCTGCCGATCACGCTGCGTGATCATTTGTCCTGGCAGATGCAGATGACGCCGTTCTCGGAGAACGACCGGCGCATCGCCGAGGCTTTGATCGATGCCATCAACGACGACGGGTATCTCAGCGCCAGCCTCGAGGAGATCCACCAGGCGCTTGGCGCGCACCCCGATACCGGTCCGGAGGAAATCGAGGCAGTGCTCCATCAAATCCAGAATTTCGACCCGCTCGGCGTCGGGGCGCGCGATCTCGCCGAGTGTCTGCGGCTGCAACTGCGCGCGCTGCCAACCGATACGCCGCAGCTTACGGCCGCGATCGCGCTTGCCCAGCCCGAGCCGCTCGCCTTCCTTGCGGCACGCGATTACAACGCCCTGCGCCGGAACCTCAAGCTCTCGCCCGAGGCCTTGCACGAGGCCATCCAGATCATCCAGCACCTCAATCCGCGACCGGGTGGATCAGTGCAGTCGAGCCAGGCGGCTTACGTGGTGCCCGACATCATCGTCAAGAAGATCAAGGGCGTGTGGCGCGCCGAACTCAACCCTGACATCGCGCCGCGCTTGCGCGTTAACCGCCAGTACGAGCGACTCATCCAGCGCGGTGATTCGAGCAGCGCCAACAAGTACCTGCAGGATCAGCTGCAGCAAGCACGCTGGTTCATCAAGAGCCTCAATTCGCGCAATGACACGCTGATCAAAGTGGCTCGTACCATCGTCGATCGCCAGCGCGCGTTCTTCGATCACGGTCCCGAGGCCATGAAACCGTTGGTGCTGCACGACATTGCCGAGGCGGTCAGCATGCACGAGTCAACCATCTCGCGAGTCACCACCAGCAAGTACATGCTCACACCACGCGGGATTTTTGAACTCAAGTACTTCTTCTCGAGCCACGTCGCCACGGCGGATGGCGGTGCCTGTTCGGCCACTGCCATTCGCTCGATGATCAAGAAACTGATCGATGGTGAGTCGACCGACCGGCCTATCAGCGACTCCGCCATCGCCGAGCTACTTGCCAAACAGGGAATCAACGTGGCGCGGCGCACCATTGCGAAGTACCGCGAATCGATGAACATCCCGCCGTCGAGCCAGCGCAAAGGGCTGGCCGCCCCGATAGCGCGCCGTTAGCCCCGGCGCGGCCGGTGCCGCGGCAGCCGTTTTCGCGCAACCCGCGCGTCGCGGCACTCGGGCTTCCTCGGCAGTTGCTCCCGACATTGCCCCGCCTCCTCCATCCCTGAAGTCGTGCCCAGCGCAATCCGGCCCGCCAGCCCCTATAATTGGCGCGCACGAATCGAGGACGCCTCGGCATGACACCGCTTCTTACCATCAAGACGCTATTCGAGCAGCAGGCCGAGTCCCTGCAGCTCAAATGGATCGCTGGCCGTCGCGGCGAGGCCCGCTTGCTCGAGCCGACCAACGCGAAGTTCCCGGGCATGGCGCTCGTCGGCCACCTCAACTTTGTCCATCCGAACCGGGTCCAGGTAATCGGCAAAGCCGAGCTCGCCTATTTGAAGCGCTTGGGCAAATCGAAGCAGTCGGCAGCGATGGATGAACTCTGCAGCTGCCCGCGCACGACCGCCGTGGTGGTCGCGGGCGGGCACGCGGCTCCGGTTGGGCTGCATCACGCAGCCGAGACACACAAGCTCGCGCTCTTCACCTCGCCGCTGCCAAGCCCGGTCCTTATTGACAACCTTCAGTACTACCTCGCTCGTGCGCTTGCGCCGCGTCTTACGGTGCATGGCGTATACATGGAGGTGATGGGCATGGGAGTGCTTATCACCGGCGAATCGGGCATCGGCAAGAGCGAACTGGCACTCGAACTGCTTTCGCGCAATCACCGCTTGATCGCCGATGACGCAGTCGAGCTCGTGCGCGTGGGCCCGAATATCCTGGTGGGCCAGTGCCCCGGTGCGTTGTCCGATTATCTGGAAGTGCGGGGTCTCGGGATACTCGACGTTCGATTAATGTTTGGTGAAACCGCGGTGCGGCATCGCAAACGATTACACCTTATTGTGCACCTGGAGCGCTTCACCAAGCGCCGGATGGCGAAAGTCGATCGCCTGCAGGCCAAGGTCCAGACGCGCAAACTGCTGGATATCGAAGTACCCAGCACCGTGCTGTACGTTGGGCCCGGACGCAATCTCGCCGTGCTGGTTGAGACTGCCACGCGCGCCTACATCTTGCGCATGTGGGGCATCAATCCGCTTGAGGAGTTTATGAAGCGTCAGCAGTCGCTGATCCACGGTCAACCATCCGCCGAATGAGCTTCCTCATCGTCAGCGGCCTCTCTGGTTCCGGCAAGACCATCGCGCTGCAGGCCCTGGAAGACGCCGGGTTCTACTGCATTGACAACTTGCCGGCCGCGCTGTTGCCGCATTTCGCGCGCGAGGTACTCGATCCGAAACAGGAAAACGGTCTCGCCAAAGTGGCCGTGGGCATCGACGCGCGCAATCGGGCATTCCTTGCTGAACTGCCGGAGAACCTCAAGCGCCTCGAGGAGCTCGGTATCCAGTATCGAATCATCTTCCTGGAGGCCGAGGAACCAATTCTGGTGCGCCGCTTCCAGGGCACGCGCCGCAAGCATCCAATGATCGACGACAGGACCTCGCTGCTCGAGGCGATACACGTCGAGAAGTCGCTGCTCGAACCGCTTGCCTTTGCCAGTTCGTTGCGCATCGACACCTCCCACACCACGCCGCATGAGCTGCGTCACCAGGTTAACGAGTTTGTGCGCGGACAGGACCATGCCGGGCTTACTATTCTTTTCGAGTCCTTCGGCTTCAAGCACGGCACGCCACTGGATGCCGATTACGTCTTCGATGTACGCTGTTTGCCCAATCCGTACTGGCAAACCGATCTGCGCCGCTACACGGGGCTCGACGCGCCGGTGGTACAGTTCATGGAGCAGTATGAAGAGGTGGAGCGCATGTTCGCCGAGCTCACGGCGTTTCTAGAGACCTGGCTGCCGCGCTTTGCGCGCGAAGACCGTTCCTACATGACCATCGCCATCGGCTGCACCGGCGGGCAGCACCGCTCGGTGTATTTCGTGCAGCGCCTCGCCAGGCACTTCGCGGCCAAGGACTATCTCACCCAGGTGCGGCACCGGGAACTGAAATGATTGGCGTGATCCTGCTGGCGCAACCGGATCTGGCGCAGGGCCTGCTGGGAGCCGCGACGCATTGTCTCCAGCACCCGCAACCCGGCCTGGAAGTCGTGGCGGTCAACTATGACCAGACGCCTGAGCAGCTTCGCGCGCGCCTCGCCGAAGCCATCGCCCGCGTCGACTACGGCCAGGGCGTCCTGATCCTGACCGACATCTATGGCGCCACCCATACCAACACGGCCTGCACCCTGCTTGAGCGTCGGCGTGTCGAACTGATTACGGGCATGAACCTGCCGATGCTCATTAAGGTACTCAATTATCGTGACCTGCCGCTCGAGGACGTCATCGACAAGGCACTGTCGGGCGGCTGCGGGGGCATCGTGTGCGCGGTCAATCCGGCGCCCAAGCGCGAGGTCCAGGCATGAAGTGCCTGAAGATCCTGATCGTCAACAAGCTCGGCTTGCACGCACGCGCCTCGGCCAAGTTCGTAAGCCTCGCCTCGGAATTCAGTGCCGAGATTCTCCTGCGGCGCAATAGCCAGGAAGTGAATGGCAAGAGCATCATGGGAATCATGATGCTCGCCGCCGGCAAGGGCTCCGAACTCGAACTGTGTGCCAGAGGCAAGGACGAGCATGAAGCGCTGGAAGCGCTGAGTGCGTTGGTACAGGAACGATTCGGAGAATCGGAATAATGCTCGCCCTACACGGTGCCGGCGTCTCGGACGGAATCGCCATCGGCAAGGCGTTCGTGCTGGAACGCGAATTGCCGCCCCTGCCGCAGTACGAAATCGCCAAGCATGCCATCGACGCCGAGGTCGCCCGCTTTCGCGGCGCGGTTGACGCCGCACGTCAGCAATTAGCGAGCATCCGCACCCATATCCCGGCCAGTGCCCCGGCCGAGGCGATGAGCTTCATTGACACCCATCTCCTGATCCTGGATGACAAGATGATCTCGGAGGTGCCGGTCGAGATCATCCGGCACGAACGGCGAAACGCCGAGTGGGCACTGAAATCGCAGAGCGACGAACTGGTGGCGATGTTCGAGCGCATGGACGACGTTTACCTGCGCAACAAGAAAATCGACGTCAACCAGGTGGTCGAGCGCGTGCTGCGCAACCTGCTGATGGAGACGCCAGAACAGCATGAGGCGCTCTCGGCTGGCGGTATTGTGATCGCGCACGATCTTACGCCCGCCGACACCGTGATGCTCAAGCACAAGCGGGTGCGCGCCTTCGTGACCGACATGGGGGGGCCAATCTCGCACACGGCCATCCTCGCGCGCTCGCTCGGAATCCCGGCAGTGCTGTCGGTGCACAGCGCCACACGATTTATCCGGCATGGCGAGGATCTGATCGTCGACGGCAAGCGCGGGGTGTTGATCATTGGCCCCGACACGCGCACCCTCCAGGAGTACCGCCGCCTCAAGCAGCGTATCCTCGAGCGCCAGCGCGAGCTGAACCGCCTGCGCCGCAGTCCGGCCATTACGCTCGACGGCAAACGCATCTCGCTTTTCGCGAACATCGAACTGCCCGCCGACGTCAAAGCCGCGACGCAGGCCGGAGCTTCCGGCATCGGCCTTTATCGCACCGAGTTTCTGTTCATGAACCGGGTCGGCAGCCCGAGCGAAGAAGAGCAGTTCCGTTCATACGTGAAGGTGGTCAAGGCCATGCCCGGCAAGCCGGTCACGATCCGCACGCTCGATCTTGGCGCCGATAAACAGGTCGATGGCGGTCGCGGCGACGCACCGGCCTCGCTCAACCCGGCGCTCGGGCTGCGTGCGGTACGTCTGTGCCTGCACGACACGGCGCTTTTTCGCCCGCAGTTGCGTGCCATCCTTCGAGCCTCGGCATTCGGGCGTGTGCGTTTAATGATCCCGATGCTCTCTTCGCAAGATGAGCTGTTTCGCGTGCTTGACCTGATTGAGGAGGTCAAGCACGAGCTCAGACGTGAGAAGCAGAAATTCAGCCGCAAGCTGCCGATCGGCGGCATGATCGAGGTGCCGGCCGCGGCGATATCTGCAGACTTGTTCGCGCCCTATCTCGACTTCTTCTCGATCGGCACCAACGATCTCATTCAGTACACTCTCGCGATTGATCGGGTGGATGACGCCGTAAGCTACCTCTACGACCCCCTGCACCCGTCCGTGCTGCGCCTCATCCGCCTGACGATCGAGGCCGGGCGCCGCGCCCGAATCCCGGTGGCGATGTGCGGCGAAATGGCCGGCGACCCGCGCTACACGCGGCTGCTACTCGGCCTGGGCTTGAACGAATTCAGCATGCACCCGGCAACCCTGCTTGCCGTCAAGCGAATCGTGCGCGAAAGCAGCCAGAAGGCACTCGCCAGCAGCGCCGCACGAACGCTCAAGCTACTAACCACGCGCAACGTGCACGCCATGGTCGAGAAGCTGAATAGCGGGCTGGACGCGCATTAGCCGAGACTGTCGGACGCGCCGAGGCGTGATCAAAGAGGAAACGGCAGAAACACAAAGCGGACGACAGCGGCTCGTCAGCGGCGCATGTGCTCCGGCAAGAACGGACCCATCTCGGTCTGTTGGGCAGGATAGGTGAAAGCCGGACGATTGTCCTGAACGATCGCGACCACGCCATTGCGATACTTCAGGCGGTTGGTACTGAAACCCTCGGAGGTCCGGGGTTCGAACTGCTCCTTGAGAATCGACAGCGCGGTAATTTTCTTGAGGCGGAATGGTCGCCAGAACGGTGGCGGACGACCCGCGGCCGAAAATCCACGCGTCTGATAGGCATCGAGCACCATGTCACCGCGCTCGTCCGTATAGATCGCGTGTGGCTCAATTACGCGAACCTGGCGCTGGTCGTGATAGCGCACGGCCACGCAGCGACGGTCGCGGATCGCCTGACTCAACTGATGCAGAATGTTCGGCAACATACCCCGCTACTCCCTCACGGGTGATTCTGACAGCTCCGGGCACCCTCTAACAGAAACTATCTCACAACGGCCGGCCGGCGCCAAAAATTGGCAGACGAGTGGCACTTTTCTGCCGGGTCGGCGGCGATTCTAGACCAGGAACAGGGTTGCCAGGCCAAGGAAGGCAAAAAAGCCCACCACATCCGTAACGGTGGTAAGAATCACACCGCTCGCCACGGCCGGATCCACGCCGAAACGCCGCGCGAGAACGGGGATTAGCACCCCGGATACGGCGGCGAACACCAGATTGATAACCATCGCCAATGCCAGTGCCAATCCGACCAGGTAGCTCTGGTGCCAGGGAAATGTAAACACGGCAACCGTTACCGCCCATAACATGCCGTTCAGGGCACCCACCATCAACTCCTTGAAAAAGACCTGCCGGGCATTGCTCTCCGAGATAATGCCGAGTGCAAGCCCACGCACCACCACGGTGAGAGTCTGGGTACCGGCATTGCCGCCCATGCCCGCCACAATGGGCATCATCACGGCCAACACTGCTACCTTGGCGATGGTCCCCTCAAACAACGCCACGACAGCCGCGGCGGCGAATGCGGTCAAGAGATTGATGCCAAGCCATAGGGCACGTTTGCGGCTGGTGCGCACGACGGGCGCAAACAGGTCCTCCTCCTCCGACAAACCTGCCTGGGCCATCACCTGGCGATCAGCCTGCTCTCGGATGACATCCACGACGTCATCGACGGTAATGCGCCCGAGCAATCGCCCCTGCTCGTCTACCACCGGCGCGGCCACCAGATCGAAACGCTGGAAGGCCTCCGCTACCTCGCGATCCGATATCTGCGCAGGAAGCTTCACGACCTCGCGTTCCATGATCTGCGACACCCGGCGCGCGGTCGGGCTTGTAAGCAGTTGCGTCACTGGCAATGCGCCGACCAGGCGATCGGCACGGTCGACGACATAGAGACTGGTAGTGTGCTCCGGCAACTCGCCGCGACGACGCAGGTAGCGCAGCACAACCTCGAGCGTGATGTTTTCGCGCACCGTGACGGTATCGACGTTCATCAGGCCACCGGCACTGTCCTCCGGATACGACAGTACCGCGTCGAGACGTTGTCGGTCCTGCTTGTCGAGCGCGAACAGGATTTCGGCGATGACCTCATCAGAGAGGTCTGGCAGCAGGTCCGCAATGTCGTCGGTATCGAGTTGGCGCGCGGCCGCCACCACGGCGCGATCATCCATGAGCGCGACGAGACCGGTTCGCACCTCCTCCGGTAGCTCAATCAGCACTTCGCCGACAATCTCGGGATCGACTTCCGCCCAGACGGTAGCACGCTGATCGGGCGCGAGACCCTCAAGCAACGTCGCGGCGTCAGCCGGATGAAGCAGCGCAAGAATACCGCGAATGCGGTCGGTCTCGCCCGCCTCCAGTGCGGCGAGGACACGCTTGAGGTGATCCGGTTTCTTGGGTTTGCGGGCCTTGGCCATCGGAGGGACTCACCTAGTGAAAGGTGAGTGTAGTGCTCGACCCGGCAAACGCAAACGCCGTGCGCGAATACGTCGTCAGTTGCCGGCGACGGTCATGCGTTCGATCAGAATCGAACCGGTGCGCAGGTTGCCGCGCGCATCCACATCGTTGCCGACGCCGATGATCGCGCGATACATTTCCTTCAGGTTGCCCGCGATCGTGATCTCCTCAACCGGATACTGCACCTCGCCGCCCTCCACCCAGAAGCCCGCCGCGCCACGCGAGTAGTCGCCAGTCACGGCGTTGACGCCAAAACCGATCAACTCGGTCACCAGCAGACCGGTACCCATGAGCTTCAGCAGTCCCGCGAGGTCGTACGGACCCGGATCCAGCGTGAGGTTATGCACGCCACCCGCGTTGCCGGTCGACGGCATAGCGAGCTTGCGACCCGAGTAGGAATCAAGCACGTAACCCTGCAGAACACCATCGCGCACCAGGTCGCGTGGTGTGGTCGCGACGCCCTCGCTATCATAGGCGGCGCTCCCGATGGCCCCGACAAGATAGGGTTGCTCGTGGATACGAATGCCAGGCGCGAACACTTGCTGGCCGAGACTGTCCAACAGGAACGAGGTGCGTCGGTAGAGCGATCCGCCGCGCACCGCGCCGACCAAGTGCGAGAGCAGGCTGCCCGCCAACGGGGCTTCGAACAGAACCGGACACTCACGCGTCGAAAGCTGACGCGCGCCCAGACGTCGCACTGTGCGGTGCGCGGCGATGTGTCCAATGTCCTCGGCTGCCTGCAGGTCGCGGGCGTTGCGTGCAAGGCTGTACCAATAGTCGCGCTGCATCGCGCCGGCGTCCTGCGCAATCACGCTGACCGAGAGGCTGTGGCGCGTGCCCGCCGTGCCAGCGAGGAATCCATGACTGTTTCCATATACTTCGATCGCCTCTTGAGTTGAGAGACTGCCGCCTTCCGAATTGCTGATGCGTGCATCCAGGCCGCGCGCGGCGTCCTCGCAGGCACGCGCCATCTCGATTGCCTCGTCGGTGGCCGGATTCCAGGGATGGTGCAGTCCAAGATCGGGAAACCGGGTGGCCAGGCGCGCACGCTCAGCAAGCCCGGCACAATCGTCTTCGGCAGTGAACTTGGCAATGCTGCAGGCGGCGCGCACCGTTTCGCGCACCGCTGGTTCGGTGAGATCGGTACTGCTCGCCGAACCGCTTCGCGTGCCGAAATAGACGGTAATGCCGATTCCCTTGTCGCGCGTGTGCTCGAGCGTCTCGACCTCGCCGAGGCGGACCGTAACCGAGAGCCCCTGGCTCACGCTCACTGCCACTTCGGACTGGCTCGCGCCCAGCCGGCGGGCCTCGGCCAGCGCCATCTCGACCACTGCCGCGAGCCGGGCGCGCGAGGCATCGTCGGCCACCGAAGCCGCCGGCACGGATGTCACGGCGCTCAACTCTGCGTCCCTCCTACCGTGAGCGCGTCGATGCGCAAGGTTGGTTGCCCAACGCCTACCGGCACACTCTGTCCTTCCTTGCCGCAAGTTCCAACACCCGGATCGAGCTGGAGATCATTGCCGATCATGCTCACGCGCGTAAGGACGTCCGGGCCATTGCCAATTAGCGTTGCGCCCTTTATGGGTCGGGTAATTCTGCCACGCTCGATCAGGTAGGCCTCGGCTGCCGAGAACACGAACTTACCGGAAGTGATGTCGACCTGTCCGCCGCCGAAGTTAACCGCGTACAACCCGCGGTCGACCGAGGCGATGATCTCGGCCGGGTTGCGATCGCCGGCCAGCATGTAGGTGTTCGTCATGCGTGGATACGGCATGTGCGCATAGGATTCGCGTCGACCATTGCCGGTGGGCGCCACCCCCATAAGGCGCGCGTTCATCTGGTCCTGCATGTAACCACGCAAAAAGCCGTCCTCGATCAACACGGTACGTTGTGTAGGCGTGCCCTCGTCATCGACGCTGAGCGATCCGCGCCGATTGGGCAACGTGCCGTCGTCAACAACCGTGATACCGGGTGCCGCGACGCGCTCGCCGATGCGCCCGGCAAATGCCGAAGTACCTTTGCGATTGAAGTCGCCCTCGAGCCCATGTCCGATGGCCTCATGCAGCAGGATGCCCGGCCAACCGGGGCCAAGTACCACGGGCATGCTGCCGGCCGGGGCATCCCCGGCGTCGAGATTGACAAGGGCCTGACGTACCGCCTCGCGTGCAAACCCGAGCGCCACCTCGTCCGAGAAATGCCCATAGGTTACGCGTCCGCCACCACCGCTGCTTCCGCTCTCGCGCCGGCCGTCCCGCTCGACGATCACCGTAACATTTAGCCGCACCAGCGGGCGCACGTCGCCCGTCATCTGCCCGTCCGAGCGCGCAATCAGCACCACTTCATGCACAGCTGCAAGGCTCGCCATGACCTGCTTCACCCTCGAGTCCATCGCCCGCGCCGCCTGCTCGACGCGCTCGAGCAATCGCACCTTGTCGGCGTCTGCGAGACTCGCGATAGGATCGTCTGGTACGTAGAGCGCGCGTGTCGGGGCGGCGCGCCAAACCACCGGCACGCTGACCGCGGCGCCGGCACGGGCGATCGCGCGCGCCGTGGTCCCGGCCTCGAGCAGGGCAGGAAGCGCGATCTCGTCCGAATACGCAAACCCGGTCTTCTCGCCGCTCACCGCACGCACCCCGACGCCTGCTTCTATGTTGTAGGAGCCGGACTTCACAATACCCTCCTCGAGCGACCATGACTCGTGGCGGCTGTACTGGAAATAGGCATCAGCATGGTCGACTTGCGCGTGCATGACCTGCCCGAACAGGCGCTCGAGCTCTCGCTCGCCAAGCCCGGCAGGCTCGAGCAGCGTTCGGCGCGCCATGACAAGTACCTGTTCGTCACTCATGCGTTAATCCTGCGATGTCGAAGACTCGGGAGACGTTCGCGCACGCGCGCAAGCTCGGCGGAATCGATTTCGGCGATGGCATAGCCAGTTCCTGCAGGCAGACGATCGAGCACCTCGCCCCAGGGGCTCACCACCATGCTGTCACCATGGGTGGTGCGTCCGCTCGCGTGGCGACCGCACTGATCGGGCGCAACGACATAGGCGCTGTTCTCAATAGCGCGCGCCCGCACCAGCACCTCCCAGTGAGCGCGACCGGTCTGGGCCGTAAAGGCGGATGGCAGCGCGATCAGGTCGACACCGCCTGCGAGCATGGCACGAAACAGTTCGGGAAAACGCAGGTCGTAGCAGACCGCAAGTCCGACGCGACCAAACGGCGTTTCGCACACCACAACTCGATCGCCCGCAGCGAACTGAGTGGACTCGCGATAGGATTCGCCGCCCGTCAGGTCGACATCGAACAGATGCATCTTGTCGTAACGCGCGTCGCGACGACCGTCGGGGCCAAACATGAGACAGCTGGCACAAACCTTGTCGGACGGTCCCCGTAGCGGCACCGTACCGCCGATGAGCCATAGTTCGTGGGCGCGGGCCTGCGCTGCCAGGAACTCCTGTATGGGTCCCCGACCATCCTCCTCGGCCACAGCGGCGATCGCGTGATCCGCCGCCGGCATGCAGGCAAAATTTTCCGGAAGTGCAACCAGGCGCGCGCCGGCGCGCGCCGCCTGTGCGATCAATCGACCAGCCTGATCGAGATTGGCCGTGACGTCGACACCGGAATTCATCTGAATGGCCGCGACTCGCATCATGAGCCGGCTCCGTGTGCGCGCACCTCGATTCGCAAGGTGTCGCGCGGGCGGAGTTCGGTCACGGTCAGAATACGTTGGCTCGGCAGACCGAGCGCTACCAGCCAGCCGCGCAATTCCTCCGCCCACAGTGCAGCCTCGTCGGTCGTCGCGTGATGCAACACCACAACGCCTTCGGGTTGGCGCTCATAGATCTCGAGCGCGCGCCTCACTTCCGGTAAAGAAGCAACATACGCCGCACTGCGCGGTCGCGCCCAGTGTTCGGCGGTGAGTGTCAAGGTTTCGGCAAAAGCAGTCGCGGAGATCAACAGCGCTGCCAACAGCCAGCCGGTACGCATGGCGCGTAGCATAGCATTGGGCGCCGCGCGGACCGAAGGATAAATCCCTGGGGCACACGGGCTATTGCGGCACTGGCGTCTCCGGCAAGTTCTCAATCTTCATGCGCTTGATGACCCTGACGTCAGGCTCGGACCAGGGCCCCTTCACGAGCCAAACCTCGCGCGCACCCTCGCGGATCGCGAGCTTGAGCACCTGCTGCACAGCGAGTACCGCCGCCGCAACCTGCGGCCCCCAGATTGCCAAACCGGCGATCGCCGCCGTGTCACCCACCCGTGGTTCGATCTCGACGCGCAGATCAAAATCCTGATCGGGCAACCCAATTCGCCCGCTGACGTCCACCTTGGCAGCCGGCGCGCGCACAACCGTGTCACGAAGCTGCAGGTTGCCATAGTCAATCGTCGCCTTACCCGTCAGCCGATCGAACAGAAAGCCCTTACCATAGATCGGACTGAAATCGAAGGCGAGAAACCGTCCGAGCGCGGTCAGATCCACCGCGCTGAAGAGTCGCCCAAGCGCGCCCGGAGCAACTTCCGGAAGTCGGCCATTCTCCACTCGTATCTCGCCCTCACCGTTTAGCGCGGACAGCGCCATGTCCGGAATCCCGCCTCGCCACGCAAGGCGCGTCTTGATCTCGCCGACGCCCCCGATCACCCGCCCGGGGTAGCCACTTGCCTCGAGCGTCTTGCCAAAATCCTTCGAGTTCATTTTCGCGTCAAACGTCGAGCTGGATTCGCCGGCGCGGGTCTCCCATCGGCCGGTTGCTTCGAGCCCCGCCTCGGGGCGCGTTAGCTGGAGCTTGTCGACGCTCCATCCACGCTCGGAGCGGCTGGCCGCGAGCTGAAGCGTGCCGAAATCTCTCGCACCGAAACGAAACGTTTTGGCGGTGAGCGTTAGTGCCGGCAATTGGCGCGGGTCAGTCTGACTCGGTCCGGTATCATGGATACCAGTTTCCGGAACCGACAGATGCTCGAATTCGAGCACCATTTGTGGCACGGCCGGTGTGGGATCCAGCCGGAACGTGCCCGACGCAGCTGGCCCGTCGAGGCTGCCTGACCAGCGCCCTCTCGCATCCTGCGTCACATCGATGGCCACGCGCCCGAACTGACGGTTCAGGAAAGCCAATGCCGAGGTCTCGAAGGTCACTCGCCGCAGTGGCGCCACATCCAGTCTGCCGAGGTCATGCGCCTGACTGACTTGGTCGCCGCGGAGCAGATCGATCCAGCCATCAGCGTCCAGACTGTCGCTGCGGCCGACGACATACAGACCAGCCTCGGCCGGCAGACGTGCCGGTTCGCCGCCGAACACCAGCATGCCGCGTTCAAAGCGCCAGCCCGCGCCTTCCGGCGCTAGCGCGAGTTGACCCCTGACATATCCGGGCGCATCGAGCGACAGCACGTGGCGCGCATGCCCCGACTCAAGCGTGCGGATTGAAAGCTTGGCGGGCAACAGTCCCTCGTCTCGGTTCAACGGCACAGGCAGCGATGCGCGCAATCCACGCCAGTCAAACTCGCCTTCTAGATGGCCGCCTTTTGACGACGTCCAGGTTCCCTGCCAAGCGCCCTCACCTTGCAGGCGCGAGGCGATCCGCTCACCGATTACCGGCGCCATACTGTCCGCCGTCATGCGCCCCTCGCCGACAATGGTCAGCGCACCGTGCGCCGTATACCCTTGCAAGCGTGCCTGTCCGCCCAGGAAGTCTGCGGTCACGCGGCCTCCTGTGACGCCGTCTTGGTTGAACAGGATACTGCCCTCGAGATCGCGCGGCTTCAGACCCGCCACCGGCAGCTGCAGATCCACGCCGCGCAACTCATACTCGCCGTGTATTTTCGCCGGCTGCGCGCCGAATGGCACCGTCACTTCAAGCGAAAGCACCCCCTCGCCATTCGCATCGATCCCTTCCGGAAGATACTGCTTCCAGGTGGCGCGCGTCGGCGGCGCCTTTACGGCCCGCAGCACCCGTAGCGCCTCGTGTACCGACCCGCGCACCCGTAGGTTCACATCGACACGGTCCATCGACTCGCCGTTCGGAAACTGGGTGTGTACGCTGACGCGGTCGGCCGCGAGCGCGCCCAGTCGCGCCGTGCGCGCTGTCACCCAGACATCCTGGTTGAGAACGTGCAAATCGACGTTCGCCCGGCGTGCCGGCTCCCAACCCTCGAGGAAGTGATACACCGCATCGCGCACATGGGCCGTGACTTCGAAGCGACCCTGGCCCTGCGCAAACGGAAAATCGCGCGGCCTGCCGTCCAGCACCAGCGTGCCGCGCTCCACGTAGCCGCCGGCGAACGCCCACTCCATCCAGGAGAGAATGTCCTTCGGTAGGTAGTGGACCGGGTAGTAGTTGCGCGCATGCTCGCCCTTGCCCGCCCAGAAGTCAGCTTGAACCTTGATGCGCGAACCCACCTCCGCTGCGTCGGGCAGCGTCAGGCCGAAGGAACCACTGGCCTGAATATCATCATTGCCGACGCGCAGTCCGTCTGCTTCGATCTGCCAGGCCTTGTCGACGCGATGCCAGCGAACCTGCCCGGTAAGCTCGTTAAGCTTGAGGGGTGCACGAAACACGCCGCGCAAATCGAGTGTCATGCGGCTGGTGTTCAGCTTCATCTCGCCGCTTCGGCTATCGACGCGCACTCGACCGCTCAGGCCGGCGACGCCTGGCATATCGCCCTGCGCCAGATGTTGCCAACCGAGAACGTTCGCCGACACGGCAAAGCCCTCGGGGGCACGTGCCGGACCCTCGATCACAAGCTGCACGTCCTTGATGTCTCCGCGTGGGGCAAACGCTGTCCAACGCTCAAGCCACTCCACCCAGCGCCCACTGGCGGCCTGACGATCCACTGCGCCTAGCACGGTCTTGGCATACGCCGTCAGCTCATCGACCATGACATGCTCGATCGACACTTTGCTCTGCTTGACGTCAAAGGCAACGGCGACCTCCCCTACCGACCAGGACTTCTGCACAAGTGCAACGCTCAGGTCGCGGAGCGCAAGACGCCAAGCCGAGACACTCCCTTCCCAGCGCACCCGGGCCGCGGCCATGGGTACGGGCAGCGCCGTACGCAGACCCGTGGCCGGCAGGCGCAAATCTGCCACGCTGACGCTCCCCTCGATGCGCCGTGGCGCGCCACTCCGCCAGTTGCTCCAGAGTTCGACGCCGAAGCGACCGGCAAGATGCTCCGGCAGTTGCTCGCGTATCGCCAGCGGCAATCCGGCCGCTTCAAGTCCCTGCGCGCGCACGTAGATTTCTCCCGCCCAGTCACTGCTCACGAACGGATTGCCGCTGATATCCGCGCCGAAGGCGCAGTCCCTGCAAAGCGACTCGGGGAACACAGCCTGAAACGCCAGCCGGTGTCGCTCGCCGTCATTGCGCAGCGAGACATTGACGTGCTCGAGATGTAGCGGCGGCTTCTTATCGCGGCGATCTGACCACTGCAGCTCCCCGTTTTCGATCAGGATCCGGCCCTGACGCAAAATCCAGCCGAGAAACTTCTCCCCTCCGCCAGGTTCGGTCTGTTCCATCGCGCCGAGACCTGTCAGCCTGAACTGTCCATCTTCGAGACGCTCGAACGCCAGTCGAGGTTGCACCAAGACGAGCTCACGAATACGCAACTCGCCGTAGAGAAGCGGTAGAAGGGCAATGTTGACACGAATCTGATCAAGCGAGACGACCGGCGTTGGTCGATCGTGCGCATAGACAGCAAGACGCTCCACACGAAGGCCGGGAAACAAGCCTTCCCAGTGTGCGGCAAGCGCACCGATTCGCACGGTCTGACCTGCGGCGCGACTGAGGTACTCCTCCGCATCGGCTTTGCGTTCTGCGATTCCCGGTAATGTGAAACGCGCGACCGTAAACGCAACCGCCAACAAGGACAACACGCCAGCGATTGCATAGCCCAAATAGCGCACCCCGGTGTGCATGCCACGACGCATGCGCGCCGTTGGCCGCCAGTGCCTGAATGGGCCCAGGTGATGCTTCAGATAGGCCGCCAGGTCTGCCCAGCGTTGCTTCCAGTCGAACGTCATCGGGCTATTCTGGCTGATTTGCCGACGAAAAAGCAGGATCTGGCGTATTGCGCCTAGAGCAACACGACGTCGTACTGTTCCTGGTTGTAAGTCGCCTCGACCTTGAGCTGGATCGGGCGGCCGATAAATTCCTGCAGCTGGGCGACGCTGGCTGCCTCCTCATCGAGCAGCATGTCGATCACAACCTGCGCGGCCAGCACCAGATATTCCTTGGCGCCGAAGGCACGCGCCTCCCGCAGAATTTCCCGAAAAACCTCGTAGCACACGGTCTGCGCGGACTTGACCATGCCGCGCCCCTGGCATACCGGGCAGGGCTGACAGAGCACGTGCTCGAGGCTCTCGCGCGTACGCTTGCGGGTCAGCTCAACCAGTCCGAGGCTCGACATCTCCGTCATGAATACCTTGGTACGATCGCGCATCGCCGCGCGCTCGAGCGCTCGTAACACCTGACGGCGGTGCTCCGGATCGGCCATGTCAATGAAGTCGACGATTATCATGCCGCCGAGATTTCGTAACCGTAGCTGGCGGGCGATCGTTTGCGCCGCCTCGAGGTTGGTCTTGAAGAGTGTCTCCTCCAGGTTCTTGCGCCCGACATAGGCCCCGGTATTGACGTCGACGGTCGTCATGGCCTCGGTCTGATCAATAATCAGGTAACCGCCACTCTTCAACGGAACCTTGCGCTCCAGCGCCCGCTGGATCTCGTCCTCGACCGAGTAGAGATCGAAGATCGGCCGCTCGCCTGGGTAGTACTCGATGTGCTCGGCGATCTCCGGAATGAACTTGATCGCGAAGTCACGCGCCTTGAGAAAGGTCTCACGCGAGTCGATGCGAATCTTCTCGACATTGGCACGCACCAGATCGCGCATGGCGCGCAGCGCGAGCGGAAGGTCCTCATGGATCAACGTACAGGGCGGCACGCCGGTAATGCGATCCTGGCAGGCAGCCCAGGCACGGTGCAGGTAGCGCAAATCAGTGTAAATCTCCTCCTCGTCGGCGGCCTCGGCAAGCGTGCGCACGATGTAGCCACCCTCGTTTCCCACTTCCGCAGCTGCGTCACGCACCAGCGCGCGCAACCGCTCCCGCCCCGCCTCATCCGTGATGCGCTGCGAAACCCCGATGTGCTGGCTGTCCGGCAGGTAGACGAGATAGCGCGCCGGCAACGTCAAATGGGTTGTGAGCCGTGCGCCCTTGGTGCCAAGCGGATCTTTCACCACCTGCACCACAACCTCCTGTCCTTCCCGCAACAATTCCTGAATCTGGCGCTCACGCACAATCACTGCCGCCGCGTCCGCGATGTCACCACCCTCCGCGCCAACGCCTCCGCCATCGTTTTGCTTGACGTCCACTGCGTGCAGAAAGGCGGCGCGATCGAGTCCGATATCGACGAACGCAGCTTGCATGCCCGGCAGGATGCGTTGCACCCGTCCCTTGTAGATGTTGCCGACCAGCCCGCGGCTGCGAGCGCGCTCGAGATGAACTTCCTGCAAAACCCCGTTTTCGACCACCGCGACTCGGGTCTCCTGCGGAGTCACATTGATAAGAATTTCTTCGCTCATAAAGTCGCCTCCTGCGTCTCGTGCAGCAGTGTCGCGAGCTCGTAGAGCGGCAGGCCCACGATACCGGAGTAGCTTCCCTCGATATGAGTGATAAATGCCGCCGCCCGGCCCTGGATGGCATAGCCACCGGCCTTGTCAGCGGGCTCGCCGCTCGCCCAGTACGCGGCGATCATTTCATCAGTGAGGGGAGCAAACGTGACGCGCGAGCGCACAAACGCCGTGCGCTCGTGGGAACCGGCGATCAATGCAATGCCGCTCAAGACTTCATGCGTGCGCCCCACAAGCCTCTTCAACATCGCCTGGCCGTGGCTCGCGTCCGCCGGCTTTCCGAGGATCTCCCCGTCCAGTACCACTTCCGTGTCCGCACCGAGTACCGGCCGCAGCGCGAGGCCGCGCATTGCCACTTGGTGCGCCACGAACCGCGCCTTATCGAGCGCCACCCGCACCACGTACTGCGCCGGTGTCTCGGTGGGCAGCGGAACTTCGAGCAAGTCGGATGGCATGACCTCGAAGACGATGCCGAGCTGGCGCAGTAGCTCCTGGCGCCGCGGCGAAGCGGAAGCAAGATAGATCACAGTATTGCGTGAGAAGTATTAAGTGGTAAATGTGTGGGATCCGGTCTCGCCCGCGGAATCGCCACTTAACACTGAACACTCGACACTGAACACCGATTCACCGGTGGTAAGGCTTATTAGCAATGATACTCCACGCCCGGTAGAGCTGCTCGGCAAGTACCACTCGCACGACGGGATGCGCCAGGGTCAGCGGCGAGAGCGACCAACGCTCGTCGGCGCGCGCGAGGCACGCCGGAGCGAGTCCCTCCGGGCCCCCTACCAGCAACGCTACGTCGCTCCCTCCGGACAGCCACTTGCCGAGGCGCGTGGAAAGGGCCGCCGTATCCAGCATCATGCCGCCGCGATCGAGCGCTACAACTCGCGCGCCTGGAAGCAAGGCCGCAAGCTGGCGAGCGCCTTCCTGTTCGGTGAGCCTCGCAAGATCGGCGTTCTTTCCGCGCCGCCCGGCGGGAATCTCGTGCAGCACGAGACGACACTCGCGTGGCATGCGCTTGGCGTATTCCGCGTAACCCGCCGCGACCCAGTCGGGCATGCGCTCGCCGACCGCAATGAGATGAATCTGCATGGCGTGCGGGCGCCGGCGGGAAGCGACGGCGTCCTACTGCGCCGCGACCTTGCTGCTGCGCCGTCGTGCGGAGGCTCGCTTGGGTTTTGCCGCCTTGGCCAAATCCACGGGCTTGGCATCCGACCAGAGCTTCTCGAGATTGTAAAAGTCTCGCACCTGAGAGCGCATGACGTGCACCACCACATCACCGAAGTCGAGCAGCACCCAATCGCCGACTTGTTCACCCTCCACGCCCACCGCGCGTACGCCGTGCTCGCGCAGCATCTCCCGCACGCGCTCGGCTACCGCTGCCACGTGGCGCGTGGAAGTGCCGGTAGCAATCATCATGGTATCGGTAAAATCGGAGAGCTTGCGAACATCGAGGACGGTGATGTCCTGGGCCTTGGCATCCACCAGCGCATCGTGGATCCAGGTCTGCAACTGCTTACCGCGACTACGTTTCGGCATCGGCACCTCTTGGCTGATACAAACGATTGGTACAAATATACTCCCAAACGGCATCGGGCAGCTGACCTCGAACGGACTCGCCGCGCGCGATGGCACCACGGATAGCGGTGGCGGAAATATCCTCCGGCGGCACAGGCTGGAAGAAAATGCATCCGGCGCTCACCTGCGCGAGCGCGCGCGCTTCGTGCACGACCCTTCCGCGCGCCCAGACCGGCAGTTGCGCCTCGCCGGGGAATTCCCAGCCGGGCCGCGTCATAACAACCAGGTGCGCGAGTTGCGGCAGGCGCGTCCATTCATGCCAGGTTTCGAGGTCCTCGTAGGCGTCCATCCCCAGGAGCAGACAGATCGGCCGCGCACCCAACTCGCTGCGCAGCGACTCGAGCGTTAGCACGGTAAACGAGGGTCCGCCGCGACGGTACTCGCGATCATCCACCTTGAATCCGGGAAACTCCTCGCAGGCGAGCTGCACCATGCGTAACCGGTGATTGGCGGCCGCAACTGGCTGGCGGCGGTGGGGAGGATAAGGCGCAGGGACTATCAGCAATGACTCAAGCGCGAGCCGCTCGCGAACCACCTGCGCGGGACGAAGATGACCGTAGTGAATGGGGTCGAAGGTTCCGCCAAAGACGCCGAGAGCTTGCACTTAGTAGGCGGGTCCCCGGACCATGGCGGGCATCGCGATCAGGATGCGTCTAACCGCGAACGTGTCCATCTCCCAGCACTATGAACTTGACCGATGTGAGGCCCTCCAGGCCCACGGGACCGCGGGTGTGCAGCTTGTCGGTGGAGATGCCAATCTCGGCGCCAAGGCCGTACTCGAAGCCGTCTGCGAACCGCGTCGAGGCATTTACCATCACGGAGCTGGAATCCACTTCTCGCAGGAAGCGTCTCGCGTGCGTGATGTTCTCAGTCACAATGCTGTCCGTGTGCTGCGACCCGTATTGGGCAATATGTTCAATCGCCTGATCGAGGCCTTCCACGACACGGATCGAAAGAATTGGCCCCAGGTACTCGGTGTGCCAGTCTTCTTCGGTCGCGGCGAGCGCGTCCGGTATGAGTTTGCGCGTCACCGCGCAGCCGCGCAATTCCACGCCCTTTTCCCGATACAGCTTGGCAAGCGCCGGCAGAGCCTTGTCCGCCACAGCGCGGGCGACCAGTAGCGTCTCCATCGTGTTGCAGGTGCCGTAGCGCTGGCACTTCGCGTTGAACGCAACTTTCACCGCCTTGTCGAGATCGGCCCGGTCGTCAATATACACATGACAAATACCGTGCAGATGCTTGATGACCGGGATGGTGGCCTCGGCGCTGATGCGCTCAATGAGACTCTTGCCGCCGCGCGGGATGATCACGTCCACATACTGCTTCATGGTGATCAGTTCACCGACGGCGGCGCGATCGGTCGTCTCCACCACCTGCACGGCCTCCGGCAGAAGCCCCGCCTTCCGAATGGCCGCCTGAATACAACCCGCGATCGCGCGATTGCTGTGAATCGCCTCACTGCCGCCACGCAGAATCGTGGCGTTGCCGCTTTTCAGGCAAAGCCCGGCGGCATCGGCCGTCACGTTCGGACGTGACTCGTAGATAATTCCGATTACGCCGAGCGGCACGCGCATGCGTCCGACCTGGATGCCGGAGGGGCGATAGTTGAGATCGGTAATGCTGCCGACCGGATCGGCGAGCGCGGCAATCTGCCGCAAGCCCTCGGCCATCGCATTGATTCGCGCCGGGTTGAGTTCCAGCCGATCGAGCAGCGCAGCATCGAGTCCCTGCGCACGGCCGGCTTCGAGATCTTTGTGATTGGCAGCAAGCAATGCGTCGGTCTGACGCTCGATTTCGGCCGCCATTGCGGCCAGCGCCGCATCCTTGGCCGCCGTCTCAGCGCGCGCTAGCGCGCGGGCAACCAGGCGGGCACGTTGGCCAACAGCCTGCATGTAGGCGCGGATGTCCGATGGCGACTTCAGCTGCGTGGCGCTCGTCATGACACGACCCTCATTGTGCTATTTGCTCACAGGTGCCGGGCGCAGCACTCGCCAGTCCGAGCGCCAGACACTCAAGCTCGTTCCACGGATCCGCCCGCAACCGGCCCTTGATGGCCCGATCCGCACTCGCCGCGCGCTGCAGCAGATCGTGGCAACGCGCAAGCGACAGGCGCTTCAGCGCGCGTGACACCAGTGGCCGGCGTTTGGCCCACACCCGCCGTGACTCCAGCACGGCCGGGAGCGGTCTGCCCGCCTCGAGATCTGCGGCCATGTGGGTCAGCTCGCGCGCCTCGCGCGCCAACGCCCACAAAATCAGCACCGGCTCGACGCCCTCGGACCGAAGGTTCCCGAGAATCCGTTCGATAGCGGCGGCCTCGCCCTGCAGACAACAGTCCGCCAACCCGAACACCGTGAAACGGGCATTGTCGCTGAGACAGTCCTCGATGTCATCCGCGCTGACTACCACCCCTTGGTCGCGCGACATGGCGAGCTTGTCGATTTCCTGTGCGGCGGCAAGCAGATTGCCTTCCATATGATGTGCCAGCAATTCCGCCACGCCGGAACCGGGAACCAGTCCGCGTGCACGCATTCGCCGCGTGATCCACGCCGGCAACTGCGCTGCGTCGATCGGGTAGATCGCCACAACGGCCCCCGCCCCGGCGATGGCCGTGACCCATTTGGCCTCGCGATCGCGCTTTTCGAGCTTGCCGGCCACAACCAGAAGCGCGGTATCGGGTGCGGGCTGCGCCAGCATGTCGATCAGCATCTTCGCGCCAGTCTCGCCGGGTTTGCCGCTCGGCAGGCGCAATTCGATGAGGCGTCGCGTCGCAAACAACGACAGCGACTGGCTGGCTGCGTACAGCGCATTCCAGTCGAAACCGGGCTCTACCGTGTGGCGTTCGCGCTCGCCGAAACCACTCGCCTGCGCAGCAGCCCGGATCGCATCGCAGGCTTCGTTCACCAGCAGCGGCTCGTCCCCATATACGAGATACGCCGGCGCGAGTCCGCGTCGCAAATGGTCGTCAAGGTTCGCAACGGAAAGCTGCATCCGGCTCAGCCTGTCCGACCAATCTGCGACAGCCGCTGCAGGATCTGTTGCGCGGCATCGCGTTTAAGCTCGGAGAGCAATTGACTCTCCTCGCGCTCCTTCGCGAGCACATTCAGCCGGTCAAAAGTGACGGCGCGTTGCATGACCACTGTCTGCGGCGGTGCCATATCGTTTCCGTGTGCATCGGTCACCCGGAAGCTCACCTCGTAACGCAGCATGTACTCGCGGACCTTGACGTCGGAATCTACCGACAGCACGCGATTGCTGACCACCTCGTTATAAAGAAACAGCGTCGGCAAGTCCTTGCCGTCGGCGACCTTAGCTCCACCTTGCACCTGCAGCGCGTCGCGAACCGCTATCAGCAACGGATCGTACTCTCCCCCGCCACCTGATCTCTGCACGCGCAGTACGGCGAGTGCCGAGGGAAGCGTGGCCCCAGTCGTACCCCGTAGGTGCCAGCCGCACGCCGCAAGCAACGGCAACGCAACGATGAGCACCAGGCCCAGACGCATAACGTACCAATCTCGCAAAACGCGCACGTCAGCCCACCACCACGTTGACCAGCTTGCCTGGCACCACAATCGTCTTGCGCACCGCCTTGCCGGCAATATGCTTCTGCACGCTCTCATCTGTTAGCACAAGTTCGCGCACGCGTTCCTCAGGCGAATTCGCTGGCACTATTACCCGGGCGCGGACTTTGCCATTTACCTGCACGACGAACTCGATTTCGTCTTGGAGCAACGCATTTGGATCGTGCTCAGGCCACGGCGCTCTAAGAATATCGTCACCATACTGGAGCTCTCTCCAAAGGCTGTGTGCTATGTGCGGAACAATCGGCGAGAGGAGACGCAGGACGAGCGACAACCCCTCCACAACAAGTGCTTGATAGGCGGGTTGTATCNNACGACTGTATTGAACTGCAACTTTTGAAAGTCCTGGTTCGCCTGCTTGAGCGCCAAATGCATATCGCGTCGGGCTTTCTTATAGGCGTCCTCTACACTGGACCATTCGATCGCGATTGGTGCCGGTTGGCTCTGAACGAAGCCACGATTTTGATACCCGAAGTTCCAGAGACGTTTCAGAAACCGGAATGAGCCTTCCACTCCCGAATCTGACCACTCGAGCGTCATCTCCGGCGGCGCAGCGAACATGGTGAACAGGCGCGCAGTGTCGGCGCCGTACTGGTCGATCAGCGCCTGCGGGTCGATGCCGTTGTTCTTGGACTTGGACATGGTGCCGATGCCGCCCGACTCCACCGGCTGACCATCGCTCTTCAATACCGCGCCAATGCGCTTGCCTTGCGCGTCTACCTGCACCTCAACGTCGGCCGGATTGAAATACTGGATGCGGCCGCTGGCGGGCTTCCTGAAAAAGATTTCGTTAAGCACCATGCCCTGGGTGAGCAGGCGCGAGAATGGCTCCGCCCCCAGCACAAGCCCGAGGTCCCGCATGACCTTCCACCAGAAGCGCGAGTACAGTAAATGCAGGATGGCGTGCTCGATGCCGCCGATATACTGGTCGACCGGCATCCAGTAGCGCACGCGCTCGTCAACCATTGCCTTGGCACTGTCCGCACAAGTGAAGCGCGCGTAATACCAGGAGGAATCCACGAAAGTGTCCATCGTGTCGGTTTCGCGGCGTGCCGGCTTGCCACACGTCGGGCACTGGCAATTGACGAAATCCGCGCGCTTGTTGAGAGGATTGCCGCTGCCATCGGGCACGCAGTCTTCCGGCAACACCACAGGCAGATCCTTGTCCGGCACCGGCACGTCGCCGCAGGCATCGCAATGGACAATAGGTATGGGACAACCCCAGTAGCGCTGACGTGATATCCCCCAGTCGCGCAGTCGCCACATGACCTGCTTGTCGCCGAGGCCTTTCGCCTTCAGGTCGGCAGCGATTGAGTCCGTGGCGGCACTGTAGCCAAGGCCGTCGTACTTGCCAGAATTAACACACCGACCGCGCTCCTTGTCCACATACCATTCGGCCCAGGCGTCGGTGGAGAATTTCTCGTCTCCGACCGCGATCACCTGCTTGATCGGGAGGCCGTACTGTTTGGCGAAATGGAAATCGCGCTCATCGTGCGCCGGCACCGCCATCACGGCGCCCTCGCCGTAGGCCATCAGCACGTAGTTGCCGACCCAGACCGGCACCGGCTCGCCGGTTAGCGGGTGCGTCACGCTGATTCCAGTCGGCATGCCTTTCTTTTCCATGGTGGCGAGATCCGCCTCCATCACCGTGCCGCGCTTGCACTCGTCCACGAAAGCTGCGAGCTGCGGATTGCCCNNTTGCCGCCGAGCTTGTACGGAAAGGCAAAGCGCACACCGACACTCTTGCCAATCCAGTTAGCCTGCATGGCGCGCACACGCTCCGGCCACTCCGGCAACTTGTCGAGATCGGTGAGCAGTTCCTCGGCGTAACCCGTGATCGCCAGGTAATACATCGGGATCTCGCGCTTCTCAACCAGCGCACCGGTGCGCCAGCCGCGCCCGTCGATCACCTGCTCGTTGGCGAGCACCGTCTGGTCGACCGG
>DKBM01000068.1:0-28385 GCA_002451215.1 Proteobacteria bacterium UBA6900
CGGAGCGCCCGCATGAGTACCGCGCAGGCAGTCGCGCCATCGGCGTCGTAATCGGCAACGATGAGAATTCTGCTCCCGTTCCTGAGATGCTTCTCAAGCAACGCAGCGGCACCATCAATGCCTAGCAGCCCGCCCGGCGGGAGCAGGTGTTCGAGAGAGTGATCCAGTTCTCCGGCGCTCGAAACCTGTCGTGCACGAAAGACTCTTGCCAGAACGGGATGCAAACCCGGGAATTCGACTGGCCCGGAATCGCAACGACGAACAATGCGGCGTGCGGTATTCACGCGGAGAGTGGCGCAACTGGTGCAAAGCTGGACAACGGACGGCGCCGGCGCCACCACCGCCCGAGCTGCCAACCGGAGGCCCGCAACGCCAGGCCCTGATCCGTCAGCAGGTTAATCCGCCGAACCGCGCCCGTTCGCAGCGCCTCCGTGAGCGGCCGAAACCATGACTTGTCAAGGTGGGCGAGGCCCACACTCCAGCCCGCCTCCGCGTCGCGTTGCATGGCTCGTCGCAGGCTATCGAGGACGATCAGATGCCGACCGGGTCGGGCAATCTCTCGCCATGCCTGAAAACCCGACGGCACGGGGCGCGCAGGCACGCCGCTCAAGCGGCTCAGACCCTGCGCGACGGCGTCGTTAGTCCAGACGAACTCCACGTCTGGTGTAACAGTGCTCGGCAGTCGGCCCCCGCCCCAAAACCACAGGCTGTTTATCGCCAAGGCGCCACGCTGCTCCCGCTCTGCATTCACCCGAGCCGTGTGCAGCAGGATTTGTATCTCGTTCAGCAGCGTGTGCCAAGATCGCGCCTCAGGCCCAGTGGGCAGGTACGCATGGATATCCCGACCAGCCGCAAGTGCCAACGGCGTGGTCTGGACGTCGGGAGCTTGCGGCGGCCGAAGGTACCAACGCCAGGGATGAGGTGCGCGCAGCAACCAACCCTCCGTCGCGTAGCTCCGTGCGAGCTCATCGCAAAGTCTCTGGGCTTCATCCAATCCAAGCTCGGTCAACTCGGGAGGTATTAGCACCAATCCGTCCCGCTGCGGAACCAAGTGCACCGGATCAGCTCGAATCCACCAATCGTGATCCACCACACCCATATCCACCACGCGGGTAACCGCGGCGACCGGAAGGTCGCCAGGTGACGCTGCCACCCCAAAGAATTCGAACAGCAGCGCCTCGAGCGATGCGGGCGCGACCGCAGCGCGCTCGCCACGCGCCAGCAATAGCTCTAGACCGCCCAGACGCAGCTCGGTCTGAGGCGTGGGCGGCCACAGGCCGGCCATCATGACGGTTACGTGATACTCCAAGAACGAGGACCTATGCCTTTACGCGAGAATTGCCAAGGGGCAATTATATCGCGTCGCGCTCACCGTAATGTGCGGTGAAGCGAAGCAGCGCCGGACTCGAGGTGCGCGTCTGCGAATTCGGGCTGATCGCTACGCACGTTGGGCACGTTGGGCTCAGTCCGACGATCGCGCGCCCGGTCACTTCAGACTACTTTCGGTGTCGCCCATGCCGGCCGTGATCCGGTAGACCGCGGCCAAACGATCCTTCCCGATTCTTCCCTCGAACTTCTTGTGCACGGGCAGAAGGGCCTGGCGCCATAAACTCAGCTCCTGCGCGGTCGGGACGTACACCTTCGTAGTGCCCGCCACCTTGATCTTTTCAAGCGCCTCCTCGGTCTCCCGTTGCGCTGACTCACGCTGGTACCGCGTGGCCTCAACCATTGCTTGCTCGAGAGCCGCACGTAGCGGCGGCGCCAAACCGTCCCAGAACTTCTTGTTGACGATTACGGCATAACCGAGATAACCGTGTCCCGACAGAATCAGATGTCTCTGCACCTCATGGATCTTCCCGACGTAAAGGTTAGAAAGCGGATTCTCGGTGCCGTCCAGCGCGCCGTCGGCCAAAGCAGCGCGCACCGCGCTAAACGCCATTACGACCGGCACGGCACCCAAGGCTCTCATCTGCGCCTTGAGTACGTCCGAAGACTGCACGCGTATCTTGAGTCCTACGCAATCGGCCGGCGTGCGCAGGGGCCAGTTCGCGCTCATGTGCTTGAAGCCATTGTCCCAGTAGGCCAGCCCGCGAATGCCCTTGCTCTCGAGCTTCGCCAACAGCGCCACACCAACATCACCGTCCATGACCGCGTACAACGCCTTCCTGCTCGGGAAAAGATATGGCAGATCAAAAAGTTCGAACTCCCCGACTCCGAGTGGCTCGAACTTTGACAGCGAGGGTGCGAGCATCTGTACCGCACCACTCTGCAAGGCTTCAAGCTCTTCTCGGTCGCCGTAGAGCTCTGCGTTCGGATAGACCTCGACCTTCACCCGCCCTTCGGTCGTTTCTTCGGCGAGCCGCTTGAAACGCAGCGCCGCCCGACCCTTGGGCGTATCAGGCGAAAGCACATGGCTGAACTTGATTACCACGGGCTCGTCGGCGACCACCCCGGCTGCAAACACCAACGCCATCAAACCGCAGAGCAGTCTCTGGAACCTCATGCCGCCTCGCCTGCCGTCCCAATTATCCTTGCATCAAACCCCGGGCGAATTGACTTCTCCAGAAGGACTTCCTCGTGCGCGCACCGGATACACACACCGCCTTTCAACCGCCCAAGTACATTCTTCGCACGTCCTCATTGGCCAGCAGATTGCTCGCGGAATCTGCGAAGCGATTGCGCCCGAGCTCAAGCGCGTAACCGCGATCGGAAAGTTCCAAGGCGCGCGCCGCGTTCTGTTCAACCATCAGCAGGGTTCGCCCCTGCTGCTTGAGCTCCAGCAATTTTTCAAATACCAGGTCGACATACTTGGGTGAGAGCCCGAGCGACGGCTCATCGAGGATCACGAGTTTTGGATTGAGCATGAGTGCGCGACCGATCGCCAGCATTTGTTGCTCGCCTCCCGAAAGGTTGCCGGCCAACTGCTTGCGCCGCTCCGCAAGCCGCGGGAACTGCGTGAACACCTGCTCGACCGCGATGCGCCGCTGCTCACGTTCATCGATGAGAAACGCGCCCATCTCGAGGTTGTCCTCGACGGTCATGCGCGCAAATACGATACGTCCCTGCGGCACGTATCCAATGCCGAGTGGTGGAATCCGGTGCGCCGGCAAATGGGTGATGTCCTGGCCGTCGAAGTTGATGCTGCCGCCGCGCGCCGGCTGCAGGCCGATCACGGCTTTGATGACCGTGGACTTCCCTGCCCCATTTGGGCCGATAATGGCGACGATCTCACCGGCGTGTACCTCCATGTCCACGTCAAACAGCACCTGCACGGCACCATAGGCCACCTCGAGACCACGGATGTCAAGCAGCGATTCGCTCATGCGCTGCGCCGTTTCCCGAAATACGCCTCAAGCACGAGTTGGTCGCGACGGACCTTCTCGAAGGCGCCGCGAGCGATCACCTCACCCTCCGACAGCACGTATACCTCCTGGCAAAGATCGGAAATCACGTCCATGTTGTGCTCGATGATCACAAAGGTCGTGCCGAGGCCATTGAGGTGGCGCACCATGTCCCAAAGTGTCGCGCGCAATGTCGGATTGACGCCGGCCGCCGGTTCGTCAAGCAGAATGACCGAGGGGTCGCTCATGAGTACACGCAGAAACTCGACCAGCCGCTGTTGCCCGTAGGAGAGATCACTGCCTAGCACTTCGTTGTAGGCCTCGAGCTTGACGCGCTCAAGCAGCTCGAGGGCTCGACTGCGCGCACCGCGGTCATGGCGGCGTGCCGCGACGATCAGGTTTTCCAGCACCGTGAGCTGCGGGAAAACGCGCGACAGCTGAAAGGTGCGGGCGAGGCCGCACTGGTACACGAAGTACGGCCGGCAACCCAAAATCTCGCGACCGTCGAGCATGACGCTTCCGGTTGCCCCTCGGTCCATGCCCGAGATGACCTGGAACAGCGTGGTCTTGCCGCTGCCGTTCGGGCCGATAATGCCGGTTACGGAACCACGCACGACGTCGAGATCGACCCCTTTGAGCGCCTCAACGCCGCCGAACACGCGCCGCACACCACGCACAGCAAGGATGTGATCAGCCATCGGGGCGCTCCTGCGGGCCAGCCGCCACCTCCGGCCGCACGAGCTTGCGTCGAGTGAACAGCGCCATCAGGCCGCCGGGCAGAAACAGCACGACTGAGAGCAGCAGCACACCGAGCAACATCAGGTGTGCCGCCGGAAATTCCGCCCAAAACACCTCGCGCAAGCCCATGACCAGCCCCGCGCCCAATACCGGCCCCCACACTGTCCCGCTGCCGCCGAACATGACCATTACAATCATCTGGATATTTACCGCGGGCGCAAACGCTGCGGCGGGATCAATATAGCTCGTGTACATGACCAGCACTGCGCCGGCAGCCCCGGGAATAAGCGCCGACAACACGAAGGCCGCGAGCTTGTCGCGCGTCGTATTGACACCGACCATCTCGGCCGCGCCCTCGTCCTCACGAATAGCACGCAGCTCCAGGCCGAAACGGCTGTGGTAGATCGCCGCCACGATGATGGTCGCCGCGACCGCAATCAGGAACATCGTGTAGTAGCTGGTGGTGAGGCTCGGCAGCAGTTCTGGCGAGAGCGTAATGCCACTGCCGCCGCCAGTGAGATCGACCCACAGAGTGACGAAAACACGGGCGACCTCGTTCAGGCCGAGCATCGCAATGGCGAAATACGGTCCGCGCAGACGCAGCGTCAGGAATCCGAGTGGCACCGACAGCGCCAGCGCTACCAGCACGCCCGCGATGAGGCAGGCCCACCACGGTACGCCGAGCGGAAGAAGTAGCGCTGCCGCATAGCTACCCATTCCGAAAAATGTGGCGTGTCCGAAGGACACATAGCCGGTCATTCCGGAAATTGTGTTCCAGGCCTGCGCCAGCGCCACCATCATCAGGAGCTGGGTCAGGAACGAAAGGTAATACTCGCCGAGGACCGCAGGCGCCACCGCAAGAATGACGACAAGCACAGCTGCGCTTGCCAGGCTGGCATGTTTACTTAACATCCGCCATCCCCTTCAGGCCAGTCGGTCGAATCAACAGCACCAGAACAAGCAGAAGATACGCGACCGCCTCTGCCCACTGGGTAGTGCCGAAGCCGCCAACAAACGCCTCAACCACACCGAGCAGCACGCCACCGTAGAAGGCGCCAAGAAAGTTTCCCATGCCGCCGATGATGATGATAGCGAAGCACTTCTGGATAAAATCAGCCCCGGTGTCCGGCGAAAAGGAGTAAATCATGGTTAGCATGACGCCCGCGGCGGCTGCCATGGCCACGGCAAGCGCAAACGTCAGCATCCGGATGCGCTGTACGTCGATGCCACAGATGGTCGCGACGTGCGGATGTTCCGCGACTGCACGAACCGCCTTGCCGAGGCGCGTGATCTCGAGAAACAAATACACCGCAAAGGTCAGGACCACCGCCAGCACACCGGCCACGAGCCGGGGTTTGGAAATCGCCAACTCGCCAATCACGATCGCTCCTTGCAGCTGGGGCACGGACTTGAAGTCCGAGGCGAACACGAGCAAACCGGCGTTGACCATGATGATCGACACGCCGTAGGTGGCAAGCAGCGAAGTGAGTAGCGGCCGGCCGACGACGTGCTCGATCAGGGTGCGTTCAAGCACCCAGCCAATTCCAAACACCGCGGGCACAACGATGAACAGCGACAGCAACGGGTGCACATGTGCGTAGACGTACAGCACCCACGCCAAGTATGCGCCGAGCAGCATGAACTCGGCGTGCGCGATGTTGATGACGCGCATCACGCCGAACACGAGATTTAGCCCGCTCGCGAGCAGCGCGTACAGCGAACCAGTAAGCAGCCCGGCGATCAGCAGCTGCAGCAGAATCGTGGGCTCGAACAGTGCCATTCGCGGTCAGCGCTTGCCCAGTCGGCTGTCGGGTGCGTTAGCGGCGCAGCTCGGTATGCAACGCCGCCGGGTGTCGCTGACTCTAACTCGACAGTCTCGACACACGCCGACCCGACAGCCGGGGGCCATTCCCTAGCGCTTCGACCAGTCCGGGAATGGAAACACCGGGTCGTGGGTCGCCGCGTCCTTCGGGAGGATAATCTCACGCTCCCCATTGATCCACTCGACGGCGTAGGCGGGCTTACCAATCTGCTTGCCCGTCCCGTCAACCTTGAAGCGACCAAACGTCGTGACGATGTCGAGCTCGTACAGCGCCTTGCGCACCTTGTCGCGGTCCACCGACAGAGCCTTCGTTACCGCCGCCTCGAGCACCTGTCCAGCGCCGTAGCCCCCGCCCGCGTGATAACCCGGTTCGTGACCGTACTTGGCCTTGTACTTCTTGGAAAATTCCCCAGCGCCAGGAATCTTGAGCTCCGGCTCCCATTGCGTGTTGCCCATGACTCCGTTGGCATCCGCCCCAAGATTCTTGCCGAAATCAGGCAGTCCGGGACCAACCGCAAACGCGAAGATCTTGGCATAGAGGCGATTCTCTCTGGCTTGGCGCATAAACGCGGTCGAATCGGGCAGGTACGAACCGCCAATCACCACGTCCGGCTTCTTGGCCTTCATCTTCAAAATCATGGAGCTGAAGTCCGTGGAGGCCTTGCCGTACTCTTCGTCAAACACAACTTTCATTCCCAGCGCAGTCGCCTTGGTGCGTACGCCTGCCGCGACGCTGCGAGGAAAGGCGGTGTTCTCATAGATGAGCGCGACCGTCTTGAGACCATTGTTTTTCGCGAACTCGAGAATCGGATCCATGTAGACTTCGGCAAGCGTGTACAGTCCGAAGGTGTTCTTGTAGCCGCGTCCCCAGATCTTTGCTGACGATGCACCGCTCGAAACCATCGGGAAGTTGTGCTTCTCGGCAACCGTGCTGGCAGCCATGGTGACGGCCGAAGAGTACGGACCGATTAGAAGGTCGACCTTGTCCTGCGTGATCAGTTTCTCGTACAACTTGGCGCCGACTTCCGGTTTGGACTCATCGTCATAGTGCACGAGTCGCACCTTGCGCCCGAGCACTCCGCCCCGGGCATTCACGTCATCGACCCACATCTGGAAGCCGTGCAATTGCTCCTGGCCCGTGCGCGCATACTTGCCGGAGAGTGCGACCGACGCTCCGACAACGAACTCCTTCGAATCAGCCAGCGCCACCGAAAACGTCTGGGCGGCGACACAGACGACGAACATTGACAGTAATGCCTTGAACCTGCTCATTGGCATCTCCTCCTTTGTTAGTTCTGCTGAGGTTGGTCCAGTTACGCTAGAACCGAACCAATATTTGCACAAGCGGAGCACTTTGGCGACCCATCGCCCCGCCGGCGCCCGAGATTGCGAGCAGTCGCGCAATACGCGTGCTCCCACAGGCTTTAGCCTCTACCGGCCGCGGAGTGGCTTGCTTGACGGCGCTGTCCGGCCGCTGGAGACCACAACTGATCAGACCGAAACCGACGCACTCCGCCAAGCGACTATGGTGAATTAGGCATCAATATGCGTTTTCACAATGCGGCATCGACCGCCACCTTCATTTGCAATACACAACCGTGTCACGACTGTCACCCTCAAGGCCTGGCATTCAACAGCCGAGCTCTTGCGACTTCAGTCGCGTTCGCGAGACTCTGGCACGTTTTGCCACTGATCCGATCTCGAATGGAAGACTCAGCAGTCTCCGTTGCCGCCTGTTGGTGACCAGCAAGCTCAGTGCGAGCGCACCGGCTTGCTAAAGCAGGGATCGAGATTGACAGTATCGAGGTGCGTGAACGACACCCGGCTGTGGACACTGGTTCGGCTGGCAAGTTCGCGCGCCGCGACTGCGCACAGATTCTGGTGCGTCATGAAGTCGCTTTCGCCACGGGTGGCCGTCCCGGCGTGTTCAAGAAGACGCCTTCAAGGCGACCCCGACGCGCTGCTAGCGCACCATATTGTCGAGAATTGCCTTCTTTACTTCCGGTAGCGCCGCCTTCGTTTTCACCATCGGGGTCGTGCTCTGTTTGATCGCAATATCGGGATCTTTCAGACCGTGACCGGTCAAGGTGCACACCACGCGCGAACCCTCTGGAATGGAACCCTTCTTGATGTCATGCAATGCGCCGGCCAGCGATGCGGCTGATGCAGGCTCGCAAAATACGCCCTCTTTCTCTGCAAGTAGTTTTTGGGCTGCCAGAATCTCTTCATCGCTGAATGCCGCGAACCAACCGCTGGAATCCTCTTGTGCCTTCCAGGCCTTGTCCCAGGATTGCGGATGGCCGATGCGAATCGCGGTGGCGATTGTCTCCGGGTGATCGATCATCTTGTGATGGACGAACGGCGCCGCACCGGCGGCCTGGTAGCCAACCATCACGGGGCGATTGTTGCAGATGCCGTGATCGGCATACTCGCAATAGCCCATCCAGTGCGCGGTGATGTTGCCGGCATTGCCTACCGGCAGACAGTGGTAATCGGGAGCCGCGCCCAGCTCTTCGATGATCTCGAAAGCCGCGGTTTTCTGGCCTTGAAGTCGATAGGGATTGATTGAATTGACGATCGTTACCGGTGCCTCGTTCGCCACCTCCTTTACCAACGCCATGCCCGCATCAAAGTTGCCCTCGATCTGGATAACGACTGCCCCGTGAATCATCGCCTGCGCAAGCTTGCCGAGCGCAATCTTGCCTTCGGGGATCAACACAAAGCAGGTGATGCCAGCACGTGCCGCGTAGGCGGCCGCAGACGCCGACGTATTGCCGGTCGAGGCGCAAATGATCGCCTGACTACCGTCATCCACCGCCTTGGTTACAGCCATGGTCATGCCGCGATCCTTGAATGAACCGGTCGGGTTCAGGCCCTCGAACTTCACGTATATATCGACATGCTTGCCCACCAGCCTGGGAATATTGTTCAGACGAATGAGGGGCGTGGCGCCCTCACCCAACGAGATGATGCGCGTGGCATCCGAGACCGGAAGGCGGTCGCGGTACTTGTCGATCAATCCGGTGTAGCGGCTGCCGAGATTCATGTTGCGGTCAATTCCAGGTCGGGTTCAGGTGCTCGAGTCGAATCCGCGCGACTTTGCCCGTGATCGAGTCGAGCTGCTCGATACGACTGATCGCGGCGTCCATGTTCTTCTCTTTCACGCGCTGGGTGAGAATGATGACCGGAACCGTCTGCTCGCCCGGCTGCGGCTCCTTCTGCAAGATGGCCTCGATGCTGATCGCAAGATCGGCGAGAATGCGCGTGACATCCGCCAGTACCCCGGGCTTGTCGAGCGCATGCAACCGCAGATAGTAGGACGTGTCGACCTCGCCCATCGGCAGGATTGGCAGGTCAACACGTTGATCCGCCTGAAACGCCAGATGGGGAACGCGATTGGTCGGATCAGTAGTCAGGGTGCGCACGACATCAACCAGGTCGGCCACCACGGCAGACGCGGTCGGCTCGGCGCCCGCGCCGGCACCGTAGAACATGGTCGGCCCGACGGCATCTCCCTTCACCAACACGGCGTTCATCGCTCCCTCGACATTCGCAATCAGGCGCCGATATGGGATCAGCGTCGGGTGTACCCGCAGCTCGATTCCTCCGTTGATGCGCCGCGCAATACCGAGCAGCTTCAGTCGATAACCCAGTTCCTCTGCGTACGCCACATCCATGCGCGTCACCTTGCTGATCCCCTCGACATACGCGTCCTTGAACTTGAGCGGGATACCGAAGGCGATCGCCGCGAGAATGGTGAGCTTGTGCGCCGCGTCGATGCCCTCGATGTCGAACGTGGGATCCGCCTCGGCGTAGCCGAGTCGCTGCGCTTCCTTCAAGACATCAGCGAAGTCGGCGCCCCGTTCGCGCATCTCGGAGAGTATGAAGTTGCTGGTGCCGTTGATGATGCCTGCCAGCCATTCAATGCGGTTGCCGGCAAGGCCCTCGCGGATGGCTTTGATAATAGGGATCCCGCCAGCCACGGCAGCCTCAAATGCCACCATCAGGCCCTTCTTCTGGGCGACGTCGAATATCTCGTTGCCATGAACCGCAATGAGCGCTTTGTTGGCGGTCACCACGTGCTTGCCGTTTGCGAGCGCCTCCAGCACGAGTGAACGCGCGGGCTCGTCGCCACCGATCAGCTCGACAACCACCTCGATCTCGGGATGACGCACAATCAGTGTCGGATCGGTGACCAGCTCGATGCCGCTGGTATCGCACGGTCGATGCTTGCTGATATCTCGCGCCGCCGCGTGCGTCACCTGAATGACGCGCCCGGCTCGGCGCGCAATTTCCTTGCCGTTGCGTGCAAGCACGTTGATCGTGCCGCAGCCAACCGTGCCGAGGCCCAGCACACCGACCTTGACCGGCTTCACGCTTCTATCCTTTCCTGCAGGACGCGATCACGCCGAAACATCTCGCGAATTGAGCGCATGGCCTGGCGAGTGCGATGCTCATTTTCGATCAGGCTGAAGCGCACGTACTCATCCCCGTACTCGCCAAACCCGATGCCGGGTGACACCGCCACTTGTGCCTCGTTAAGCAGTTTCTTTGAGAACTCGAGCGAACCGAGGTGGCGATACGCCTCCGGTATTCGTGCCCAGATAAACATCGTCGCCTTGGGCCGCTCCACCACCCACCCCGCCGAGAACAGCCCATTGCACAGCACGTCACGACGCTGCTCATACGTAAGCCGGATCTCTTCGAGGCAATCCTGCGGCCCCTCAAGCGCCAAGATCGACGCCACCTGGATCGGGGTGAACGTCCCGTAATCGAAATATGACTTCAGGCGCCCGAGCGCAGCCACCAGCGTCGGGTTGCCGCACATGAAGCCGACGCGCCAACCGGGCATGTTGTAACTCTTGGAAAGCGTGTAGAACTCCACCGCCACCTCCTTGGCACCCGGCACCTGGAGAATGGACGGCGCCTTGTAGCCGTCAAAGACGATGTCGGCATATGCCAGGTCGTGGATAACCCAGATACCGTGCTCGCGCGCCACCGCCACGACCTTCTCAAAGAAGTCGAGTTCCACACATTGCGTTGTCGGGTTCGACGGAAAATTGAGCACGAGCATCTTGGGCTTTGGCCATGCATTCTTGATTGCGCGCTCTAGCTCGCCGAAGAAGTCGACGCCCGGCAAGATGGGCACATGACGAATGTCGGCGCCGGCAATCACGAACCCATAGGTATGAATTGGATAGCAAGGATTGGGAACCAGCACGCTGTCACCACGATCGACGGTGGCAAGCGCCAGGTGCGACAGCCCTTCCTTGGAGCCGATTGTGACTATTGCCTCCTTGTCCATGTCGAGATCAACGTCATAACGGCGCTTGTACCACTGACAAATCGCCCGGCGGAGCCGCGGGATTCCCTTGGAAACCGAATAGCGGTGCGTATCCTCGCGCATTGCCGCCTCACACAACTTGTCGACAATGTGCTTGGGCGTCGCACCGTCGGGATTACCCATCCCGAAATCGATGATGTCCTCACCGCGCCGGCGCGCGTTGGCCTTCAACTCGTTGACGATGTTGAAGACATACGGCGGCAACCGCTTGATACGGGGAAATTCTGCGTCCATGGTGCTACACGTCGGGAACCGCGCTGCGGTACGATAGATCGGGCCAACTGATTGAATCCTCTTGCATTATAGGGCCTCTGCCCGCGCCGGGAAACTCATAACAGGACGAAAGGATGAAGATTGAGCTAGAGCGCACCGGCCTAAACCGCATCCGGGGGTACGCGCCGGGAAGGATAACGGTGAACGAAACCGTCTACCGCCAAAGCTTGCTCATCACGCCGGAGCGGTTGTATACGGACTGGCTCGTGAACAGCTCGGAGGGCCTGGCGGAGGCTCATTTTCAGCGCATTGCGGACCTGCGGCCAGAAGTCGTCCTGCTCGGCACCGGCGCAACCACGCGCTTCCCACCGGCACCACTGACCCGCCCCCTCATTACGGCAGGAATTGGGCTCGAAGTAATGGATACCGCGGCTGCCTGCCGCACCTACAACATTCTGATGGGAGATGGGCGTCGGGTACTGGCTGCCCTGTTGATGATCGAGCTGACAGGTCAGGTTGATTCGACGGAGTAACCGGCCTTCTCAAGGATCACGCGCAAACGCTTGAGCGCCTCGACCTGAATCTGGCGCACGCGCTCGCGTGTGACCCCGATGTCCGCCCCAACTTCCTCCAGCGTAGATATCTCGCGGCCGCTCAGACCGAAGCGCCGCTCAACCACCTCGCGCTGCTTGTCACTCAGTTCGTTGAGCCACAGCTCGATCAGCTGCTGCAAGTCATCATGCTGCAGCATGTTTTCCGGATCCGGCGTGCGATCATCTGCTATCGCGTCCAGCAAAGAACGGTCCGGGTCATCATCCAGCGGCGCGTCGACCGACGCGATGCGCTCGTTCAGCCCAAGCATCTCTTTCACGTCCTCCACCGGCTTGTCGAGCAGCGCTGCGACCTCCTCGGGGCTTGGCTCATGATCAAGTTTCTGCGCGAGGTGCCGGGCAGCACGCTGATAGATGTTGATCTCTTTCAAGACATGTACGGGAAGCCGAATAGTGCGCGTCTGATTCATAATGCCGCGCTCGATCGTCTGTCGAATCCACCAGGTGGCGTAAGTCGAGAATCGAAACCCGCGTTCCGGATCGAACTTTTCTACCGCACGAATAAGCCCGAGGTTGCCCTCCTCGATGAGGTCCAGCAGGGATAATCCCCGATTCATGTATCGGCGCGCGATCTTAACCACCAGGCGCAGGTTACTTTCGATCATGCGCTTGCGCGCCGCCCCATCACCCTTTTGCGCACGACGAGCGAAATATACCTCTTCCTCTGCCGTGAGCAGTGGCGAGAACCCGATCTCTCTCAGGTAAAGGCGGGTAGCATCCGCTTGCGAGTAGTAGCTATCCGATCCGTATTCGCGGGTCTCCGTCTCGCGGACCGTCTCTGCGGGCTCCGCGGAATCTGACGTGCGCTCTTCTTCCGAATCGGAATCCTCTGCGACAACCGACGTACTGGTCTCGGATTCGTCTTCTGCCTCGATCGGCGCCGATATGGCTCCGGCACGCCGGCCACGGCGCGTGGCCGGTGATGCAGCCTTCTTGGTTTTGGAACTCGGGCGAGCGGGTTTACGCGCCATGCTACTTTCGCGGGAGATAACTGAGCGGATTGACTGGAGTGCCGTGCCGACGAATTTCGAAGTGAAGCTTTGTGCGATCCGTACCGCTGCTTCCCATATCGGCGATCTTCTGGCCTCGTTTTACCACATCGCCTTCCTTAACCAAAATTCGATCACAGTGTGCGTACGCACTGAGGAAAGTGGCGTTATGTTTGATGATGATAAGCTGCCCGTAACCGCGAAGTCCACCGCCCTGATAGACGACCTGCCCCGACCCCGACGCGCGGATCGGCTGGCCCTTGCGCCCACCGATCTCAACACCCTTGTTGTTGCCATCGCCATACCGTCCGATAACACTGCCGTCGGCCGGCCAAGCCCAGTCAACTCGCTCGTCTTGTGTGCTCGCGCGCTGCCGCGGCGTTGCTTCCCGTCTCGGCTGGTCCGCCTTTTTGCTCGATGTCTTGCCCGGGGTTTGAGTGCTTGTGGCGGCACGCCCACTTTGTTCATCGGGGCCCACGAGTTGTAGGCGTTGACCAACCCGCAGGGTATATGGCGGAGAGATGCCGTTCCACCTGGCTAGGTCCTGAACATTAAGATCGTGGGTGATACCGATACGGTAGAGCGTCTCCCCACGCTTGACGACGTGCACAGTCGGGCCCTCACTGCGAGTCCTGACTGCCTCTTCCTGCTGCGTCGGCGGCGAGAGCCGTACTTTCTGTCCTGGCTTGATGAGATATGGTCGCGGGATATCGTTCCATGTCGCCAGATCGCGATAGTCATTCCCTGATTCCCAGGCGATGCTGTACAGAGTGTCACCGGCCGCGACGGTGCGGATCTTGGCCTCGGCGGGATGAACCTCCCCCCGCGCCGAACCGGCGCCGATTGGCCGATGGCTAGCGCAGGCACTTAATATAAGAAGCCCGACGACCAACAATACGCCGTTTCGCGAGCAGGCCCTACCCGGCACAGAGGTTCCCGGCAACAAGGGGCACGAAGGTCACCCGCTCGATCCGCTCTTCGGTTGCTTCACCCTCCTGCTTGCTCACCAGCACTAGCTCCTGCAGCGCACCGTCGCCCACCGGAATGACCATCCGGCCTTGCGTCCCAAGCTGCTGGCGCAATGCCTCGGGAATCTCTTTTGGCGCGGCCGTCACGAGAATCGCCTCAAAAGGCGCATGCGCCTCCCATCCCCAACTGCCGTCCGAGAGCCGGAAGTGGACATTGCGGTAACCGAGACTACGCAGCTGCTGGCGCGAGCGGCGCATGAGCGGTTCAATGCGTTCGACCGTATAGATCTCCGGCACCAGTTCGGCAAGGATGGCCGTCTGGTAGCCTGAACCCGTACCAACCTCAAGCACCCGCCGCGGAGTTCCTGCGGCAAGCAGTGTCTGGGTCATCAACGCGACGATGTAGGGCTGCGATATCGTTTGGCCATAGCCAATCGGCAGCGCCGTGTCCTCGTAGGCGCGCGAGGCGAGCGCCTCATCGACCAGAAGATGACGAGGCACCTTCTGCATGGCCGTCAGCACACGCTCATCCCGGATTCCCTGGGCGCGGAGCCGCTCGATCAGACGTTGGCGCGTGCGCGCCGAGGTCATGCCAATGCCGTGTCGTGCAGTGCTCACTACTCGCGGCGGGTCGTGGTGCGTATCACAGTTGCTTCAGCCAGGAGGCAACCTGGTCGAGGGCAGTATAACGGGTCAAATCGACGTGCAAAGGGGTGATGGAAACACAGTTGTGGTTCACCGCATGGAAATCCGTTCCTGGCCCAGCGTCGGACTCGGCGCCTGGCACGCCGACCCAATAGACCGGCCGGCCGTGCGGGTCCGTGGCCCGGACCACCGGCTCGGCCTTATGGCGCTGACCGAGACGCGTGGCTTCAATGCCGGACAGCGAGCTCAGCGGCACATCCGGGACGTTCACGTTAAGAATCGTATCGGCGGGCAATGGGTTGTTTTGCAGCTGTCTCACGAGCCGCAACACAATCTGGGCGGCCGTCTCGAAGTGGTGGCCCTCGTGCCCTACCAGCGAAACCGCGATAGCCGGGGACCCGAGAAACCGACCCTCCATCGCAGCTGCCACCGTACCGGAATAAAGCACGTCGTCTCCCAGATTAGCTCCACGGTTGATACCGGAAATCACCATATCGGGCAGATGCTCCATCAGGCCGGTGATGGCGATGTGAACGCAATCGGTCGGCGTACCGTCCGTGAAACGAAAACCATTGGACCCTTCGAAAACGCGTAACGGCCGGTTGAGCGTGAGCGAATTGCTGGCGCCGCTGCGATCACGCTCGGGCGCTACCACCTCAATCTCTGCCACGGGCCGAAGAACCGCCGCTAGCGCAGCCAGCCCCGGGGCAAGATAACCGTCGTCGTTGCTGAGCAGAATGCGCATCGGTGCAATCCGTGCCGAGTGTCCGCGGCAACGTAGCGCACGGCACCCGGACTGGCGCGCATGATAACGGAACTGCGCCGACGCCGTTAGCCGGCGGCCAGACGCGGAATCGGGAAGTAGTCGGCAGGGTTTACGTTGTGCAACTCGGGCGGCAAGACACGGCGGATCTCGATCGGTGCCCTCGCGCCCTCCGGCACCCCCGACATCAGATCCACTACGCGACCACGGGACAGGAGCCTGTGCTCGCTGCTGGCCGCAATCGCCACCTTGGGCAACAGACGCCGCTCGCGGTTAATGCTGATCACCACACCAACCGCTCCGTCAGTCAGTTCCACAACGCTGCCGATCGGATAGATACCCATGCACTGGATAAACTGCTCGACCAGCCCCGGATGGAAGTCTTTTCCGCGCCATTCGTACATCTTGCTAAGCGCGTCATGGGTTGACATACCCTTGTGATAGACGCGATCGCTGCTGATGGCGTCGTAGCAATCCACGATTGAGGCGATCATCCCGAAAGGTCGTATCTCCTCGCCACTGATACCGCGCGCGTAGCCACCGCCACCATAGCGTTCGTGATGTCGCTCCACCACCTCGAGCGACTCGGGGGCGATGCCGTGCGCCGAGTTGAGAATCTTGACGCCCTCAGGCACATGCGTGCGCATGATGGCAAATTCCTCATCGGTGAGTTTGGCCGGCTTGTTGAGAATTTCTAACGGCACCTTCATCTTGCCGACGTCATGCAACAGTGCGCCCACCCCGAGGAGATTCAACGCTTCTGGCGACATCTCGAGGTGGCGACCAAAGGCAATGGCGAGCGTGCAGACACGCAGCCCATGCTCGGCGGTGTACTCGTGGGCATTCTTGAGCTGCGACAATACGGTCAGCGCATCGGGGTTCGAGATCACGCTCTCAACCATCTGCGAGACGATCTGGCGCGCCCCCGAGGCATCGACACTGTGTCCGAGACGAACGTCCTCAAGAATCGTCTGCAGATGCGCCTTGGCCTCGCGCTCGATCTTCGCTGCCCGGGGCAGCTCCTCCTCGAGTGAAATCTCGCGCCGATACCGATGCCGCTCTATTGGTTTCACCTTGACGAGTTGGGACAGATCAAGTTTTTCCGTGCCGGCCCGTGCCTGTGCTGTTACCGTTGCAGGTGCAGTTGCACCGCCGATTCCGACTGGCGCGCGCTTTGCAGGCTTGGCTCTACCCTCCGGAGGATTCGTCAGCACATACACGTACGCACAATGCTTGCGCAACTCATCGAGTTCTTCTTGCGTCTGGATCTCGAACCCCTGAAAAAGAAATGGCGTGCCTAACCACGGGCGGTCCAGTTCCACCACCCACATCCCGAGCGCAAGACTCTTGGTGTCTACACGACGCTGCATAGTGGTGGGTTCATGCAAAAATCATGCAGATGCAGCGTCAAAACTCTGACGTGTTCGCCGAGGCGAGCCGACGCATTGGTTTAATGCGGGCGGGCGGGCAGCGCTATCCACTTGGCGGGATAAGGCGGAAAAGCGGCGAAAAAGACTGGGGGGGGTGCCCCACGCCCGGCAGGCAGGCTTACCATGGAGGAGCCTGCCCGGCACGAGATTGAACGGGATGCAAAGCATCAAGAAGTTTGGTCGGGGCGAGAGGATTTGAACCTCCGACCACCACCACCCCAAGGTGGTGCGCTACCAGGCTGCGCTACGCCCCGAATGAGTACGCCAGAACGGCTATTGCTGCCTGCGAGGAGTTATGGAAGCGGGTCTCAGACAGCGGGCGCATCATACCAGAGACCGGCCTTCCTAGAGTTCCTTGAGGAGCGACAAGACGTCCTCAAGCTCCCGGATCAGTGCCCGGATGGCACGCTCGCGGTCGACATCTACCCCGTCTGGATTTTCGGGCGCGAGCTTGTTGCGCGCCCCGCTGATCGTAAATCCCTCGACATACAGCAAGCTGCGAATCTGGCGGATGAGCACAACATCGTGGCGCTGGTAGTAGCGGCGGTTGCCGCGGCGCTTGACCGGCTTGAGCTGTGGAAACTCCTGCTCCCAGTAACGCAGCACATGTGGCTTGACCGCGCACAGATCGCTCACTTCACCAATGGTGAAGTAACGTTTACTGGGGATGGCCGGCAGCTCGAGATTATCGGCCGGATCAAGCATTCGCCTGAACCTTGCTCTTCAGCTGCTCGGCATGCAAGCGGGCATTCTCTTCCACCCGCTCCTTCAGTTTGTGGCTCGCCCGGAACGTAACTACCGTGCGGGCCGTGATCGGAATTTCTTCACCGGTCTTGGGATTTCGACCAGGTCTCGGGTTCTTTTCACGCAAACCAAAATTGCCGAATCCCGAAAGCTTGACCTGCTGTCCCTCCGCCAAGGCGGTGCGAACATTCTCGAAAAACATCTCGACGAATTCCTTGGCCTCCCGCTTGTTCAGGCCCAACTCGTTGAACAAGCCCTCAGCCAAATCTGCTTTAGTCAGCGCCATACATCTTTTCCTTCTCGTTGTTCTTCGGGGGCCTACCCTCGAAGTGTGCCTCCCAATTCGGACTCGACAGCAGTCACAAGACGCCCCATTAGCGCCTCGACTTCTTCCTCTTTAAGAGTGCGCGAAGAGTCCTGCAAGGTCAAGGCCAAGGCCAAACTTTTTCTTCCCGAATCAATACCTTTTCCACGATATTCGTCAAACAGCTGGAGGTCCACTAGCAAGTTTCCGGCCACCCGCTGGGCCACTTCCAGCAATGTCTTGGCCGGAATGTCGTCCGGCAGCACGATGGCGAGATCCCGGCGGATGGACGGGTACCGGGATATCTCCCGAAACGCCGGAATTTTGGCGCGCAACACCGCCTCGAGATCAACCTCAAACAGGACTGGCGGCTCGTCGAGATCCAACCTCGACTGCAGCGCAGGATGTAACCTGCCTATCCACCCCACTGCCTGACCCCTCCGCAACAGTCGTGCGGACTGACCGGGGTGCAATGCCGGGTGATCGCCACGCTCAAACGAGAACTCCGAAGGTTCGCCGGAGAGCGCGAACAAAGCCTCGACATCCCCCTTGGCATCAAAAAAATCCGCGGGACGCGATGCGCTTCCCCACTGCTCGGGCAGGGCCGCGCCAATGATTGCGCCGCCAATCCGGGAATCCTGAATTACCTCCGCTGACCCACCTGCGAAACAACGGCCAATTTCAAACACGCGCACTCGCGACAGCTGGCGATTACGGTTATGGATGATGGTTTTCAGTAAGCCCGGCCAAAGACTCGTGCGCATGACGGCCATGTCAGCGCTGATGGGATTCGCCAATCTCGGTCCTTCTTCCGTGGGGCCAACCAGCCCTTGCAGCTCCGGATCGACGAAGCTGTAGGTAATCACTTCCTGATAGTCCCGCGCCGCCAGCACCGACCGCAATTTCGCCGTCGTGCCGCGTCCCTCGGGCAATTGCGGCGCATGCATGCGCAGCAACGGGCGCTGAGCGGGAATCTTGTCATAGCCATGTACTCGGGCCAGTTCCTCGATCAGATCGATCTCACGCTCGACATCAAAGCGATGACTTGGCGCCGTCACCCGCCATCCGGCAGCGGCACGCGTTACGCGCATGCCAAGCCGCTTCAGGATGGTCGTCACGACAACATCAGCCATCGCCTTGCCAAGCATCCGTCCGATGCGTTCCCGGCGCAGCAAGATCGGCCGACGTTTCGGTAGCTGCGCCGCCGCGCGTCGCTCGATTACAGGACCCGCCCGGCCGCCAACGATGGCGACCAGCAATTCGGTCGCACGTTCCATCGCTATCGGCGCCAACTCAGGATCGACGCCACGCTCAAATCGCTGCGCCGATTCCGTCTGCAATCCGAATGCGCGTGCTCGTCCGGCGATCGTGCCAGGGCTGAACCAGGCACTCTCCAGAAAGAGATTGCGGGTCCCCGTGCCCACCGCGGACGCCGCACCGCCCATGATTCCGGCTAGCGCAAGTGGGCCGCTTTGATCCGCGATAACGAGCGTATCGGTCGTGACATCGATCTCCTTGCCATCGAGGAGACGCAGGCGCTCGCGCGGGCGCGCCCGACGAACCTCGATGCCACCGGTTAGGCACGTCAGATCGAATGCGTGCATCGGTTGTCCGAGTTCGAGCATGACGTAGTTGGTGACGTCGACGACCGGGTGAATGCTGCGCACGCCGGCGCGGCGCAGCCGCTCACGCATCCAGATTGGCGTGAGCACATTCGCATTGATGCCCTCGATAACCCGCCCGACGTAGCGCCCGCACTCTTTGTTGGCACGAATCACAACCGGCAGGCGGCGCTTCCCGCGTGCCCGCACTCTGCGTACTGTTCTCTTTCGTTGCGGCGCCCCGGTAAGCGCCGCCAGTTCGCGCGCTGCTCCTGCAACACTCAGGCAATCGCCACGGTTGGGGGTGAGCTCGAGCTCGAACGTAACATCATCCAGCTTCAAGAAGTCCCGCAGCGGCTCTCCCACGGGAGCTTCTCCACCAAGAACCAGAAGCCCGCTCGCCGTCTGCTCAAGGCCCAGCTCGGCCTCTGAGCACAGCATACCCTCCGAGGCAACTCCCCGGATATCGGCGCGCTCAACGCGCACACCGCCCGGCAAGGCGGCCCCGATCATTGCCACCGGGACCTTCAGTCCGACCGCCGCGTTGTCGGCTCCACAAACGATACTAAGCTCCCGACCCTTGCCAATATCGACCCGACATACCTTCAGTTTGTCAGCAGAAGGATGGCTCGCAACCGACAGAATTTCTCCGACTATCACACCTTCGAATCCGGGGGCGACTGGCTCAATCGCGCCAACCTCGATGCCGGCCATCGTAAAGCGGGCGGCAATCGCCTCGGAAGAGAGCTTGGGCGAAACCCATTCGCGCAACCACTGCTCGCTCAGCCGCATGGTTTGGTCCGGTCCTCGTTACCTGAATTGCTGCAGGAAGCGCAGATCATTCTCGTAGAACAACCGCAGGTCGTTCACCCCGTAGCGCAACATGGCGAGTCGCTCGACACCCAGACCGAAGGCAAAGCCGCTCCAGCGCTCGCTATCGATTCCGACGTGGCGGAAGACTTCCGGATGCACCATGCCGCAACCCAGCACTTCCAACCATCCGGTTTGCTTGCATACCCGACAGCCTTTAGCGCCACACATGACACAACTGATATCCACCTCTGCGGACGGTTCGGTAAACGGAAAGTAGGATGGTCGAAGCCGCAGTTTGAGCGAAGTTTCGAAGAACTGCTCAAGAAATTCGGCCAACACTCCCTTGAGATCGGCGAAGCTCACCGCCTCATCGACCAGCAGCCCTTCGATCTGATGAAACATGGGTGTGTGGGTAACGTCAGAGTCACATCGAAATACTCGACCCGCGGCGATCACCCGCAGCGGTGGGCGGTGCGCCTCCATGTGCCGAATCTGCACGGGCGAGGTATGGGTTCGCAGCAGGCGATGCGCATCGAAGTAGAAGGTATCGTGCATCGCCCGCGAGGGGTGGTTGGGCGGGATATTGAGAGCCTCAAAATTGTGATAGTCGTCTTCGATCTCCGGACCGTCCGCAATAGTGAAGCCCATCCGCACGAACAGGGTCTCGAGTCTCTCGAGGGTGCGGGTCACCGGGTGCAGTCCGCCCTGACGCAAGCCGCGACCGGGCAAGGTGACGTCGACCACCTCGGACACGAGCTGCGCGTCGCGCGCGGCAGTCTCGAGCGCGCCGCGCCGCGCGACGAGTGCTTGCTGCACCGCCGCCTTGGCATCATTGACCCATTTGCCCACCAGCGGACGCTCTTCCTGCGGAAGCGTGCCCAGTCGCTTCAGCTGCTCGCTGAGGACGCCCTTCTTGCCGAGGTAGTGGACGCGCAGTTCTTCCACCGCGGCCACTTCCGTCACGCCGGCAATCGCAACTCGCGCCTCATCAACGAGTCGCGCCAAATCTTGCTCCACTGACTGTATGCTGGTCACTGTGGCACCTTCGCAAACAAAAGAAAGGGGAAAGGCCAAAGCCCCTCCCCTTTCTGCACACTCCGAAATCAGCGAACTAACGGCGGGTCTACGCCGTCAGTGCAGCCTTGGCTTTGTCTGCCAGAACGGAAAAGGCTTGTTTGTCGTGCACCGCGATATCCGCGAGCACTTTGCGATCTACCTCGATCGCCGCCTTGTTAAGCCCGTTGATAAATCGGCTGTACGACAAACCGTGCTCACGCGCCGCTGCGTTGATGCGCTGGATCCATAGCGCCCTGAACTCGCGCTTGCGAACCCGCCGGTCACGATATGCGTATTGTCCGGCTTTCATGACCGCCTGGGTGGCGGTCTTGATCAGTTTGCGCCGGGCATTGTAGTAGCCCTTGGCGCGCCCCAGGGTTTTCTTGTGGCGCGCGTGAGAAGTAACTCCACGTTTTACTCTTGGCATGGCTGCGTCCTCTTAGACGTACGGCATCATCTGGCGGATACGATCCGTATCCGTATCGTGCACCATGACAGTTCCACGCAGCTGACGCTTACGCTTGGTGCTCTTCTTGGTGAGGATATGACGATGATGCGCGTAGCCGCGCTTGAAGCCGCCCTTGGCGGTCTTCTTGAAGCGCTTCGCGGCGCTCTTGTTGGTCTTCAACTTAGGCATGTTTTGACTCCAAGGTTGAGGCACCGGCAGGCACATGCGTGAGCCCGGACGATGCGTGACGTAATGTTATGCAGAGGGCTTTTGCACCGGGCGCTTGCCCGGAGCGACCACCATGACCATCTGCCTGCCTTCCATGCGCGGGAACTGCTCGACGACTCCGTATTCCTTCAAATCCTCTTCCAGGCGCTTGAGCATTTCGATGCCCAGCTCCTGATGCGCCATTTCGCGGCCACGAAACCGCAGCGTGATCTTGGCTTTATTACCTTCCTCAAGAAAGCGGATGAGATTGCGCAACTTGATCTGGTAGTCACCGATATCCGTGCCCGGGCGGAACTTCACTTCCTTGAGCTGAATCTGCTTTTGCTTCTTCTTGGCAGCGTGGCGCTTCTTGCTCTCTTCGTACTGGAACTTGCCGTAATTCATAATCCGGCAAACCGGTGGTTGGGCAGTCGGCGAAATCTCCACTAGGTCCATCCCGGCCTCTTCGGCCCGGCGCAGGGCATCGGGGGTAGGTACGATGCCGATCTGTTCGCCGTCGCTGCCAATCAAGCGAACCTGCGGGACGTTTATCCGCCGATTGATGCGGTGCTCTTTGTCAGTCGCGATGTTTTTATCCCTCCAAAACAATAAGGCCGCGGCCCGCGATCTCCTGGGCGAGACGGTCACCAAACGCCGAAAGCGTCAGGCTCCCAAGGTCTTCACCCTTGCGCGTGCGCACGGCAACAGTACCTTGCTGCGCCTCCTTCTTGCCGACAACCAGCAGATAGGGAATACGCTGCAACGTATGCTCGCGAATCTTAAAGCCAATTTTCTCGTTTCTCAAGTCAGTTTCGACCCGTAGACCCTGTTTTCTCAGCGTTTCGGCTACCGCCCGCGCGTAGTCCGCCTGCCCGTCGGTGATGGTCAGGATCACGGCTTGAACCGGCGCCAGCCACGCCGGGAAAGAACCGGCGAATTCCTCAATCAGGATGCCGATAAAGCGCTCCATCGACCCAAACACCGCGCGGTGCAGCATTACCGGGACCTGTTTCGACCCGTCTTCGGCAACGTAGGTCGCCCCCAGCCGCCCGGGCATGGAGAAATCGACCTGAATGGTGCCGCACTGCCAGACCCGGCCGATAGAGTCCCTGAGCGAGAACTCGATCTTGGGCCCATAGAATGCGCCCTCCCCTGGCTGCAGGTCCCACGGCAGCCCCTTGCTGTTCAGGGCCTGCTCCAGGGCGTGCTCGGCCTTATCCCACAGGTCGTCGGAACCGATACGGTTCACTGGCCGGGTGGAGAGTTTGTAGAGCACTTCCCGGAACCCGAAATCGGCATACACCTTGTGCAGCAGATCGATAAAAGAGGAGACCTCCGACTGAATCTGGTCCTCGGTGCAAAAGATATGGGCGTCGTCTTGCGTGAACGCCCGGACACGCATCAGGCCATGCAACGCACCGGATTGCTCATTGCGATGGCAGGAGCCGAACTCGGCGAGCCGCAGCGGCAGATCCCGGTAACTCTTCAGTCCCTGGTTGAAAATCTGAATGTGACATGGACAGTTCATCGGCTTCACCGCGAACGTGCGCTTCTCGGATTCCGTGGTGAACATGTCGCTGTGGAACTTTTCCCAGTGACCTGACTTCTCCCACAGCGAACGATCGACTAGCTGCGGCGTTCGGATTTCCTGATAGTCGCTTTCGCGCCAAAGCTCGCTCATGTAACTTTGGACCAGTTGGTACAGACGCCAGCCCCGCTGGTGCCAAAACACCATGCCCGGCGCCTCTTCCTGCATGTGGAACAGGTCGAGACTGCGACCAATCTTGCGATGGTCGCGCTTCTCGGCTTCCTCCAGCTGATGGAGGTAGGCATCCAGCAGGTCCTTGTTCGGCCATGCCGTGCCGTAGATGCGCGCCAGCATCTCGTTGCGCGAGTCGCCGCGCCAATAGGCACCGGCAACCTTGGTGAGTTTGAACGCCTTGAGTTTGGCAGTCGTTGGCACGTGGGGACCGCGGCAGAGGTCGACGAATTCCCCCTGACGATATAGCGAAATGTCCTCCCCCTGCGGGATCGCTTCGATGATTTGGGCCTTGTATTCCTCGCCCTGACGACGGAAGAATTCAGCAGCTTGATCACGCGGCATGACGGAACGTTCGACCTTGAGGTCGCGCTTCGCGATCTCATGCATACGCGCCTCGATCCTGTCCAGATCCTCGGCGGTAAAACCCCGTTGGAAGGCGAAATCGTAATAGAACCCGTTGTCGATCACCGGACCGATCGTTACCTGCGCCTCTGGGTATAGTTCCTTTACGGCATGCGCTAGCAGGTGCGCCGTCGAATGGCGCAGAATCTCAACCCCGGCCGGGTCCTTGTCTGTCACGATGGCGATTTCAGCATCGCGCTCGACGACAAAACTCGTGTCGACCAGCTTGCCATCCACTCGTCCGGCCAGCGCGGCGCGTGCGAGACCGGGGCCGATGCTGGCGGCGATAGCGGCAATCGTCGTTGGCTGGGGAAACTCGCGGCGGGAGCCGTCCGGCAGGGTCACAACTGGCATGGCAAGAATTCCGGTTCAGTGGCGACCGCTACGAATGGCCGCGTAAACAAAATAAACGGCCCACCCGCAGGGGTGGGCCGATGACTACTATATCAGGGATCAACTGGTAGGCGCGAGTGGGATCGAACCACCGACCACTACCATGTCAAGGTAGTGCTCTACCACTGAGCTACGCGCCTGCAAGGCCGCGGAAAATAGCACACCTGCGCGCGGGCGAACAAGTTTAGCGTGGCATCGCCACCCTGTTTGCCCCGCTCAAACCGCCATCCCGGGCAGCACCCGCAAAGGTCGAGCGGCGCTGCATGTTGGCAAGCGCGGTCTTTTGCTGATCCAGGTACTTCAGCCACAAGGCGATGCCATCCTCATAGGGAACCGTTCCAACACGGCGCATGACTTCTTTGCCCTCCGGCCCCATCACGAAATCAAGGAACTGCTGCGCTTCCGGTTTTTCGTTTTGAAGGTGCGTCACCATATAGAGCGGTCGGTACAGCAGATACTCCCCGCTCTTGATGTTCTCGTAGCTCGGTTCCTTCCCGTTCAGCTTCAGGATCTTGACCTTCGCCCCAAGCTTGCGCGCGCTGCTGATGCCGGTGGTACCGATCCCGCCGGGATTCTCCGGAATCGCCTTTTCCAGCGGACCCGTGGAGGCCACCACATACTTCGCAAAGAACTCCGCGTCATAATCAGCGAATACCAGCTCGCGAAGCGTACGCCCGACACCCGAAATCTTGCCTTTGCGCGCATATAACTCGATCGTCGCATCGGCTCCCCCGAGTTCTTTCCAATTGGTGATCTTGCCGGTATAGACCGCGCGCAACTGCTCCAGCGTGATGTTGTCGACTGGATTGCTCTTGTTCACGATTACCGCCAAGGCATCCCACGCCACCGGTGTCAGCTGCACGCGCCGTTCCTCGGGCAACGTATTGTAAGTCGCAGCGTCCTCGATGACGTGTCGGCAGGTTCCACCAATATCCACCTTGTGCGACGCAACCTCACGGATTCCCTTGGTGGCGCCGCCGCCCTTGAAGTCAATTTCGATTCCAGTCTTCTTTTTGTAGGCAGCCGCCATTTCCGCCATGAAGGCATTCTTCGAAATGCCACAGCCGGCCCACGTGAGCTTCACCGTCTGGGCATGAGCGCTGGCAAGGGGAACCGACATCGAAGCAATAGCTAGCACGGCGCCGAGCGCCGCCACGACAAAGGATCTCATTGCACCCCTCCTTACGTTCCGTAAGTGGACGATGCGTCCGATCGTGAACGGCACCCCAGGCCATTTCTTTTTGCTTGCCGACATCTGGCCGGCAGACTGCTTGTCGAACGCTATCGGCTGGGACTATGGACGGCGATAAGGGCAACGTCCATCTGCAGCGCGATGAAGGGATGCTCGATCGGGTATGAACGGCAGCATATCAGCGAGCACTAATGTGGCTTCGAACCACGATCGGTACCGACAATAATCTGACACTACTTTGCACCGCCCTCAACCAGCGCGAGGTTGCGCGCGCGTATCGCGTCGATGCGGTCGCGCAGCGCCGCCGCCTGCTCGAACTCAAGGTTGCGGGCATGTGCGTACATCTGCTTTTCGAGCCTGGTAATCAGTTTTCCCAACGCATCCGGTGCCAGCGCACGGTAGTCAGCATCACTTTCAGCTGCACGCAGCTCGACGCGTTCCCCGCTGGGCCGTGCGTAACGAACGCCGTCAATAATGTCGCGCACCGCCCTGACCACAGTGCGCGGCGTAATGCCGTGCTCGGCGTTGTGGATGATCTGCCTCTCCCGTCTGCGCTCCGTCTCGTCGATCGCTGCCCGCATGGAGGGAGTTATCTTGTCGCCATAGAGAATTACCTTGCCGCGCGAATTGCGCGCGGCGCGACCAATCGTCTGGATCAGCGAGCGCGCCGAGCGCAGAAAACCCTCCTTGTCGGCATCAAGAATCGCCACCAGCGACACCTCAGGGATATCGAGACCCTCGCGCAGCAGGTTAATCCCGACCACCACATCGAACACACCGGCGCGCAGATCGCGAATGATTTCCACGCGCTCGACAGTATCGATATCGGAGTGCAGATAGCGCACCTTGACGCCGTGCTCATGGAAATACTCCGTGAGATCCTCTGCCATGCGCTTCGTCAACGTAGTGACCAGGACACGCTCCCCGGCAGCGGTGCGTGCGCGGATTTCCGAAAGCAGGTCGTCCACCTGACTCGCCACCGGGCGCACCTCCACTTCCGGATCGAGCAGCCCGGTCGGGCGCACCACCTGGTCCACGACCACGCCATGGGTACTATTGAGCTCGTAGGGTCCTGGGGTGGCGGACACGAAGATCGTCTGCGGCATGAGGCTCTCGAACTCATCGAAGCGTAGCGGCCGGTTGTCCAGCGCGGACGGCAGCCGGAAACCATACTCGACAAGCGTCTCCTTGCGGGAACGGTCACCACGGTACATGCCGCCAAGCTGCGGAATGGTGACGTGCGACTCATCAACCACCAGCAAGGCGTCCTTGGGCAGGTAGTCGATCAATGTGGGAGGCGGTTCGCCCGGTGCACGGCCCGACAGGTAGCGCGAATAGTTTTCGATCCCGGAACAAAAGCCCAGCTCGCGCATCATTTCAAGATCGTAGAGCGTACGTTGTTCAAGCCGCTGCGCTTCGACGAGCTTGTCGGTAGCCTTCAATTCCGCCACCCGTACGCGCAACTCCTCCTTGATGTCACCCAACACGTTCAACACCGTTTCACGCGACGTTACATAGTGGCTCTTGGGATAGATGGTCGTGCGCGCAAGCTTGTTCGCGATTTCGCCAGTCAGTGGATCGAATTCGCAGAGGGATTCGATCTCGTCGCCGAAGAGTTCCACACGAATCGCGAGGCGTTCCGATTCTGCCGGGAAGATATCTATGACATCCCCGTGCACGCGGAAGGTGCCACGCTGCAGCTCGAGGTCATTGCGGGTGTACTGCATCTCCGCGAGACGTCGCAGGATCGCACGCTGATCCAGTTCGGCCTGGGTGCGCAGATGCAGGATCATGCCGTGGTAGGCAACCGGATCACCAAGACCATAGATCGCCGATACGGTCGCTACAATGATCGCGTCAGGCCGCTCCAGCAACGCCTTCGTCGCAGACAGTCGCATCTGCTCGATATGCTCGTTGATTGCGGCATCCTTCTCGATATAGGTATCACTGGATGGGACGTACGCTTCCGGCTGGTAATAGTCGTAGTACGAAACGAAGTACTCGACTGCGTTCTTCGGAAAGAAGTCCCGGAACTCGGAGTAGAGCTGAGCCGCCAGCGTCTTGTTTGGTGCCAACACGAGTGTTGGCCGCTGCACGGTCTCGATGACGTTGGCAATGGTGAATGTCTTGCCAGATCCCGTCACGCCGAGCAGCACCTGGGTGGCCTCACCGCGCGAGAGTCCGTCAATCAGCGAGGCAATTGCCTGCGGCTGGTCACCCGCGGGCTGGAATGGCGCGGAAAGTTCAAATTGATCGGGCATATGGCTATCGTCTTTACGGCGGGCAGCGGGTAATATTAACGCAGATTTTTCGACCAGCTTCTTGCGGATTCGTTCGTGTCCACTATTCGTCTTGCCAGCCGCGTCGGGCGCATCAAGCCCTCGCCCACCCTTGCCGTGGACGCGCGCGCCAAAGCCCTTAAGGCTGCCGGCAAGGATGTGATCGGGCTTGGCGCCGGAGAGCCCGATTTCGACACCCCCGAGCACGTCAAGGAAGCTGCGATCCGGGCCATCCGGGATGGCTTCACCAAGTACACAGCAGTCGATGGCATTCCCTCACTCAAGCAGGCGATCATCGCGAAGTTCCGGCGCGACAACCA